>DIWB01000045.1 GCA_002428385.1 Bacteroidales bacterium UBA6117
TGTCATCAGATTATTATCAGCTTAATATATTAATGATTTATACTCAGGATTAAGAAAGCAAAGTTATTTGACAACAGTTCAGGAAAAATTACATGCATTATCCAAAAAGTACAGAAAAAACTTGTATTATGAACGTATGTTCACTTTATTTGCATAAACATTGCTCTTAAACGATTAATAAAAGATCTTATATAGATATTCCAATTAACGGTTCTGAATAATGGTAGTACCTATCATTCTGTATGGTTCCCCTGTTCTCAGGAAATATTCTGCAGAAGTAACTGCAGAAGATGATATTCAGAAGTATGCCGATGATCTTTTTAGTACAATCAGGAAAGCTGAAGGCATAGGCCTGGCAGCGCCACAAATCAATCTGCTGAAAAGGGTCTTTGTAATTGACACCACTCCGCTTGAAGATGATGATCTGACAACTGAAAAGTTTTCAGGAATTTTCATAAACCCTGAAATAATTTACAAAAACAACAAAGACATTATTTACCGTGAAGGCTGCCTGAGTATCCCCGGAATTTTTGAAGAAGTTTACAGACCGGAGAAAATAGTAGTAAGATATCAGGACCTGCAGTTAAAATTTCACGAAGAAGAACTTGAAGGAATAACGGCAAGGATCTTTCAGCATGAATATGATCACCTTGAGGGGATATTATTCATTGACAAGATTAATATTCTGAGGAAAAAAATATTGTCGGGGAAATTAAACAGGATCAAAAAATCATCAAAAGCTTAATAACAGGAATATATGCAGGGTTTATATGAACAACTTGAAAAGGATGTCAGGTATAAGGAAGGCATGAAAGCCTGCATGAATTGCGGAGTATGCACGGCAATTTGCCCTGCTGCGGAAGTCAGTGATTATGACCCGCGTATGGTTATGAATATTGTGCAGGAAAGAGATGAGCAGGAGCTTGAGAAATTGCTTAAAAGCGATACAATATGGCGATGCGGCGAGTGTCTTTCATGCAAAACCAGATGTCCCCGCGGGAATGTACCATGTTATGTAATCCAGGCGCTAAGAGCTCTTTCGATTGAAACAGGATTTTTTATTGAAAGTGAACAGGGCCGAAAGCAGCTTGCTATAAAAAGGACTGTCGGAGATCATATTCTCAAGTATGGGTATTGCATATATATAGATGAAGTTGACCTTGAGACCTACCCTGAACAAGGTCCTGTATGGGACTGGATGAGAAAGAACAGGAATTCCATGATGAAACGGCTGGGGACAAGTTACAGTGAGGACAGATCCGGCACACTTCGCAACACCACGCAGGAGTCCCTTAATGATCTTAAGAGGATCTTTGATGAAACCGGTGGAACCGGCAGGTTTGAGAAAATTGAGAAATATTCATCCGAAAAAGCAAAAGAACTTGGGAAGGAATTCAGCAGTGGGAAAGACGAATATTGGAAATTTGTCTACAATAAACAGGAAAATGGCAATAACCCTTAAAAGATCAGTGTAAAGTGAAACTAAAAAGAAATGAGATCTGGACGGCATATCAGAAAGACATAGCTGATGACAAATATTATTTTGCACGAAGCTGTATCAGGCAAAATATTTTCCCTGCCGCAGAAAATCTATATTTGAACATTCTCAGGGATGTCCTAGGCAAGGACATATATGATGATGCACGCCAGACTACCTGCACGGGTATTGCCTACCATTCCGGTCTGATACCCATGGAAACAATCATGACGGTTGTTGCCCGTCAGTTTGCGCTGATGAACCAGGCAGGCTATGAGAATTTTGTTGTCTCATGTGTTACTTCGTTTGGCATTTATATCGAAATGCTCGAGACCTGGAAACACTTTCCTGAAACAGAAGAAAAGACCCGGAAAGCGTTAAAAAGAGCAACAGGGATGACATTCACAATACCGAAAAACCTTGTTCACGCAAGTGATGTGATCTATAAATTCCGTAAAGAGATAGCTGCACAATCCAAATACCGACTTATCAACAAAAACACCGGAGAGCCTCTTAAGGTTGTGGATCATGTAGGATGCCATTATGCAAAGATCTTCCCTTCACATGGACTAGGCGGAGCCGAATATCCGTATGTGCTTGCGGGAATGATTGATGAATGGGGCGGAGAACAGGTTGATTACCCGGAACGCCGTCATTGCTGCGGATTTGGTTTTCGTCAGTACCTGCTCAAATCTAACCGCGGCTATTCTGTTTCAAATTCGAAAAAGAAGTTTGATTCCATGCTGCCCTACAAGCCTGATCTGATAATTGCAAATTGCCCCGGGTGTACCTTCTTCCTCGACAGGTGGCAGTACGTAATCGCCGGGCAGGCAGGTATAACCTATGGTGAAAACGGATATGGAATCCCTGTTCTGACCTATGAAGAAATCGCCGGCCTGCTGCTTGGTCACGACCCATGGGATATAGGACTTCAGAGTCATCAGGTTTCTGTTGAACCCTTACTCGATAAACTTGGAATAAATTACAATCCGGAAATGAAATATAAAGGTCAGGACGGTGAAGATATAGGCACTCCTGAACATCCGGAAGTGTTAAAATGCTATTAGTTCTTAAGTTGCAGCAAAACCGTATTAAGATTTAAACTACTTTTAGGATCTAACTTAAAACGGATGGAAAAAATAAAGATAGGCATTGTTATTTGCGACAGGTACAACACCTGTGCCGGCGGTAAATGCTTCAGGTCAGCTGCCAGCAGGGAGGGAGCATTTTCAATTTACAAAGATCAGGAGATAGAAATTGCAGCTTATACTACCTGCGGTGGATGTCCGGGAGGGAATATCGAATATGCACCGGAAGAAATGAAGAAAAACGGAGTAACCAATATTCATTTCGCCACCGGATTTCTGGTTGGCTATCCTCCATGCCCATACATGGAGTATTTTAAAAAATTCATTGAAGAAAAATATGGTATGAAAGTAATCTTCGGTACGCACCCCATACCTCAGAAATATTTTACTACTCATACAAAGCTTAACTCCTGGAATAACGAGTTCCCCGGGGAATCAATTAAGCTCACGCTTGAGGACGAAGCAACGCGGATCAGTTATGACTGAACCTTAGGGTAAATGTCTGAAACCCGGCATAATTTGCTCACCGGACAGGTCAAAAGGACCTGGATCAGATCGTATATTCCTGTTTTGGCGAAGGGATGCTTATATCATTAAAACCTGCCTCTTTGAGTCTCGCGGAATAATTGACCTGAGTCTCATAATCTCCGTGCACAAGGAAAGTCTTGCGGATCTCGTTCTTATTCTGGCAATTCAGGAAATCGATCATTTCATTGTAATCCCCATGGCCGCTGAATGAATCGAGTGATATCACCTCGGCATTCACCTTGTGGACCGTACCGAAAATAGAGACTTCCTTGTCGCCTCTTGCGATTTTTGCCCCCAGGGTTACAGGCGAGCAATACCCTACAACGAGAATTGTGGTACGCGGATCAGATATGTTATTTGCCAGGTGATGTTTAATTCGCCCGGCTTCCATCATGCCCGATGCAGAAATAATTATGCAGGGTTTGTCGTATTCATTCAGTTTTTTCGAATCCTGCTGGCGGGATATATAGGTCAGGCTGTTAAATCCAAAGGGATCAGAATCTGTTTCCATGACGTTCAGTACTTCTTTATTGAAGCATTCCGGATGCATTCTGAATATGGTTGTGGCGTTGACCGAAAGAGGGCTGTCGACAAAGATCTCGACCCGTGGAAGTTTGCCCTCATTGAAGAATTTATTGAGTGAATACACTACTTCCTGGGTTCGTCCCACACTGAATGAGGGTATAAGCAATTTGCCTTTCTTTTCAACACAGGTGTGGTTGACCACGTCGAGCAGTGCCTGGTCGGCTCTTACCAGATCTTCGTGCAGCCGGTCGCCGTATGTCGATTCAGTAATCAGGATATCTGCCTGGGGGAATGGTTTGGGAGGAGCAAGAATTCTGTTCGAAGGTCTGCCGATATCACCGGTATAGGCTATCCGGGTTGTCTTGCCGTTCTCGGTTATGTAAAGGTTTGCCACCCCGCTTCCGAGCATGTGTCCGGTATTAGTGAATTTCACCTTGATATTGCTGTCAATAGTGAATTTCATATCTATCGGTACGCCGATAAAGAGTTTCATGCAGTCCTTTGCGTCCTCCTGCGTAAATAAAGGGGTCACAATGGGCAAACCTTTCTTTATTCTGCGCTTGTTGAAGGTTTTTGTATCATTTTCCTGGATGTAGGCAGTATCAGCCAGCATTATCGAACAGAGATCGCGGGTGGCGTTTGAACAAACAATGGATCCCCTGAATCCCAGCTTATAGACATATGGGATAAGACCTGAATGATCGATATGGGCGTGAGTAAGAATAATATGATCGATAAATTCAGGGTCGAATCCCAGATCGCGGTTCATTGCATCTGTCTCAAGCCCTTTTCCCTGGAACATGCCGCAATCAAAAAGAATCCTTTTCCCCAGCCCTGTAGTAAGGAGAATCTTGCTTCCGGTCACTTCTCTTGCGGCTCCGCAAAACTTTAACTTCATAATTTTCCTTTAAGAATTACACTGATTCGTTGGACTGGTAAATATAGCGATTTAAACTCAGGGGTCAACGGAAAAACAGCGACAGTATCAGTGTGAAAACGAGCCCGCACACGGCTATGATCGTTTCCATAACGGTCCATGTCTTAAGCGTTTGCTTCTCGTTCATCCCGAGATATTTGCCCACGATCCAGAATCCGCTGTCGTTAACGTGCGACAGGATTGTAGCACCTGCAGCGATAGCAATAACGATCAGTGCAATGTTTGGCTGGCTGAGGTTGAACGTTGACAGAAGCGGTGAGATTATACCGGCTGCGGTTATCATTGCCACTGTTGCCGATCCCTGGGTTATCCTTACAAGAGAGGACAGGACCCATGCAAGAACGATTATGGGTATCGACGAATCAGCAAGCGATTCCGCGAGCATTTTCCCGATTCCGCTGTCGACAAGGATTTGCTTCAGCACCCCTCCCGCGCCTGTGACAAGTATAATTATGCCTGCCGGCCCCAGGGCTTTTGTGCTGAGGTCGAGGATAACCTGGCGCGACATTTTCATCTTAAGGCACAGAAGGATTGATAAAAGAGTTGCAATTATGAGTGCGGTGAAAGGGTGGCCGATGAAAATAAGCACACGAGTGCTTACTGAATTATCGAGAACTCCCTTGTCGACTCCAAGTTTTATGAAAGTGCTCATCAGAATGAGAAGAAGCGGTGTCATAATAAGCGCAGCAATGATCCCGAATGAAGGCAGGTTCTTATGGTCCTTTTCACCATCATTTCCCATGTCCTGAAAGATTTCAGGGACAGGTACATAGATCCGTTTTGCAATAAACCGTCCGAACAGAGGTCCGGCAATCACCGCCGTGGGAATTCCAACCAGCAAACCCATCATGACAACCCATCCCAGATCGACTCCCAGAATTTCGCTGACAGCCGTCGGTCCGGGTGTAGGGGGCACCATCGTATGTGTCACCGCCAGCCCTGCCAGAAGAGGGATTGCATAATAGAGAACTGAGCGCTTTGTATCTCTGGTCAGAGCGTAAACAATAGGGATAAGGATTATAAACCCTACATCGAGAAAGATTGGGATACCTACAATAAAACCTGTAAGCGTGAGTGCCCAGGAGGCTTTATCAGTACCGAATTTTCTGATAAGGTAGTTAGCCAGAGCCCGAGCGCCTCCGGAACTTTCAAGCATTTGTCCGAAAATTGCCCCGAGACCGACAACCGTTGCGACAAAGCCAAGGGTGCTTCCCATCCCCTCCTGGATGCTCTGGGATATCTTGTCGAGAGGCATTCCGGCCATTATTCCGACAACAATCGATGTTATCAGCAGGGAAACAAAGGCGCTCAGCCGGAATTTAAGCACCATCAACAGGAGAAGCGTCACTCCGGTTACGACTATCAGTACAATGTAGAGAGGAGACATAGAGGAAGGTTTGAGGTTTGAGGTTTGAGTGATGAGGGATGAGTTTTTAGTTTACTGGTTGCTGGTTGCTGCGGTACGCGGTACGCGGTGTGCGGTATGCGGAGAGAATTACCGAATACCGTCCCGATAGCTATCGGGAACCGATTACCGATCACTGCTGCCGGATTCAGGCCCTAAAGGGAACCTGACCGGCACATTGTCACGTGTTGAACGGTATATTGCTGAAAAGAGCTCCACGGTTTTCCTGCCTGCTTCTCCTGTGACCATTGGTTCGGTATTATTTTCAATTGCTGTCAGGAAATCCTCTATCTGGCACTGCATGTAATAAACAGTCGGATCGTATCTGTTGAATATCTCCGTATCCTCCTTTACCCAGCCTGCAAGCATCTTTTCTTCTCCAGGTACAGTCCAGAGATCGTTGACAGGAGGTTCGGCAACTCCCGACCTGCCTGCTATGAACATCGCGCCTCCGTCGGTCTGCACTCCGACCGAAGCTCCGTTTTCGCCGTGAACATGAACTTTTCCGAATATACCCGGCTTCTGAGAGTTGCTCACCAGGATATTTCCTATAGCCCCGCTCTTAAACTTAATGATGGCGAGCGCCGTATCATCGACCTCTATATAAGGGTGGTTAAGGTTACGCCAGAGACCATAGACCTCATCGATATCGCCCATATACCAGAGCATCAGGTCGAGCTGGTGGGGAGACTGGTTAACCAGGACTCCTCCTCCCTCGTCCTTCCATGTCCCGCGCCAGGCATCGGCATCATAGTAATCCTTGTCGCGCCATCCAAGCATAGTTATGGTTGCAAGAACGGGCTTCCCTATCTTTCCGTCGTCGATTGCACGTTTCACTCTCATAGAAGGTGAGTACCACCTTCGCTGACTCACAACTCCGAGTTTTACATTCCCGCCCCGGCAGGCATTTATTATTGCATCGCAATCGCCAAGATCCGAGGCCAGCGGTTTTTCGACAAGAACATTGGCACCGGCCTCTGCGGCCTCGATGGCAGGCTGTTTATGGAAGGGATGGGGTGTGCAAATGATTACCAGGTCGGTCTCATTTTCCACGACCATTGCAGAGATATCAGTATAAGCCTTTGTTTTATAAACGGATGCAAAATCCTTTGCCGTCGCATGGGTCCTGCTCCAAACCCCTGTCAGACGGGCATTGGGGATATTCTGAATTGCCTTTGCATGCAAATGGGCAACCTTACCGCATCCTGCAATAGAAATATTGAAAATCCTTTCCTGCTTCATAAGTAATATTTAAGGTACCAGGATCACTTTGTTAAGATCACCCTCTTTATTGTATAGTTTCCTGAACCATTCGGCGCCTTCCGAAAGCGGAACCACTGCCGATATCATGTCGGCAACATCCAGGCGCCCGTCATTCATAAGGGTGAGGATGGCATCATACTCGCCTCTGATGGCACAGCTTCCGAGGACTTTCAGTTCGGAGGTAACGACCTTCTGGAGAGGGAACTCGATGGTCTTTGATGTATTGCCGACAAGAACGACGGTTCCTCCTTTCCTGGCCGAAGCTATTGACAGGTTGACTGTTTCGCTCCTGCCAACTGCCTCGAATGAGACATCTGATCCCCTCATTTTTGTAAGGTGTTTAATACTTTCAACCGCATCACCGTCAGATGTATTGAATGCGTGAGCGGCTCCGCTTCTTTTCGCATTTTCAAGCTTCACCGGGTCATTATCGAGGGCTATCACCTGTCCGGCCCCTGCAATTTTGAGTAACCTGATCAGGAAAGAGCCTATCATTCCGGCACCAGTGACAACGCATGAGTCGCCGGTTCTCACTGAAGCAATGTTGATTGCATGAAGTGCGACTGCCGCAGCCTCTACCATTGCGGCCTGTTCGAACGACACTGAACCGGGGATACGGTATAGGATATGCTGAGGCACTGCAAGGAATTCAGCAAAAGCCCCGTTGCGCCTGTAATCGCCCGGGGAAACGCCAATCACCTCCCTGTTATCGCTCAGGTTATACCTTCCTTCGAGTGTGTACCAGTCGTTCAGGGGGTACACGGTCGAATCGAAGGTCACCCTGTCGCCGGGGTTCCACCCCTTGACCTCCGGTCCTGCCGAGACGATAACTCCTGAAGCCTCATGGCCCATAACAAGGGGAGGTATCCTTCTTCCGGTGCTTCCGTCGAGTCCGTGAACATCCGATCCGCAGATACCGCAGGCTTTGATCCTGATCAGGACCTCGTCGGGCCTAACATCAGGTTCAGGTACATCTTTGTAAACCAGTTTATTATATTCCTCCAACACAAGGGCTTTCATATATTAACAGTATTTCCGGGCCGGATAAAGCAGCACGGGGTTCAAGACAAATATAATAAAATCAAACGGGAGATCATTCCACGATGACTACAACGATATCCATGACATTTGTATAGGTCGGACCGGTCGTAATTAATCCGCCGACCCGCCGGAAGAAGTTATATGAATTGAAATCGGCGAGGTAATTTATGGGATCCTCATTCATAGAGGAGGCCTCAGCAAAAGTATCCGAATCGGCAACCGCCCCTGCTGCATCTGTAGGGCCGTCGGTTCCGTCAGTACCGGCCGAAAGGATTGTAATTCCGGGAATATCCTTAAGCTTTATTGCAGCCGAAAGGGCCAGGTGCTGGTTCCGTCCTCCAAGTCCGTCACCTGTCACTCTGACCGTCGTCTCCCCTCCGTACAGAAGACAGGCCGGCTTTGGAATATCCTTGTTATTCCTGAATGAAACTGCAGTATTTAATATTGATTCACAAACAGTATCCACATCTCCCTCAATTCCGGTATCAATGATATAGGACCTGAAACCCAGTTTTGCTGCCTCGTTTTTACAGGCTCGTAGGGCAGCCTGGTTGGTGCCGGCAATCACATTCAGAGTACCTTCAAAGATCAGGTCCCCCGGCTTGGGAGTTTCGGGATGATATCCCGCACATCCGTCGCGGATGTAATTAAGCACTCCCCGTGTGACATCGCCTGTAAGGTTGTATTTTTCAATTACGGCAAGCGCGTCGGCGAAGGTTGTTGTATCAGGCACTGTTGGTCCGGAACCGATGACGTCGAGGTTATTTCCGATGACATCCGATATAATGAGAGTGATGAGCCTTGCAGGCCGGATGGCCCGGGCAAGCTGACCTCCCTTTACTGCGGAAAGATGTTTCCTGACACAATTGATCTCATGAATGGTGGCGCCGCTACGTACCAGAAGATTATTCACTATATAGAGTTCCTCAGGAAGCAGTCCCCCGGGAAGATCAGCGAGCAAGGCCGATGCACCTCCCGATATAAGACAGATAACCAGATCGTTACCAGACGCCTTGTTTGCTATATCAATAATTTCGCGGGCAGCCCTGAATCCATTCTCATCGGGCAGGGGGTGCCCGGCCTCAGTGACCTTTATTTTTTTTAGAAGACATGAGTGACCATACTTGACGACTATATGGCCGCCGCTGATCCTGTCGCCAAGAATACATTCGACATAATGTCCCATGGCAGCGCTGGCTTTTCCGGCACCTATCACCCGGATATTTTCAACACTCCCGAGGGAGATCTCATGGCTGCCTGCAACAAGTACCTGTCCCTTAAGGCTCAGAATGTCAGTGATAAGCTTTTCCGGAAGCACGCTTCTGACACCGGCAAGAAAGATCTGTAAGGCAGTATCCCTGTTTCTCATAACAATAAAATTACAGAACAAACAATGAAACCAACCAGACGCATGCAAAAACCACTGTTCCCATCACTATGGTGGATGTGGTATAAACCCTCAGGGTCTCCCCAACCTTAATGTCGGAGAAGTTTGTAACCACCCAGAAGTATGAATCATTTGCATGCGATGCTATCATCGATCCGGCGCCCATGGAAAGCATTGCCAGCACCCTGCCCCATTCGGATCCCAGGCCCAGCATTCCCAGCATTGGCGCCACTATTGATGCGGCAGTTATTATCGCGACAGTTGAAGAACCCTGGGCAGTCTTCATTATCACCGCCACCATGAAGGGAATCACAAGTCCGATCCCGCTTCCGGCGAGTTGTTCCCCAAGGATTTCCCCGATTCCGGTCGATCGTATCACCATCCCGAACATTCCTCCTGCTGCCGTTATTATCAATATCGGGCCGGCTTTCAGAATAGCGTCGGCAAAGACGGAGTTCATTCCGGCGATTGAAAGGTTTTTCAGCAGAACAAGTGAAAACAGGACACCGATAAAAAGTGCAATGACCGGTTCGCCCGGAAGTTCGAATATCTTTGTTATTATTGATTTCCCGTCAGGGTCAAAAAGTCCGGTCAGAGATTTGGCTGTTATAAGCAGAAGAGGCACCGCAATCGGAAGGATTGAAAGGAGAACATGAGGCAGTCTCTGAGGTAAATTATCGGCTTCCCTGATATCCGGAGAAGGCGATGATGCCTTGAATTTCCGCGATGCCCAGGCACTCCATAACCAGGCTGAAACAGCCCCCGGTATGGCGAACAGAATTCCTGCCACAATGAGGTATCCGATATTGGCATCCACCATCCCCGATGCAGCCAGGGCCCCGGGATGAGGAGGAATAAGACAATGCACCGAGTAAAGCGAGGTTGCGAGAACCGTTGCCATAAAGGGCATAGAAACGGCTGATTTCCTGCTGAGCGATTTGGCAAGTCCGCTAAGCACGATAAATCCCGAATCGCAGAAGATGGGGAGTCCGGTAATAAATCCGGTGATCCCCAGAGCAACGGGACTTCTCTTCTCCCCTGTTTTCGAAAGGATATAGCCTGCAATGCTTAGTGTCCCTCCGGTCCTGTCGAGAATAACTCCGATCATGGCGCCGAAAATTATGAGAAACCCGATTGAGGCCATGGTACTGCCGAATCCCTCCTTCATGGCCTTGATAATCGAATCAGGAGGAAGTGTTACAGCGGCAAGGAGAAGCGAGACAATAAAAAGGGCCATGAAGGCGTGAACCCTGAACCTTGTGGTCAGTGCAATAATCAATATAATTGAGATAAGTACCAGCAGTGAGATCAGGGCATGATTCATGACACAGGTGAATTAAAAACCAAGATGTATTTCCTTCACTGATTTTATTGCCCTGTCGGAGAAGAAATCGCAGGCAGGGAAGATCCTGAACAGCCCGCCGTCTTCTCCCGGTTCAGTTTTTACAAGAAGGAATTCCTGCTGATCATTCCTGTTGAAGATCTCCGAAAATGACGCGGTGCACCTGTAGCCATCCTCTGCAGCAATACACATGATGCCTGATCGCAGGTTGTCGCGGTTAACAGGGATGTCCGGCGACAACACATCTTTCAGCATAATCCCGCTGAAAGGTTCTGTGCTGTGAATACCTCTGCCCCTGCCGTAGAATATTGTATTAAAAGTAATCTCATGCATGCCGGCAGGATAACCGGTGATTGCTCCGGCCGGTGATCCGTTAACAAAAAGCGCTATCTGCTTTGAAAACATGGGCGACAATCCCTGAGCAACAGTGAACGATTTTGGGAATGACCTTATGGTTATTCTGACAGGCGAGGATATGTTTCTTTCAGTAATAAGGTCGCTGCCAGCCACAATCCTGCCATCCGCAGGAAGAGTCCAGAGATCGTTGGTCTTTGAAGGGACTATCCTTGAAACTCTGTCGGCGATAAGAATTTCATGGAGGTCGTTTGGGTAATAGATCTCACCCCAGCTGAAGACAGCCTTTTCACCTGAAGCATTTTCAATCTCCACAAAAAGGTCGATAACTGAGTTGAATTCTTCAGAATTTGATTTCTGAACTTTAATGTTTTTAAGGATATCAAAGAGAGAATACCCGTCGTACCTGTATGCTCCCACAAACCTGTCGCCTCCCTCCGGATCCAGGACAGTTTCCTTTACAATCACCGAATGCCTTGAAAGCGATGAGAAATCAACTTTCCCCGGATTGCCAATCTCCCCTCCGACAGTAAGTTCAGGCAGAGGCAGGTTGAATGTTTCGGTATTGTCGTAAAAATCATTGGTCACTTCACCTGAATCAATGAACTGGATTTCTGACTCGTGCATTCCGGTCACGGATTGAGGCGACTGATTACAGGAAATAAAAAAAACAAAAAATAACAAAAGCGTGAGACTTCTTTTCATACATATAAATATTAGTGTTAAACGTCCTGTGTGTTTGCAACCTATAGCATTAACTTAGTGAATCTTTGTGTCTTAGCGCCTTGGCGGCATTCATTTTGCCACCAGGTCGCAAAGCCACCAGGTTAAAAAAATCTCATCCCTCTTAACCGGTTCTCTGTTCGGTTTTACCCAAAGAACAGATAAGCAACAAGTATTGCAGTAATTGCACCAGCCAGATCAGCCAGCAGGCTGCAGCCAACGGCATGACGGGTGTTCTTCACTCCCACCGAACCGAAATAAACCGCTATAATATAGAAAGTAGTATCCGTTGCTCCCTGAAGGGTACATGAAAGCCGCCCCAGGAAGGAATCTGCGCCGTATGTTGTCATTGCGTCGATCATAAGTCCTCTTGCCCCGCTTCCGCTCAGGGGTTTCATAAAAGCCACGGGAAGCGCTCCGGTAAAGCGTGTGTCGAAACCCAGCCAGGCAAAGAAATGCTCAAAGCCTTTAATAATAAAATCCATGGCGCCGGAAGCCCTGAATATCCCGATAGCCACCAGGATAGCCACCAGAAAGGGTATTATTTTAATCGCCACCCCGAATCCGTCCTTTGCTCCTTCAATAAATGCGTCATATACATTCACCCTTTTCACAAGGGCAAGTACAATGAACAGTATTATTATGGTAAAGAGGATGAAGTTGGCTGCAAATGTCGAGACGTTGGCAATCTGCTCCCTCGGGAGGGTGCTGAAGTAGTAAATTATGCCTGCTATGATTGCTGTCAGGCTGCCCATGTAAGCCAATATAACCTTATCAAAGAGGTTTATTTTCTGAACAACGGCTACACTTATCATTGCCACAAGAGTTGCCACATAGGTGGCGATCAGTATCGGGATGAATATATCAGCCGGATTTGCAGCTCCAAGCTGAGTCCTGTAAACCATGATGCTTACGGGTATTATTGTCAGTCCGGAGGCATTGAGTACCAGAAACATGATCTGTGCGTTCGAAGCGGTGTCCTTTTTGGGGTTTGAATCCTGGATTTCCTTCATTGCCTTAAGTCCCATCGGAGTGGCGGCATTATCGAGCCCAAGCATATTGGCGGAAAAGTTCAGTATCATGGATCCGTAGGCCGGATGGCCTTTGGGAAGTTCCGGAAATAATTTTTCGAAGAACGGACCGAAAAGTCTTCCAAGCATACCGACAACTCCGCCTTTCTCGCCCACCTTCATCAGACCCATCCACAGGGTAAGGGCGCCGGTAAGTCCAAGCGATATCTCGAAACCCGTCTTCGCGCTGGCAAAGGTGGAATTGATCATGTCGTTGAATATCGCTGTATTGCCGGAAAATATCAGCTGACCGAGAGCAACGATGAAACCGATAAGGAAGAATGCGATCCAGATATAGTTCAGGGCCATCTTTGAAAAATGATCAGCTAAGATAGAGAATTAATAAGAAAAATAGAAAAAGAGAGGGGGAGAATGGGAGAATGGGAGACGGAGAGAAGGGGAGACGGAGGGACGAAGGGACGGAGGGACGAAGAGATGTAGAAACAGCATCAAGGCGTAAAGGAGACTAAGGGACGAAGGGACTAAGGGACGGAGAGACGAAGGTATGTAGAAACAGCATGAAGGCATAAGGATATACACCAAACGGATCTGTTCAGGTGGAGACAAAGCTCCAAAGGAGCTTCCAGCAACCACCGGAAGCCACGTAAGTGGCTTAATGTGAATAACCTCCGGTGCAACCGGAGGTAAGCCAGCCCCCCTGTCGTACAGCTCTGAAAGAGCTGAATATGTGTTAAATACGGATAATATTCTCATCAATTTAGTAACCGGTTCGCAATTGCGATATAGGCATGAAAGCATAAAAGCACCAAGGCAGTGCTATGTTATTTGCAGCTGTGGTTTTTTTGGTACATTTGTATCTATATCAGGAAAACCATGGCAAAATTCAGCAGGATTGAAGTAATAATAAGGATGCAGGAAACTGGTATCATTCCGGTTTTTTATCAGAAGGATCCCGAAATATGCAGGAACGTGATAACCGCTTGTTACAAAGGAGGGATCAATATATTTGAATTCACCAACCGCGGCGACTTTGCCCACGAGCTTTTCAGCGATCTCAATAAATGGGCAATTAAGGAATTACCCGGGATGATGCTGGGAGTTGGTTCGGTTGTTGATCCGGGCACTGCATCGCTGTATATTCAACTGGGGGCCAATTTTATTGTATCACCCCTTCTCAACCCTGAAATGTCGAAGGTTTGCAACAGGAGGAAAATCCTGTGGATTCCCGGTTGCGGATCGATGTCAGAGGTGAACTATGCAGAAGAGCTTGGAGCGGAAATCATAAAAATATTTCCCGGCATGTCTGTGGGCGGTCCCGACTTTATAAAAGCAGTAAAGGGGCCTTGTCCGTGGTCGAACCTCATGCCGACGGGAGGAGTGGAGCCGACTGTTGAAAACCTTAAGGAGTGGTTTGACGCGGGAGCTTCGTGTGTAGGTATCGGCTCAAACCTGATCACCAAAGAGTTAATCCAGAAAAAAGACTGGGATGGGATGGCTGCAAAGGTCGCCGAAACCCTCAAAATAGTAAAGTCAGTCCGAAAGAGCTGATCTCCGGAAGCAAACGCTATCTCTCTGATTAATTTTCCCTATTCCCCGGGAGCCCTGTAGAGTTCAATATTCGAGATCAAAGGAGTTGCCTTTGATTTTAATATTGTCACTCTGATCTTTGATGCACTCACAACGGGAAATTTCCGGATTACCTTATGGCCGATTGTAGTTCCGTCGATCAGTGTCTGCCACGATCCGTCAGCAAAGGCTTCCACTCTGAACTCCTGAACACGTTGTCCGAGCCTGATATACTCCTGGATCAATATCCTGTTCACCTCTGTTTCCGTTCCTAAATCGATAACAACACTGCCGGTTGTCACCTCATCGGGGGTAGCCCAGTAGGTGGCGGGATCTCCGTCGTTCACGTTGCCTGCTTTGTAGCCCTTGCCCCTTGACACGTCAGAGGTGGCCTTTTTCCCGGCGGCAAGCTCGTTTGCAAATTCCTTCGCCAGGAGTTCCCTGAATCCCATAAGCGAGGCAACGTCATTTTCGTGCAGCAGGCCTCTCCGGTCGGGAGGAACATTCAGAAGGAGGTTGCTGTTGCGCCCCACTGATGAATAGTAAAGCTCCATAAGATTCTCCGGACTTCTTACCATGGAATCCTGTGATTCGTGATAGAACCAGCCGCGGCGGATTGACACATCGACTTCGGCAGGTACCCAGTAATTTCCGTCTTCATGTCCTTCCCCGAGGATTCTGGCAAAATCCCCGCCCGGATACATTTCATCCTTATTCAGGAGGCACCAGTTCGTAAGGCTGCCCATTCCGCTTTCGTTGCCAACCCATCTTACATCGGGGCCGGCATCACTGAACATGACCGCTCCGGGCTGGAGTTCCCTTACAATTTTGTGGGTATTGGGCCAGTCATAGTAAGTCCTGTTGTCGATGCGGCGGGTCNNTTGCCCCGCCGTAATAACCGTCACCGCCATTGGCGCCATCGAACCATACTTCAAAGATATCGCCGTAGTTTGTAAGCAGTTCCCTCAGCTGGTCCCTGTAATAGACCAGGTATTCCGGGGTGCCATACACTGATGAGTTCCTGTCCCATGGTGAGAGATAAACACCCATAAGGAGTCCGTATTCATCACAGGCTTCCCTGAGGTCTTTCAGTACATCTCCGTTTCCATCCTTCCATGGAGAGTTTTTAACAGAATGCTCAGTCAGAGCCGATGGCCACAGGCAGAATCCGTCGTGGTGCTTGGCTGTGATGATGATACCTTTCATCCCTGCCTCGCTTGCGGTCTTTGCCCACTGACGGCAGTCAAGGGCTGAAGGATTGAAAACCGACTCCTTCTCGTCGCCATAACCCCATTCCTTATCGGTGAAGGTATTTACTGTGAAATGAACGAACATATAATATTCAAGTTCATGCCAGGCAAGCTGCCTCTCCGAAGGGAGCGGTCCATAAGGTTCAGGCGGACCAGCCTGTGAGCAGGCGGTTAAAACGGCTGCCAGAAGGACAGGGACAAGGATTCTGATCTTCATGGGAATGGTATTTCTATAATGAAAGGTCCTTTACTCTAATATTTCTGAATTTGACCACCGAACCGTGTCCGAGGAAACCTATATGTCCCGTCGTGTTCTTCAGTCCGGGGTGATCATTGCCGTCCATAGTGCCGTTGTCACGGGGTCCTGCAATATCTCCGTCGAGTATCACTGTTCCGTTCAGGGTAATTTTGATGTGGGTTCCCCTGACGTATACTTCCTGGTAGTTCCACTGGCCCAGGGGATTCAGGAAGCCGCGCCTGGCAGGGATTACCCCGTAAACTGAACCGTGATACTGGTATGGCTGCAGTTTTGCATAGACATCGGCATCATTATCGAGAATCTGCAGCTCCATACCGACATAGGCGGCATCACCCTCAAGGGGAGTCCTTATCCCGAGACCGTTATTGGCTGCCGGGGTAAGCATGAATTCAAACCTGAAGACAAAGTCGGAAAATTCTCTTGCGGTGTATAGATTTCCCCCGCTGCCGTTTTCCGGTTTAATAACTATCATTCCATCCTCAACCACGTACGATTGAGTATTTCCTACCCAGTTGTCGAGGTTTCTGCCATTGAACAGCGAGACGAAGCCTTCCGTTTTTTCTTCAGCTGTCAGATTAAATTCCTTGTCGCTGATTTCCCTGACATAAATATCCCTGAAAGCCAGATCTGTACCGTGTGCCTGAAGTTCAATCGCACCTTTGGGGAAAATCGGGATTTTCCTGTCCCAGTAGTTTTCCATGGTCACGTTATCGACCACCAGTTCTCCGTTCAGCCAGACCGATACCTTCTCTCCCACCATGACAATTCTGAATGTATTCCATTCACCCACAGGATTATCGGCCACTTTAAGCGGTTTGGAAGGATGGATCTGGTTGTTGTAAAGGCCTCCTGAGCCAACCTGGGCTCCCACATCGGTTCTGGAGGTATCCCAGATCTGTACCTGGGGTGTTCCCCTGAGATAGATACCGCTGTCGCCGTCCTTCGTGATTTTCCAGTCGACAAGCATTTCGAAGTCGCCGTATTCCTGGACGGAGCAAAGGTTGCTTCCATTACCGTTAAACCAGATGCAGCCATCCCTGACACTCCAGTTTGCAGGCACCATCAGATTAGCCTCTTCCTGCCGCCTTTCAAGGTCAACTCTTCTCATTTTTGACCTTACGATGGGATTTTCAACCAGACCCTGCCATCCGGTCAGATCCTTGCCGTTGAACATTGATTTGAATCCTTCATCAGAAGGCATGGAGGCCAGGTATTTGACAACCATTTCCTTATTGTATTCGCTTTCGGGACCGGTCAGTTTTTGTGCAGTTTTCGTCAGTATCTCCCTGACAATGTTACCGTACATGCCCGTGCTTGATTCCGCCGAAGGAAGAGCAATGACCATTGCAGCAGAAGCAGCCGCGGAAGAGGTTTCGGGATCATCGAGGAAAGTACCGGCCAGAAACAATGCCTGATAGGTTTTGAGCCTGCCAAGCTGAGTAATTATCTCATTTTTTCTGTCGGCGCTGAGGGCGAAAGGCAGTATCTTCTTATAAAGGAGAAGTTTTTGCTCATCGGTGATGGGAGCTGTTCTGACCTGTCTGATATATCCCCTGAAAGCCTGATCTTCAAAAGTCTTGTTGCGCGAAGCAACTATCTCGTAAAGGGCTGATGAAGCAGTATAATCACCCCATGATGTAAGTGTTTTGAAACAAATATCCCTCATATCCGGGTTTCCAAGCTCAAATTCGTTGAGAACCAGGTCGAGAGCATCCTTTCCTCCTGTTGTGGCCAGAACGGGAATGAGCCGTTCCTTTGCCGTGCTGTTTTTGAATGCCCTGAGAATTACATCGGAACGCGAAGACTTGTCCTCTACGGCGGTTGCAGCTGATGCAAGCGCTGTCTGAAGATCGGCGATGTAAGCTTTATCCTGAACAGAAGTCAGGAGGTTAATAAGATCATTCTGATCGGCAGGTCCTGCCAGGCTCGAGAGAGCCTTAACTGCTGCAGTGCGAACCGGTTCCTCAGGTGAAGAGGCAAAAGGAAGAACTTCCCTGAAATATTCATTTCCCTTGTTCCACGCCATAAGTTCGATTGCTGTTTTCCTCGCAATTGAGGAACCATCCTTTAGTACAGGTTTCAGGAGGGCAATCTCCTTATTTCCTGAAACAGACATCAGGGCTGACTTAACAGCTTCCTGATCGGTCTGTCCGGTGGCATTTTTCATAAATTCAATCAGTTCAGGCACTGCTGCCGGTCCGCGGACAGCTGCTATGGCTGCCGCGGCCTCTGCCCTTACCCTGTAATCTTCATCCTGAAGTGCAATTGAGATGATCGTGCCGACGGATTCGTCTCCGGTGCGGCCGAGCATGGAAATTATTTCAGGCCTTGCATCGGCTTTTGCCTTAGGATAATATGAAATCCAGGCAGAAATGATCTCTTTCCCCGGAATAGCCAGGGAAGCATTATAAGCAGCATTCCTGTAAGTTTTATCGGGCCACTCCGAGGCCTTTTTCAGAACATCGAAAGCATCGAATCCATGGAAACCCACGTAGGTTGCAAGAGCCTGTGATTTGTACTGGACGTTTAGCTTATCCTTGCTCTTGGCCATCACCAGTTTACAAATCTTATCCATGGTCTTCAGGTCGCCGTTATTTCCAACGTTACTGGCATATTTAAGAAGGGATGCAGTTGCTCCGCTGACTTCCCAACGGTAAAGCACCTCTTTTGCAGCCTTCATCAGTGCAGGAAGAGCTGCCGGGCTCGCACTGGCAGCCAGTGCATTCAGGGCCGACGAACGGGTATTTACATTAATGTCGGAAGCCCAGGTGATATATTCGTTAACAGCAATTTTAGAATTCATTAAAGCCAGGGCATTCATCACCGCGGCGGCACATGGAAGCTGCCTGTTTCTTATGGCTTCGGCCAGCGCAACTTCGGCCTTTGCTCCGCCGGCAGCCTGGATGGCAGCAAGGGCGGGGTAGCACATCTCCTTATCGGCGAGGAAACTCTTCAGCGCATCAACGGTAGCATCCCCTCCCACCGTCTGTAGCTGCTTCATGAAGAAATCCTTCACCCCGTTCTCCTTTTGAGAAGTAGCATAAGTAATGCAAACCTTCTCCCACGAAGTTCTGTCCGGTTCTTTTCCCTTCTGAGAAAGGAACCTGGAGAGACTTTCAACCGCAAACCGCGCCCGTGTATCGTCACCGGTGCCTGCAGGAATAACCTGATTGCAGATTAGTTTTATGCCTTCTTCGCCCAGGGCCAGCATGTCGCCCATCAGCTTATCGGTGTATGCAAGGTCGTTGGCCGGGAACCGGGCAAGAAGATCCGCAACCTTTGTCTGCAAAGTCCTTCTGTCCTGGGAATAAGAAGTTCCCGATACAATCAGAAGGGTTAAGCATGCAAGTATGATTGTTTTTATTTTCATTTTTGATTTTTTTGATATTAATGATCAGATTGAGTCCGCTGGTCCGGGAATTAAAATTACCCGGTATGCGGGTTCATATTACGACCAGTTTAAATTTTCCATTCACCTCTCATTGGCTGGTTAATAAGCCTGTTGGCGCCTTCATCATCGATAAACTGCTGATTAACGGGATCGAATTTCAGGTTTCGGCCCAGACGCAAGGCAATTATTCCAAGATTAACCACCGTACACGATCTGTGACCATTCGATTCATTCAGTGCAAACTTTTTCCTTGTAATTACCGATTCGGAGAAGGTTGCTATCTGTGGTTCAGGATCAGGCAGTGAGTCGATAAGCTTCTGCATATCCTTAACATCCGACCTGAAGCCCTTGTATACTTTTCCATGAGGTCCTTCGATATAAGCAGCATCCTTGTCGCGGTTCTCACCGTCGAGTATGATCTTGCACCCGTCAGCATAAATATAGGTTATTCTGCGCCACGAGCCTACGGCATCATAGTGCTGCTGCGGGGCATCTATTTCGACCGATACCGGGCCGGTGTCATCCTTTCCGAGCAGATACTGTACGGGATCGAGGTAGTGCTGACCCATGTCGCCCAGGCCGCCTCCGTCGTAATCCCAGTAGCCGCGGAATTTTGAATGGACCCTTTCAACATTGTATGGCTTATAGGGAGCAGGTCCCAGCCAGAAATCATAATCCAGTTCAGACGGAACAGGTTCCGGTTTCAGGTTATGAAGGCCGCTCCAGTAGAATTTCCAGTCGTAGCCGGTTATTCCGCTTACAGTAACCTTCAGGGGCCATCCGAGTACTCCGCTGTCAACCAGCTTCTTAAGAGGCTTCACTGTGGTGCCCAGACCATAAAACTGATCCTTGAACCTGAACCAGGTATTGAGACGGAACATCCTGCCTGTCTTCTGAACTGCCTCAACAACCTTCATACCTTCTCCAATGGTTCTTGTCATTGGTTTTTCGCACCAGATGTCCTTGCCTGCTTCAGCTGCCATCTTCGACATTATGCCGTGCCAGTGGGGAGGTGTTGCGATGTGAACGACATCGATCTCAGGCCGGGCAATCAGTTCGCGGAAATCGCGGTAACCTGAAACTTTGCCTCCGGCCAGGGCAATTGCCTGATCGAGATGATTCTTATCAACATCACACACTGCAAGGAGGCGGGTTCCTTCGTAGTCGAAATGTCCCCTGCCCATACCTCCGACACCGATAATCCCCTTGGTCAATTGATTACTCGGTGCAGTATATCCCTGTCCCCCGAGAACATGTCGCGGAACAATAGTAAAAGCAAATGCGGCGGCAGTGGTTTTCTTAAGGAAATCACGCCTGCCCAGATTTTCTTTCTTCATAATATTATCTGTTTCGTAAAGTATTATTTCCCAGAGTTGTTTACCGGTGTCCGGTTAAATTCCTAAGGCCTGCAATATGCAGGTTTCAAAATAAAAATACAAAGAGTTTTCTCATGTATCCCGCGATCACTGCTTTTTGAGGCAATAGACCGAAACCGCCCAAAGGTACACCATGCATGCAATGAGTATTGTCATTCCGAGAGCAATGTTGCTGATATCGCTTACCCAGCCAACGAGCAGCGGTATGACAGCCCCTCCCGATATAGCCATCATCACCAGTCCTGATATTTCATTGCTTTTGCCCGGATATCTGCCGATAACGATCGAGAAGACGAGGGGCCAGATATTGGCGACAGCCAGTCCGATCAGGAACACAAGCGCCCAGGCCATGGCTGAAGATTTTATAAGAACGATTGCGGTAAGGCAGATGATACCGAGAAGTGATGTCCACATGAAGAATTTGCCGGTTGATATCTTTGTCAGCAGGATTGCCCCGGCAAAGGTTCCGAGCATACGTCCGAGGAAGTAGATACTTCGTCCTGATTCGGCTGCCGTCTGATCAATTCCGAATCTTTTTATAAGGAACTGACCTGAGTTGGAGTTGAATCCGACATCGACACCTACAACCAGGAAAATTGAAAGGACCATTAGCAATACAAAACCGTTGCCCAGGAGTTTGAATGATGAGGCGAAAGTGGCTTTGGATTCCTCTGTCACTCTTTCTTCAATCTTTGCCGAGCCGAGCCACAGGACTGCCAATATTGAGACTATGCCGAATACCAGGAAGAGGATTTTCCAGTCGCCGAATTGCAGCGCGAAAAACCCGGCCAGAGGGGCCCCTATCATTGATCCGACAGCCTTGACAAACTGGGAGAAGCTCAGAAAGCTTGATGCCCTGTTGCCGGGGACCACATCCACCAGCAATGGGTTTGCAGAGACCTGCACTATTGTATTTCCTATTCCAAGAAGAGCAAATCCCGCCAGCACCATGGGGAATGTATAAAAAAGGAAAGGGACGAGCAATCCCAGGGCGGTTACTCCCATCCCTATGTTAAGCATGTTTTTCTTGCCGAGCCTCGACTGCATCACCCCGACAGGAACCGACAGTATGAAGAACCATAGAAAAGCTGCCGAGGGAATAAGCTGGGCTACTGTGGCGCTCAGATTCATATCCTTGCTGACGCGGTCGACGCCTATGCCGACAAGGTCGACGAAGCTCATCACGAAGAAAGCCATTAGAACCGGAGAGATCCTGGAGATGTTAATTTTATCGGTGGTCATGGGTAAAGAGGTTAAGGTTGAGGTTAAGGTTGAGGTAATAATAAAAATTAGATTGCTGAAAGTATTGAATTTTGTTGTTAATGCAAAAGAGATGAGTTTAAAAAATGTAAATTCGTGCTATAAAACTTAGAGTCCATGCCAAAGATCACCAGGGAAGACGCACTCCTCTATCATAGCAGGGGGCGTCACGGGAAGGTCGAAGTAATACCTACAAAGCCTTACTGCACACAATATGATTTGAGTCTGGCATATACTCCCGGCGTAGCCTATCCCTGCCTCGAGATTGAGAAAGTACCTGACGAAGCTTACACCTTTACTGCAAAAGGTAATCTGGTAGCCGTAATTTCGAATGGTACCGCCGTTCTTGGTCTGGGCGACATAGGGGCCCTTGCCGGCAAGCCGGTTATGGAGGGTAAAGGGCTACTTTTCAAGGTATTTGCCGATATTGATGTATTCGATATTGAGGTAGATGAAAAGGATCCAGACAAACTCGTTGAGATCTGTGCCAGGATAGCGCCTACTTTCGGAGGCATTAACCTTGAGGACATAAAGGCTCCGGAGTGTTTTGAGGTTGAGGAGAAGCTGAAAGCGATGCTTGATATTCCGGTGTTTCATGATGATCAGCACGGGACAGCAATAATTTCAAGCGCCGGTCTGCTGAATGCTCTCGAGATTTCGGGCAAGAAGATAGAGAAACTGAAACTGGTTGTCTGCGGCGCCGGTGCGGCAGCTATATCCTGCACCAGGCTGTACACTAAGCTTGGAGTAAGGAAAGAGAACATTGTGATGGCCGACAGCAAGGGTGTTATCAACAGTAAGAGAAAGGATCTCAACAAATACAAACAGGAATTTATTACCCTAAGGGATATCGACACCCTTGAGGAAGCCGTTAAGGGAGCCGATCTTTTCCTTGGTCTTTCAACTGCCAACATGCTTTCGAAGGAGATGCTGGCTTCAATGGCCGATCACCCTGTTGTATTTGCCATGGCAAATCCAAACCCGGAGATCACCTATGAGGATGCCATGTCGGTAAGGGACGACCTGATCTTTGCAACCGGACGATCGGATTATCCAAACCAGATTAACAATGTGCTAGGATTTCCGTATATCTTCCGGGGAGCTCTTGATGTAAGGGCCACTACAATCAATGAGGAGATGAAACTGGCCGCAGCAAAAGCGCTTGCCCTGCTTGCCAAGGAGCCGGTCCCGGATGTGGTTCTCAGGGCATATAATCTTGAAAGTCTTTCATTTGGTAAGGAATACATCATACCCAAGCCACTTGATCCAAGACTTATTTCATGTGTTGCAACCTGTGTGGCAAGAGCAGCAATGGATACCGGTGTAGCCCGCAGACCGATAACTGACTGGGATGCCTACAGCAAGAGCCTCGACAGCAGACTGAGCGTACACATAAAAAAAGTCGGCGAACTGAGTGAGTTCTAGAGAAGCGATTTGATCTTTTCCTTTTCAGCTTTCTCCTCTGCCACCTTCCGGTCGTACATTGAAACAACAATATCAGCTATAGCGGCAATGGAGAATGTTTGTCTGTTCAGAGTCACATCAAACAGGCTTTCGATGTTCTTAACCTTTTTATCCATGAAGGTCCGGATGAGGTCATCGCGCTTTTCATCCGTATCAAGGACGAATTTCTGAGCAATATCCTTACCCATTTCCTTTTTTCTCATCACGTTATCCACCCTCCATTCAAAAGGAGCCACCAGCCTTACATGAAGGGAATCCTTCACACTATGTGCAATGGAAACACCTCCTCTTCCCACCAGGACAATATGACCCTCCTTGCAGATTGAAAGCACCACATCCTTGATTGCCTTTTTAACCCTGAGGTCGCTGACAAACCCTCCCGAAAAAGCCATAATCATTTCGGACAGGTTCGACAACTTAATGCCCTTGTAATAGCTTTCAACGCGCTGGGTATCGATATTCAGCTCCTTTGCAATAGAAAAGATAATATCCTTATCGACCCATTTCCATAACGTCGTTTTATGGATGGAATTCAGTTTTTCGACAACCAGGGCGGCAGTTTCCCGGGCATCGCACCCGGTAAGACGGGATATGGTGATTACAGGACCATCTTCGGAAGCAGGGCTGCTAAGCACTGATTGCCTGTATCTTTCATCGAAATAATCAAAGAATTTTTCCATATGGTCTCAGGTTTAAAATTGTGTAATAATTTACGAAAAAAAACTGAAACTCCGTTAATCAACGAAGGTTAAAGACAAAAAAATCTGACATTTTTCTCATCCGGTCGTGTTCCGCGGTTTTATTATGATTTTTCATATCTTTACTTGACCGGAAAACAACAATCACACATTTTATAAAACACCAACACTATGCAATCTTTTTTTTCAAAACCGGAACTGGTCTGGTTTATAATCGGACTTGTATTGTTCCTGCTGGAACTGGTCCTGCCCGGATTCGTCATCTTCTTTTTCGGAGTAGGGGCCTGGATCACCGCACTTCTTTGCCTTATTGCGAATCCCGGGATCAATCTGCAGGCCATTGTCTTTGCAGTCACCTCTGTCCTTTCGCTCATGCTGCTGAGGAAGATGATACAAAAGCGCTTTTTCTACAGCAAAGATGAGTTATCAAAGGAAGTGGAGGATGAATTCACCGGAAAGGAGGCTGTTGCCACAATGGATTTTGGTCCGGGACAGACCGGCAAGATTGAATTCAAGGGAACCTCATGGAAGGCAGAATCGACAGAACCCCTTAAGGAAGGACAGACTGTCATTATAAGGTCGAAGGAGAATTTTAAACTGTTTGTTGAACCCAAAAAATAGAAAAAATGGCACCATTACTTACACTGGCAGCAGCAAATCCCAGCACTACTATTATTCTCATAGGGATAATAATACTGTCCTTTATCCTCATTTCTTCGATGGTGAAGGTTGTACCTCAGAGAACAGCAATAATTGTTGAGCGCCTCGGAAAGTACAGAGCAACCTTTACGGCAGGTTTCCAGGTACTTATCCCCTTCATCGACAAAATAAGGTACAGACATACCCTCAAGGAGCAGGCAATTGATGTTGCATCGCAGATCTGCATAACCCGCGACAACATTGCCGTTGAAGTTGACGGAATCCTCTACCTTCAGGTTCTGGATCCCCAGAAAGCTTCTTACGGAATCGACAACTACCGCTTTGCTTCAATTCAGATAGCCCAGACCACAATGAGGAGCGTAATAGGAAAGCTGGAGCTCGACCGTACCTTCGAGGAGCGCGAATCAATTAATGCCACAATAGTTGAGGCTGTCGACAAGGCAAGCGAACCATGGGGTGTAAAGGTCACCCGCTACGAGGTAAAAAACATTATTCCTCCCCAGAGCATAAAGGATGCAATGGAAAAGCAGATGAGGGCAGAAAGGGAGAAAAGGGCCACCATTGCCGAGTCGGAAGGAGCCAGGCAGGCCAAGATCAACGTTGCCGACGGAGACAGGCAGGAGTTCATACTCAGGTCGGAAGGTGAAAAGCAGAAGAGGATCAACGAGGCTGCCGGCCGCGCTTCAGAAATTGAACAGGTGGCAACCGCAACTGCCAACGGCCTCAGGGCCATTGCCACGGCAATATCCGAAGAGAACGGTCTGAATGCCGTCAACCTGAGGGTTGCCGAACAATACCTTACCGGATTTGCAAACCTGGCGAAGCAGAATAATACAATTATTCTTCCGGCAAATCTCGCTGACGTTGCCGGCATTGTTGCCACCGCCACGTCGATGTTCAACGAGGTTAAAGACAAAAAGAAATAAGGAATCGCAAGGTTCCTTTACCGGTATCAGACTGATTCGTGTTCGGTCCGGAGGATGATCTCATTCTGAAGATCCTCCCCAAGATCGTTGAAGTAATCGCTGTAGCCGGCTACCCTCACAATAAGATCCCTGTGCAATTCGGGATGCTTCTGAGCTTCACGGAGGGTTTCGGCATTAACCACATTGAACTGGATATGATGACCATCAAGACTGAAATAACTCCTGATCAGCGATGTAAGGCAGCTGTAGCTTTCTTCATCCTCAAAGAACGAAGGAGAGAATTTCTGGTTGAGCAAAGTTCCTCCCGTACGCAGGTGGTCGATCTTTGATGCAGACTTAATCACTGAGGTGGGGCCATTGCTGTCCACTCCCTGGCTCGGGGAAATCCCTTCCGACAGGGGAGTGAAAGCTTTCCTTCCGTCGGCTGTGGCGCCTGTTACGCTGCCGAAATAAACGTGAGATGTAGTGGGGAGCATATTTATCCGGTGCACTCCGCCCCTGGAACAGGGTTTACCGTTAACTGCATCATAGTAGATCTCAAAAACTGTAACAGCCTGCTGATCGGCATAATCATCGTCGTTGCCGTATTTGGGAGTGTTATAAATCAGGTCGTATCTCAACTGGTCGTACCCTTCAAAGTTCGCATCAACAGCCTTTTGCAGTTCATCCCAGGTGTAGTTATTCCTGTCGAACAAATTATATCTTATTGAAGTAAGGATATCCGTTATTGAACCCAGGCCAACACCCTGGATATAGGTGGTATTGTATCTGGCACCTCCCCCGTTATAATCCTTTCCGTTTGCAATGCAGTCCTCAACCAGGAGTGAAAGGAAAGTCACAGGCAGCCATCTGGCAAAGGTTTTTTCGATCACATTGTTGCCTCTTATCTTTATGCCGGCGAAATATCTTACCTGTATTCTGAAAGCCTCAACCAGATCGTCAAAGGTCTTAAAACCTGAAACTAAGCCTGTTTCCGGTCCGATCTGCAGGCCTGTTCTTTTATCGAACCCGTTGTTAAGGGTTACTTCCAGTATCTTTGTCAGGTTGAAATAACCAGTCAGCCAATAAGCCTCTGTTCCAAAAGCGCCTGTTTCGACACATCCTGATGCTCCTCCGTTACGGGCATCCACTATGTTTTTGCCCTGCCTCAGCAGTTCCTGGATGATGGCATCAGTATTGAAGCATGAAGGCTGGCCAAATCCTGTTTTTATTATGTCAAGGGCCTTGTGAATGAACCTGTCGGGACTTTTCCTGCTTATTTGTACCATTGAACTGGGCTGGAGTATTCTCATTTCCCTGATCACATCGAGAAGGATGTACGACATTTCATTGACGGCGTCCGATCCGTCTGGTTTTACTCCTCCGAGATTTATAAGGCAGAAGTCGGTGTAGGTGTTGCTTTCGCTGGCGGTGACACCCATTTTAGGTGGTGAAGGATGATTATTGAATTTCACCCAGAAACACCCCAGAAGATCACTCAGCTCTTCATCGGTAAGGGATCCGGAGTCTTTTTCCTTTTTGTATACGGGATAAAGATGCTGATCGAGCCTGCCGGGATTGAATGAATCCCATGGATTAAGTTCGGTTATGACGCCAAGATGAATGAACCAGTAGTGCTGGAGCATTTCATGCACTGTTTCAGGGGCATGTGCCGGCACCCTCCGGCAGATGGCAGCCATGGATGACAGTTCTTTTTTCCTCCTGCTGTCCTTCTCTGAACCGGCGAGACGTTCAAGTTCATCGGCGTGTCTGCCTGCATACATGATTATGGCATCGCATGCAATATTCATTGCTTTCAGCTCCTCTGCCTTGTCAAAAGCCTCGAAATCATTAAGATAATCGAGCCTGGAAAGACTTTCCATGATTTCTTCCTTAAGCTGAAGAAAACCGGTCCTGAACATTTTTCCTCCAAGCACGGTGTGGCCGGGGGCGCGCTGTTCCTGGAACTCCGTGAAAATGCCTGCTTTATAGGCTCTCAGCCATTCAGGTGTCATCAGCCCCATGATCCTGTCGCGGTTGCTTTTGCCCTTCCAGTAGGGGATTATCTCGTCGTGGTATATCCTTTTAACCTCCTCATCGACCCTGAAACTTACCTTTTTCCTCGAATCGAGTATCTCCAGATCCTCCATTGAATGGAGGCTTATTTCGGGGTATGTCGGGGTTGCCTTGGGTTCAGGGCCGCGTTCACCGACAATCAGTTCTCCTTCGTTTATGCAGATAGCCTTGTGCCTAAGCAAATATTCAAATGCCCTGGCCCGGCGCACCGGGGCTGAAACCTCCCTCGCTTCATCGCTTTTATAGAATGCAGTGATCAGAAGCGCTCTTTCGGCGCTTATCTTTTCAACTGCATTGAGGCTCTGCTCTCTCAGTCTTTTCACCCTGTCTGTAAGTATCATTTTTCCTTGTAAATATGTTTTTCAAAAATCAATCTATTACTTATTCACCTCTGCTATAAATTTAATAAACCTGTCCGTCAACCACGCTTCTTCATCCGCCAAGCCTGACTTTAATCCCCGTTTCGCTGAAGAAATGCTTCAAATAGTTCATCCTCTGTGTTGATGGAGGCATTGTGTGGTTCATTCTGTAGGCCAGGCCGAATTTATTGTATTTTGCCATTCCTATCCTGTGAAAAGGAAGAAGGCTGATCTTAAGCAGATTGTCTCTTTTGAGACTCATCAGCAAATCGCGCATTTCAATCAGAGTTGCTTCATCATCATTCTTCCCCGGGATAACGGGAATCCTTATCATTACATTCTTTCCGTTGTCGATGATCATCCTGAGATTCTCAATAATACGGATATTCGAAACCCCTGTATATTCAACATGACGTGCATCGTCGGGATGTTTAAGGTCGAACAGGAAAACATCGGTGAATGGCATTATTGAAATGAAACTTTCAGCGGAGGAATAACCCGATGTATCGACAGCAGTATTGAAGCCATGTTCCATGCAGGCCTTCAGCGCCTCCAGAAGGAATTCATGCTGCATCAGAGGCTCACCTCCCGAAAATGTAACGCCTCCGCCCGATTGCTCAAAGAAAATACGTTCCCGTTCAAGTATCTCAATAATATCGCCGGTTGAATAAAATTTACCCACCTGTTCATCCCGGTGAAATTCCTTCTCCCCTACTTTCCTCGTCTGCACAACAGTTTGCTGTTCCGGTGATATTCCCTCAAGGTTATGGCACCACCAGCATGAAAGAGGACAGCCCTTCATGAAGAATGTCACCCTTATTCCCGGACCATCATGGACCGAATACCGTTTAACGCTGAAAATCAATCCTTTCATTACATTAGTAAACTGGAAAAAACAGAGGGAAAACCATCCGGAAGAAGCCGGATGAAAAACAGGGAGCTTACAGGCTGTAGAACATCAGGCAATGGTAGAGCCTTCGTCCGAGACGCTGCATCATGAAGCTGTATTTAAGCTTTAAAATCATATATCCTTAAAACGCCGCAAGTTAAGAAGTTTAAGCGTTATTTCAAAGGTTAAAACCGGGATTTATCAGTATTATTGCAGTTATTCTTACGGAAAGGCAATGTCAATTAGAATCCGGCTTCTGTTAATCCTAATGGTTTTTGTGTCTTCTGAAGTTGCAGGCCAGTTGCGGTCTGGTGAAAAGCATACCATAAGCGGATATGTCAGGGAAGCTGTCAGCGGCGAATCTCTTATTGGAGTAAACATCTACCTGCCCGACCGGAAGACCGGGACCGTGACCAACACCTACGGATTTTACTCGCTCACCCTGCCTGCTGCCGATTCCGTCGATCTGATAATCTCCTATGTGGGTTTCACGACCGTGACGATCAGGACCGGTTTGCGAAAGGACACAGAGCTTAATATCGAGCTCAGCCCTAATCTGATATTAAATGAAGTAGTGGTTAATGCTGACCGTCCCGAAAGAGAAAGTGAGTCGGCCAAAATGAGCTCTGTGAAGCTTCAGACTGCTCAGATAAGGGAGATCCCTTCGCTTATGGGTGAAAAGGATGTACTGAAGGTCCTTCAGCTGATGCCCGGCATTCAGAAAGGCTCGGAAGGTTCCAGCGGATTGTATGTCAGGGGCGGAGGTCCCGATCAGAACCTGATCATCCTGGATGATGCAATAGTATACAACGCGAGCCATCTGTTCGGTTTCTTCTCGCTCTTCAACGGGAGCGCCCTGAAAAGTGTTGAGTTAACCAAGGGAGGATTTCCTGCACGTTACGGAGGAAGACTTTCGTCAGTACTTGAAATGAACATGAAGGAGGGCAACAGGGAAGAATGGCACGGAGAAGGTGGTATAGGAATAATATCATCCAATATAACAGTCGAAGGTCCACTTAAGAAAAACAAGTCATCCCTGCTCATCTCAGGCAGGAGGACCTATGCCGACCTGGCGCTCAGGCCTGTTTTCGCCATTTCCGATGAGGAAAACACAGGGTATTATTTCTATGATCTCAATGCAAAGATCAACTATGATTTCAACCGGAAGAACAAGCTTTACCTGAGCGGATATTTCGGGAAGGACAAATTCTATATGAAGTACAAATCGTCGGGGTATCGTGAAAACATAGGCTTCCTCTGGGGAAACTCGACAGCCACACTGAGATGGAACCATCTTTTCAGCAACAAGCTGTTTTCCAATACGTCGGTTGTTTACAGCAAATACTCCTTCGGAATATATGACAAATTCAGGAACGTGGTCGAAAATGAGGACTACAGGGCCGAGTATTACTCAGGAATCAAGGACATTACCTTAAAGCGCGACCTGGATTTTCACCCTGACCCCCGGCACTGGGTCAAAGCAGGAGTTATAGGGATATTCCACAGGTTCAATCCACATGCATACGTCGAGCGCGACATCCCCAACCAGATGAGTATAAAAGATGTAACCTACATCAATAGTCTGGAAGCGGGCATCTATGCCGAGGATACCTGGCAGCCCCTCGAAGCCCTGAAGATCAATGCAGGAATCAGATACAGCCATTTCACTGCCGACAAGGCAACCTACCAGTATCCTGAACCAAGGATTTCTGCTGCCTGGAGGGTGAAACCCGGACTGGCGGTTAAAGCTTCCTATGCTTCAATGAACCAGTATATCCATCTGCTTTCAAACACGGGAATAAATCTTCCGACAGATCTCTGGGTGCCTTCCACCGACAGAATCGGGCCTCAGAGATCGAAACAGGCAGCTGTGGGAATGGTCAGGGATTTCGACAACCATGGGATTTCACTTTCGATGGAGGGATATTACAAGACAATGAATGACGTAATAGGTTACAAGGCAGGGGCCTCATTCCTGGAGATTGGTGAACCATCGGAAATGGAAGACATCAGGTGGGAGGATAATGTTACAGCAGGACGGTCGTGGTCTTACGGTATTGAGTTCCTCCTTCAGAAAAAGGAAGGGAATTTCACAGGCTGGATAGGATATACATTGTCGTGGACTCAGATGCAGTTCGATTCACTTAACCTCGGTAAAAAATTCTATGCCAGATACGACAGGAGGCATGATATATCTGTAGTTGGATTATACAAGATCAACGACAGGATAAACATTTCAGGGACATGGGTTTACGGAACAGGAAACGCAGTAACCCTTCCATTATCGGGTTTCGTTGCCGAATATCATAATTTCACCGGAGTAATCAACAGTGACCAGTATATTCCAAGTCCCGGCGGCTATTTTCCGCCTGAAATGTACTTTACGGCACAGGAATTTGGTTCCCTTAACAATTTCAGGATGAAACCATACCACCGCCTTGATCTCGGGATACAGTTCCATAAGCAAAAAAAATGGGGAGAAAGGACCTGGGAGATTTCAGTATACAATGCTTATTGCAGGCTTAATCCTTTCTTCTATTACAGCACAACCGAAACAGATGAAAACGGTAAAAGGGAAGGCGTGCTTAAGCAGGTTACACTTTTTCCGATAATTCCATCAATTACATGGTCATTCAGATTTTAGATGAAAGCATTAGCAACTTATATCTTATCAACTGCCGTCATTATACTGGTCACTCTTTCATGCGAAAGGGAAGCCAGGAACGTTAAGCTGCCCGCGTTTGAACAGAAGCTTGTGATTACCTCATTCATTTCCCCTCGTGATTCCGCATCTTTCGTAAAAGTAAGTTCCAACGAGAGGATTTACGGTGATCTGAATATTGCTGAAGGCTACGGGAATATAACTGTGACGATGTCCGACGGGCAGAAAAGGATCAATCTTGAACCGTCTGGCGATGTTTATCTGTTCAGGAGAAAAGACCTTGCTGTTGCCCACGGCAAAAAATATCTTCTTGAAGTTTCGTCCGACAAGGGATTCAGGGCCGAAGCAGAATGCACTGTACCGCTGGAGAGGGATCTCGGAATAACTGTTGACACTGTCAGAACCTGGTACGAAGATCCCGGAGAAGACAAATACTCTGAACTTAAGATGAATGTGTATATTAACGATCCCCCCGGGGAAGACAACTATTACAGTTTCTCCGTTAAGATACTTGATTACAATCCTTATTTTGGAAACTATCCATCCATTTACGAAACCTACACTTCAGATGACATTTATTTCAGCGATGAAGGGACTGATGGGAAAAGGATATACGCAAATGCAGTGTATGACGGAGGATTGCCGGCAGACAGCGATTCAACCCTTTTTATTTTTTACATTCTGAATACCGACAAGGACTATTATTCGTGGCACAAGTCGCTGAATAAATTTTCCGGCGGCGACGACCCCTTCAGGGAGATATCACCGTTATATTCAAATATAACGGGAGGACTTGGTATTTTTGCTTCCTACACGGTGGATTCTATTGTTTACAAACTCAGATAAAAAAACGATAACCGTATATTGTTAATTATCTGCGTACTAAGCCTGGTTTTCCCCAATTTAACATTTGCTTAACATAACATTAACACAGAAACCTGCAACAAAATGTGAGCCCAGGCGTCTATACTATGTAAACGTTCTTTATTTGGCCGTCCGGCCACATTCTACGATCAGGTTTAGGTTAATGAAGGAAAGATAACTCCCAACTATCTTTCCTTTTTTTTGTACCGGTCAGCCGGTACGCGGCGTGCGGTGCGCGGTACGCGGCCAGACTGCTGAATGACCGCGTACCGCGTACCTCATACCGCATACCGTTAATTATCTGACTTTAATCAGTTGCAATCAGCAATAATTGAGCTTACTTTGTAAGCATAACCGGTTGCTGCAGGACATTTCCAGTCCATGCGGAAGCCCCTGAAAACTCAAAAAAAATATGAAGAACAAGATCCGGTTCAGTCTGCTTTACCGCGACATGTGGCAGTCGTCGGGCAAGTATCAGCCCCGTGTTGAACAATTAAAAGTTGTTGCCCCTCACATAATAGAAATGGGATGCTTTGACCGGATCGAGACCAACGGAGGCGCCTTTGAGCAGGTTCAGCTTCTGTACGGAGAAAATCCGAATATAGCGGTCAGGGAGTGGACAAAGCCCTTCAATGAAGCCGGTATTCAGACCCACATGCTCGAGCGTGCACTTAACGGAATAAGGATGTACCCTGTTCCGGCGGACGTACGCCGGCTTATGTACAAGGTGAAAAAAGCTCAGGGAGTTAATATATCACGGTCGTTCTGCGGCCTGAATGATCACAGGAATCTCGAACTGTCGATAAAATTCGCGAAGGAGGCAGGCATGATATCCCAGGCAGCCCTGTCGATCACTCACTCTCCGGTTCATACTGTCGCTTATTACATGGATGTTGTTAAACACATTGTCGATTACGGTACCGACGAGATATGTCTGAAGGATATGGCCGGAGTCGGAAGGCCTGCGACGCTTGGGGAGCTGGTAAGGCAGATAAAGAAAAAATATCCTGGAATCATTGTTGTGTACCATGGCCACTCTGGTCCGGGTATGTCGGTAGCCTCAATGCTTGAGGTGGCAAGGGCCGGAGCCGATTATTTGGATGTTGCAATGGAGCCTCTGAGCTGGGGGATGATTCACCCTGACGTTATCGCTATCAGGGCAATAATGGATGATGCCGGATTCGATGTTCCGGAGATCAACATGGATGCATACATGAAGGTCAGGTCGCTCACTCAGTCGTTCATTGATGATTTTCTGGGATATTTCATCGATCCGAGAAACAAGCAGATATCGTCGCTGCTGATCAGCAGCGGTCTGCCCGGCGGAATGATGGGCAGTATGATGGCCGATCTGAAGGGTGTCCACCAGGGTATAAACGCCTCGCTTAAAAAACAGGGTCTGCGGGAGCTGACAGAAGATGAGCTTGTTGTGAAACTATTCAAGGAAGTTGAAACCATCTGGCCGGTGCTTGGGTATCCGCCGCTGGTAACTCCGTTCAGCCAGTATGTGAAGAACGTGGCCCTGATGAATATACTTCAGTTGACCAGCGGCAAGGAGCGATACGGGATGATAGACAACAATACCTGGGACATGATACTTGGGAAAGCCGGAAAGCTTCCGGGTGAGCTGGGAAAAGAGATAATCAGTCTGGCCGAAAAAATGGGAAAGGAATTTTATACGGGCAATCCGCAGGATGCCTATCCCGACGAGCTTCCGGTCTACAGGGCTGAAATGAAGAAAAACGGATGGGATACAGGCCAGGATGAAGAGGAACTCTTTGAACTGGCCATGCACGACAGGCAATACCGTGACTATAAGAGTGGTGCCGCCAAAACAAGATTTGAAAGCGAGCTTGCCAGAGCAAAAGAGCAGGCTGCTTCATCAGGTGCGGCAAAGGTTATGGATGCAGCACCGGCTAAAGCCGCACAGCAGGCTGTGCCAGGTAAAGAAGATCCATCAGTTAAGCCAATCACTGCGCCGGCCAAGGGTAAAATTTACTACAATCTTTATGGGGAACAGACAGAACCCTCCAAACCCGGCGATCTTGTAAGCGCAGGTGAAAGAATATGCTATATCCAGACTAATTCGTACATCGATGAGATAATCTGTCCATGGGAGGGAGAAGTTGCAGAGATAGCTGTAGCCCAGGGAGCCAATGTAAATAAAGGAGATATACTTTTCAGGATCAGGGAACAGAAAAGAAAGGTTAGCAAGAAAAAGCGGGTATAGTTGGCTAATATTACCGGAAATTTTAATCTTTGTACAATAGCGGCCCTGTTAATAATCAATCTTATTCCCGATATGAAGAAACTCACTTTGCTTTTCGTTATGGCTTCAGTTATAATTTGCTCCTGCAGTAAGAAGGAAACGAGCGACAATCCCCTTCTCAATGAATTCAATACGCCGTTCGGAGTTCCTCCCTTTGAACAAATAAGGCCGGAACATTTCAAGCCTGCTTATCTGAAAGGCTTTGAAGAACAAAACGCAATAATAAGAAAGATCAATACAAGCAAGGAGGAGCCGACATTCGAAAACACTATAAAGGAGCTTGAATACAGCAGCGAACTTCTTACAAAGATAAGCCGGATATTCGGAGCCCTGAACTCAGCTCATACAAACGATTCGCTTCAGACAATCAACATGGAGATGGCGCCTCTCCTGTCGAAGCACAGGGATGACATCAACCTGAACGACACCCTTTTCCTCAGGATCAAATCGGTTTATGACAACATGGATAAATTCAACCTGACCGGAGAGGAAAAGAAAATAGTTGATGACACCTACAAGGGATTTGTAAGGAGCGGCGCGGAACTATCGCCCGGAGACAAGGACAAACTGAGAAAGATAAACGGGGAAATGTCCACTCTTTCGGTCCGGTTTGGTCAGAATCTTCTCGCGGAGACAAATAATTTCACTCTGGTCATCGACAGTAAGGAGGATCTGGCCGGTCTTCCCGAAGGTGTTATAGCCCAGGCTGCCTCAACTGCCGAAAGGATGGATCATAAGGGTAAATGGGCATTCACCATTCAGTATCCGATCATGGAACCCTTCCTGAAGTATGCCGAGAACCGTGAACTGAGGGAACAGCTTTTCACTGCCTATTTCATGAAAGGCGACAATGGCAATGAATACGACAACAACCAGATAACAGCCAGGATAGCAAGGCTGAGGCTGGAGAGGGCACAGTTGCTGGGTTATGAGACCTATGCCGGTTTCGCTCTCGAGAGAAACATGGCGAAGACACCCGAGAGGGTTCTCGATTTCCTGGGGCAGGTATGGAATGCAGCCTTGCCTGTTGCAAAGGCTGAAGCTGCTGCCCGGCAGGAGATAATAAACAAGGAAGGCGGAAACTTCAAACTCGGGCCCTGGGACTGGTGGTATTACACCGAGAAGATCAAAAAAGAGAAGTATGCCCTTGATGACGAGCTCACAAGGCCGTATTTCATGATCGGGAACGTAATTGACGGCATGTTCCATGTTGCCAACAGGCTTTACAACCTTAACTTCACCCGGAGAACGGATATTCCCGTATACCATCCCGATGTGGTGACCTATGAAGTTACCCGCAACAGTGAACATATCGGAGTGCTTATGATCGATAACTATCCCCGTCCTTCCAAGCGCGGAGGAGCCTGGTGCGGAGCCTACAGGGGACAGAGCCGCGACAGGAACGGGAATATGATCCATCCTGTGGTGACGATGGTTACAAACAGCGCCCCTCCAAATGACGGCAAACCATCGCTTCTTACTCCTGATGAAGCCAGCACTTTGTTTCATGAATTCGGACATGCCCTTCATCAGCTGCTTTCCAATTCAACATATCCCGGAGTCTCTGGAACATCAGTGGCACGTGATTTCGTTGAACTTCCATCGCAGATTATGGAACACTGGGTTATTGAACCCGAAGTCCTGAAAGTATATGCAAAGCATTATCAGACAGGAGAGGTTATCCCTGCAGAGCTTATCGAAAAACTCGGGAATGCAGGGAAATTCAATATGGGCTTCCAAACAGTCGAGTTTCTTGCTGCCGCCCTTCTTGATATGGAGTTTCATACCATGACCGAACCAGTTGAAGTCAATGTGCGTGAATTCGAAAAGAAAGTGCTCGACAAATACGGTCTGATCCCTGAGATCAAACCCAGATACAGATCGACCTATTTCAATCATATCTGGAACAGCGGTTATGCCGCAGGATACTACAGTTACTACTGGAGCGAAATGCTTGATGCCGATGCCTTCCAGGCATTCAAGGAGACAGGCGACATATTCAGCAGGGAAGTGGCCTCTCGTTTTGAGAATGAGATCCTTTCGAAAGGAGGTACAAGGGATCCGCTCGAAATGTATATTGCATTCAGGGGAAAAGAACCGGGAATTGAAGCTCTGCTTGAAAACAGAGGACTTAAATGAAAAAAGCATTTCTTTCCTGTTTTATATATTTTCTGTTTTTTTGTTTTCTGGTTCCGGCCTATGGCGCTGAACCAACTGCAGTCAAAGGTATTATCGACCTGAGAGGATCGGCCGGCAATAAATTCATTTTCGAGCTTAACGGTGAATGGGAGTTCTACTGGTCAAAGAAACTGGTTCCCAGGGATTTTAATTTAGCCAATCCTCCCGTTCCGGATCTTTTCGGCCAGGTCCCCTCCTATTGGACCAGTTACAGGACTGAATCTCTGAAGCCTTCGGGTAAGGGCTTTGCCACATACCGTTTAAGGATACTTCTGCCACCGGGTTACAGAAACTCCCTTGCAGTCGACATGCCTGTGTTCGATTCCTCCTATGAAGTCTATGTCGACGGGAAAAAGATGGGCAGGAATGGCATACCCGGCGTTACTGCAGACTATACCGAGCCTGACTATGAAAGGCACTTTTTCAGGTTTAATCCGGATGCCGACACAGTTGAAATCCTGATAAACGTTTCCAACTTTCACCACCGCAGGGGAGGATTCTGGATACCAATGAAGATAGGCACCTTCAATGAGATTCAGCAGGATTATGCCGCCGGTTGGGCAAAGGATTGGTCATCAATGAGTTTCCTCCTCGCCTTCTCACTGCTTTTTTTCTTCTTCTTTGTCATTTTCTCAAGGGACAAGCAGACGGCCTTTTTCAGCATTGCCGTAACCGGACTGGCCACAAGACCTCTCTTTACATCCAATTTTCTGATCCACAACATTATGGACATAAGCTGGGATTGGATTGTGAGATGGGAAAACCTTGGGCTTTATGTAATACTTGCCGGATGGTACTGGTTTGCACTTAACCTCTACCGTTCAAAGTGCTTCAGGATAATTACCCTGGGGGTAACAATAATCCTGGCCATTGCAGCGGTTGTAACAATAGCATTTCCTGTTGATGTTTTCAGTTACGCTAACTTTATAATTTATCCCCTGCTTGTGATCCTGTTCTCAACTGTACTTTTTGAATCAGTAAGAGGGGTAATCAAGGGTAATCTGATCGACTTCTTTTATTTTCTGACATTCATCATGATGGGTGCAGCTGTTGTCAACGATGTAAGGATATCGCTTGGGAAACAGGCGGTTTTTTCCGGATACATACTTACCCAGGCCATCATTGTGTTTGTTTTCATTCAGGCAGTCCTGATCCTGTACAAATGGGTAAAGGCTTATTCAGAGAAGGAAAAGCTGCAGAAAGAGCATGAGTACCTGAACCGGCATCTCGAGAAAATAGTCAATGATCGCACCCATGAGATCATTGTCCGCAAGGAAGAGATCGAGGAACAAAATATCAGGATAGCCGCGCAAAACAAAAAGCTTTCGGAGACAATACAGCTGAAGAACAAAATCTTTTCAGTGATCGCCCACGACCTGAGGAGCCCGGTTGTGAACATCCTCTACATGCTGAACCTTCTCAAGGAGGATGAGTATAAGGAGAAATATGATTCATTTGCAGATGCCAGCATCGAATACTCACAGCAGGTTATCAGCCTTCTTGAAAACATGCTCGTGTGGGGAAGAGGACAGGAAGACAAGATCAGGTATGCTCCCGGCAAACATGATCTAGCCGATATCATTCTCACCAACCTCAGCATTTTCAAGGAGACTGCCGACAAAAAGTCAATCAAGGTCAATTTCACACAGGTCGGCAACTCAAAAGCATTTTTCGACAGGGATCTGCTGGATATCATAATCAGGAACCTGCTTTCAAATGCAGTGAAATACACTCCCAGGGGAGGAAGGATCAGCATACTGTTAAAAGACAAATCAAAGACACGCGAAGGGATCTCGCTTAAAGTGTGCGACAACGGCGTCGGCATTCCGAAGGAGAAACAAAAGGAACTGTTTACTGCCAGTGAGATTGAGAGCACACCGGGAACAGAAAATGAGAAAGGCACAGGGTTTGGTATCAAGCTTTGCTATGAGCTTGTAAAGATCAATGGCGGAACCATGAGTGTGGAAAGCCGCGAGGGTGAAGGAGCCTGCTTTACAATTACACTGCCCGAAACAACAGGCTCTTCGTGACAAAGTCTATTCCCTGGTAAGGATGGCAAGTCTTTCACGGTCGAGTATCTGTAATGAACGTCCCCTGGTCTTAATTATACCTTCGTTCTCCATTTCGGACACCACCCTGGCAATCGAAGGACGGGCAACTCCAAAATACTCTGCGAGATCGGCCTGAGTCATGGTCAGCATGACAGTTGAACCGCCGGGACCGGAAATCTGAAGGAAGTATTGTGCCAGTTTGCCTTTAATCGACTTGAAATTCAGGAACTTTATCTTCTCGCTCAGAAATGCCGACCTGTTGGAGATCATTCCCAGGAAGTTGGCAAGAATTCTGTCATCCCATCTCAGAAACCTCAGAAAATCATTCTTCTCGATGGTCAGAAGCTCTGTGTCGGTAACAGCAATTACGTTCACGGGAAAAACCGACTTCCCTGCAAAGAGAAACGCAGCTCCGACAGATCCCGGTTCCCTTACCTCTTCAATTTTAAGTACCCGCCCCGAATAGTCAGTCATTTCGCCTTTCACGGATCCGCTGATAACCATTACAAATGAATTCACCGGCTCGCCGCTCTGGAAAATCATGGCTCCTGCATTGAAACGTCTGATCCTGTATGGAGTAGAGGAGATAACCGACATTATCTCAGCAATATCCAGACCCCTGAAAACAGGGGTATTCAATAGATAGGTATAGTCCATATTCTTTCCTGTGAATGCCTGAAGTCCCGGTTACCCGTTTTGCATGACGGGAAAGCAAATCAGGCATAAATCTCCCTCAAAAATAGCAATTGTAACATATGTTACAATTGCTTCTTCGGTTTATTCATCATCGCGGGCAGAAACAACAATTCTGCATAAATCACTTTAAACTTATGGTTTATATAGTCTATAGGGCTGTTGCATGATAATTGTCATATATTTTCGACTCTTGATAAAAATTATTAATTTAACGTTCTTATAAAGGCTTATTACAGGATAAAAAATCTCCGGATATGGTTGAAAAAGACTCCCGGTTCAATCCTGAAAGCAAAAAGTTTTACCTGGGACTGGACATTGGTTCTGTATCTCTGAACACCGTCATTCTCAACGACCGGTTCAGTATCATTGAGGATTTCTATGATTATGTTCATGGCAGGCCATTCAATGTTCTTCGCGACAGGCTTGATGCTATTCTCAAACAATACCCGCCTGATCTCTTTGCCGGGACGGCAGTTACAGGTACAGGCGGCAGGCTGACAACCAGTCTGATAGGCGGGGTATTTATAAACGAGATCATTGCCCAGGCGGCCTCTGCCGGAACATTATATCCCGAAGCCAGAACCGTGATCGAGATCGGAGGAGAAGATTCAAAGCTGATCCTGCTTGAAAAGGATCCTGCAAACGGGCACTCAAGGCTTGTGGATTTTGAAATGAACAGCATTTGTGCAGCAGGCACGGGGTCTTTTCTTGACCAGCAGGCACGAAGGATAGGAGTCGCAATTGAGAAAGAGTTCGGGGAGATGGCATTAAAATCGGTCGATCCGCCCCGAATTGCAGGAAGATGCAGTGTGTTTGCAAAGAGCGACATGATTCATCATCAGCAGATTGCAACACCTCTCCACGATATAGTGGCAGGGTTGTGTTTTGCCCTTGCAAGAAATTTCAGGAGCAATGTTGCAAAGAGCAGGGAATTCAAAAAACCTGTTATATTTTCCGGAGGAGTGGCCGCAAACGCCGGTATGGTGAGAGCATTCAGGGATATACTTTCACTGAACGGGGATGAATTGATAATACCTGATCATCATGCATCCATGGGAGCCATAGGAGCGGTGATGCATGCCTGTACCAACAATCTGGAGATGAATCACTTCAAGGGCCTGAAGGATCTTGATGCATATCTGGGCAAAGCTACCGGGAACTTCAGGAGCCTTCCTCCCCTTGTGGAGTCGGAGGCGGTTTATGACAAAAAAGTTCATTTCAGGAAGAACGGAACTGAGAAAATACCTGTTTATCTGGGCGTTGATGTCGGTTCTCTGAGCACCAACGTTGTCTTGATCGATCCGGATCACAGGGTGATTGCAAGGAGATACCTTCCGACGGCAGGTAAGCCGCTGGAGGCTATCCGCAGAGGCATCTCGGAAATAAATGAAGAAACAGGCAATGATGTTGAAGTCCTGGGGGCAGGAACAACCGGATCGGGCCGGTATCTGACAGGCGACTTCATCGGAGCTGATACCATCCGTAATGAAATCACGGCTCAGGCAACCGCCGCGATTGACTATGATCCGACTGTAGACACGATATTTGAGATAGGCGGACAGGATTCAAAATATATCTCTATTGAGAAGGGAGTCGTGGTCGACTTTGAGATGAACAAGGTATGCGCTGCCGGTACCGGGTCGTTTCTTGAAGAGCAGGCTGAGAAGCTGAACATAAATATCATTGAGGAATTCGGGTTGATGGCGCTGAAAGCCGAAAGCCCCGTAAAACTGGGAGACAGGTGCACTGTGTTCATGGAATCGGACCTGAACACCTGCGTGCAGAAAGGGGCAAGAAAAGACAATATGGTAGGAGGCCTTGCCTATTCAATAGTGTATAATTATCTCGAAAAGGTGGTGGGCGACCGCAAGATTGGGAACAAGATCTTTTTCCAGGGAGGTGTAACAAACAACAAGGCTGTTGTGGCGGCCTTTGAGCATGTAACAGGCAAAAAGATCACCATACCGCCTCACTTTGATGTGACCGGCGCCATCGGAGCTGCAATTCTTGCCCAAAAGGAGATGCACGGCGGGGGAAAGACAAAATTCAAGGGTTTTGGGATCAGTAATGTGGAATATGAAGTAAGCAGGTTCGTTTGCAAAAGCTGCGCAAACAACTGTGAAATAAGAAAAGTTAAGATCGCCGGGGAACAGAAATCGCTTTTCTACGGAGGCAGGTGTGAGAAATATGAGACCGACAGTCGTAAAAAGGAAGAAAACAACATCCCCAACCTGTTCAGAAAACGGACCGAGATGCTCATGGAAGGATATAAGGAAGGCAGCGGCAACGGTCCGACAATCGGGATACCGAGAGCCCTGATGGTTTTTTACCAGCAGTTCCCCTTCTGGCGCACATTTTTCGAGAAGCTGGGGTTCAGGGTAATACTGTCGAAAGAGTCGGACAAGCAACTGGTAACCAAATCGATTGAAACGATCACCACCGAAATATGCCTTCCCGTTGAGCTGATGCATGGTCATGTAATGGATCTGTTCGAAAAAGGCGCTGATTACATTTTCCTTCCTTTCATTGTAAATGCAAAATTCAGGGAAGGGAACAAGACCTTCAACTGCAACTGTCCATGGATACAAACCTATCCGTTCATGGTAAAGGCTGCTCTCAGGGGCAAGGTGGATGAATCAAAGCTTCTGATCCCAACCCTTCATTTCAGGTTTTTTGAAAGGGCTCTTGTAAAGGAGATGACTCAATATTTCGGTTCAAGGTTCGGCATAGGCAGGAAAGAGATCAGGAATGCGATCTATGAAGCCGATCAGGCTCAGGTAACGTTTGAACAGAGCCTGATTTCGTTCGGAAAGGAAGCATTAAGCAGGATCCCGGACAACTGCCGGCCGGTCGTGTTGCTGGGCAGGCCTTATAACGGCACTGATCCTCACCTGAATTTGAATCTTATCGAGAAGCTGATAGCTCAGGATGTGATGCCTATTCCCCTCGACATGCTCGACCTGACTCCCTATAATATTTTTGCCAATTACAGGAACATGTACTGGCCAAACGGACAGAAAATTGTTGCCGCAGCCCAGCATGTTGCAAAAACGGAAGGTCTGTATGCGGTCTATATCAGCAATTTCAGATGCGGCCCCGATTCATTTATCTGGCACTATATCACGGAAGAGCTCAAGGGAAAGCCCTTCCTGCATCTTGAGGTAGACGAGCATTCGGCCGATGCAGGCATGGTAACACGGATAGAGGCGTTTCTCGACAGTCTGAAAGGATCGGAACAAAATGAGAGAAAGGAAACCGTAGTGTACAGGCCAAGGCCAGGTCTTTCATCTCCATCAAAGGACAGGGTACTGTACTTCCCCTATATGAATGACGGCGCCTATATGATAGCAGCCGCCGCCCGCAGCATTGGCATCCACTCAGAGGTTCTTCCAAAACAGACCGAGGAAGAAATTGCAATCGGAAGAAAATACACCTCATCCAAAGAGTGTTTCCCGATGATATGCACCACCGGAAGCTTTTTAAAAAAACTCAGTGAGCCCGGCGCCAACCCGTCAAAAATGTGCTTTTTCATGCCCGACCACAATGGACCCTGCCGGTTCGGACAGTACAACCAGTTCCACAGGATACTGTTTGACCGCCTCGGTTTCGAAAAGGCTGAACTTATCACCCCGTCAAATGACACATCCTATCAGGATGTGGCCGGTGAGCACGGACAGAAGTTCAGGATAAGGGCATGGAAGGGATTCCTCGCCGCCGACTATATCCGGAAAATACACAGGGAGATCAGGCCGTACGAGATCAACAGGGGTGAAACCGACAGGCTTTACGAGGATGCAATACACCGTCTTGAGAGGTGCATTGAAAAGGGCGCCTCCGGCCTTCATCGGGAGCTTGCTGACATAGCCGGCGACTTTGTAGCAATACCGGTTGACAGGAGCGTCAGAAAGCCCGTGGTTGGTATTATAGGTGAGATCTTCATGCGCGACAATGCCGGATGCAACGGGAACATCTCAAACCGGCTGGAGGAACTTGGCCTTGAAGTTCTGGTCGGACCGTTCTCCGAATGGATTGTCTACTCAACCCACAGGTTCACCCGCGACAGTAAATGGAAGAATGACAAAACAGGTATAATAAAATCGAAGATCCAGGGAGTTGGCCAGGAAGTGATCTCGAGGATGCTGACGAGAGGAATAAAAAAATTCACCGATCACGAAAAAGATGTTTCGCTTCATGATATGCTGAGGCTTTCGAACAAATATGTAAGTGAATTTTACGACGGCGACCCGCCGATTGCTCTTGGGACCTCGGTGGCGCTTGCAGAAAGGGGTGTTTCGGGTATGGCGGCAATACTTCCCTTTACCTGCATGCCGGGAACCCTTGTGGCATCCCTCAGCGATTCATTCAGAAAGGATCATGACAACATTCCTTTCATAAACATTGCCTATGACGGTCAGGATTCAGTATCGCTCGATACAAGGCTTCAGGCTTTTGCCTTCCAGGTAAAGGAGTATGCTGAATCGGGGCAAAAGCTGAAAAAGACCCGAAAAACGACCCCGGCAACGTTATAACATTGTTATAACAACGTTATTACAATGTTATAACATAGCCAGCCGTCATGCCTGAGAGTCCGGAAACATGAAATTCAGGGAAAGTGGAAAAAATCATCAAATGAGTTTGAAGCCCAGTGAGGAAATAAGTGATCTGGCCTCTTCCGTTCCGTCTCTTAATTCAATCGAGTAGCTGGGGAACTCTCGCCGGAGAGGGTAATTTTCTCTCTCCTTTTCAAATCGTGAAGGGTCAAACCTCAGTCTGACGTCGTCAGCCATTATGTTATATGAATGGTTTACTGCTCTTCCGGCAATCTCATCAAGGCTTTTTCCATGGCATTCGATAACAAGCATCGGATCTGCCGGCTCAGGGACTTCAGACGGAAACCATTCTTTGAGGGGAATATCAAAAAACCTGCAGAGTTCATTCACCACCATTGAGGTGCCGTTGGCTTTGCCATCGGCGGAATAACCAGCGATGTGAGGCGTGGCCAGGAAAGCCATATGCATGAGAGTGATATCAATCTCAGGCTCCTTTTCCCAGACATCCAGTACGGCTCCTGCAATACGTCCCCCTGTCAGAGCTTCCTTAAGGGCTTCAGGTTCAACAACCTCGCCCCTGGAGGAGTTAATCAGCCATGCCCCTTTTTTCACCTTGCCAAGAGTATTCGCGTCAATCAGGTGGAAGGTATTATCCTTTCCGCCGCTATTCAGCGGAACATGCAATGTGATAATATCTGATTCTTCAAGTACCTGTTCAATGCTGACGAAATCATCCTTCTTTTCCTTTCTTTGCCGGGGAGGGTCATTTAACAGTACCTTCATTCCAAGCGTCTTAGCCAGCTTCTGAACCTTTGATCCCACATTCCCGACGCCGATAATTCCAATGGTTAATCTGCTCAGCGAGAGCCCCGATTCTGAAGATATCCTCATCAGGGCAGCAGCTATGTACTGCATTACGGAAGAGGAATTGCAACCGGGGGCATTTGTCCAGCGGATATTGTTTGCATTGCAAAAACCCGCATCAATATGATCGAATCCGATTGTGGCCGTGCCGATGAACCGCACCCTGGTGCCTGAAAGAAGATCGGAGCTGCACTTAGTCCGGGTTCGCACAAGGAGTGCATCAGAATCCATTATGGCATCTCTGTCAATCTGACTGCCCGGAAGATAGGTAATCCGGGCAAAGGGTTCAAGAACCCCTTTCAGGAACGGGATCTTATTGTCAGCTGTTATCCTGATCATTGGTTCAGATTGTCGCTGAAAGGTAATAAATTTTAGTTCCAATCGGATTTAAAAACCGAATTTTATGACATAAAGGCCTGAATTTGCGCACTGCTGTTTTTAGGTCCGGTTTTTGTAATTATCACGACATATTGATACTTCTTTTATAATTTAGTATCTTTGTTATCACGATTATCTGTTTATCTATTTATTTGGATATTTAGACAAACCTAGTTAAGTTTGAGTAAATAATACAATACCATGAAACCCACATGAATCAAATACACAAATCATATGTATGTAATTATCAAACATGTGGGTTCCATCAGACCATTAAATTAAAAATCATATTCTGATGAAACTAAAAATTACAGTATTACTCTTTGCCTTACTGCCTCTGATTGCAGTAAATGCACAGAAACCAATAGTCCTTTCAGAGGACTCGATCCAGATAGGCAAATCATATATTCCATGCCTGTCGGTGACTATACCTGAAGCAGATTTCGATGTTGTCCTCAAGGACTGGATCAGGGAGATAGAGTCAGGAACAAAATCAAAAGTTGTCAACGAAAATGGCGAAATGTCGATTTTCGGCGCCAGAATCAGGAAGATCGATGCCGGTGATATCAATGTTTACAGCAAGCTTGTCAAACTCGATTCGATGCTTCAGCTTTTTGCATCCTTTGAAGTCAGGAAGGACGAGTACATTGAAAGTGCAACAGGAAGCCCTGCTTTCGTCAGCGCCCAGGAATTCATGAAGGAATTCGCAAAGAATAAATACATCGATGTTGCCAGGAGCCAGGCTGATGCGGAAGAAAAGAAGCTGAAAGATCTTCAGAGGGAGCTTTCATCGCTCGAGAGTGAAAAATCCAGAATGCAAAAGAACATTCAGTCGAACAACTCCAGAATATCCTCTGAGAATGAGAACATCATACTTCAGAACAATGAATTGAACACTGTGACTGCAGCAATTGCGGAACAAAACCGTCTGTTTTTAACAATGGAGGAAGGGCCTGCAAAGGATGAGCTCGAAAAACAGATAAAAGAACTTGAGAAGCGAAAAAAGGGAGCAGAGAAGACTGTCAAAAAAGCTGAGAAAAAAATAGGCAAGGCTGATACCTCAATTGATCAGGCAACAGGCGACATCCCAAGAAACGAAAGGATGCAGGAAAAGGTTAAGGAGCAGATCGCTGCCCAGGATGCTGTTTATCAGAAATATGCTGAAAAACTGAAAAGGATCAGGGCTTACTGAAACGTAATTTTGGAAAACCCCTAATCTTAATACACTTCTTTTTTAGAGTTGTATCACTTCTTTTCCATTTTAGGTTCTACCCCCCAACCCCCCTACCTTGCTCCGCCGAAGCGGCTACGCGAAGGCGCAGAAGGGGGGGCTTTATTCTTTAACATATTGACTTTAACCGCACTAACGCCAACTTTTGTTCTGTATACGTGAGAGCCTTACCATGGATACCTTAATGTATATTCACCCCTCTGCCGAATTAATAATGAGTCATCTGGCACAATTAATGTAAAAGTGGATACTTCGACCAGGATGAGATCCCTCGCCTGAGTGGTCCTTGATTACTCTTTTTCCGCGTTGATTGTCTTCCATATGGGGATAGCCTCCATTATCCGATATCAACCGGCGAGGGATGACAAGCGCCCTGGAGGTGTCAGGGGGTGAGGCCGCGGCGAGTGAATCATTCCCAAAAGGGCAGGATTGAGGCTCTCGCCGCGGCCTCACCCCCCCATGACAACCATGCACCATGTCATCCCGCATCCCGGTTGCTTACGGGATGCGGGATCTCCTGAACAGGCTCTGAATAACAAAAACAAGTCTTTTAGCGAAATCACCCGGGCAGTGTGCCGCACTAATTGTCACAAGTCAGGATTCCCAGACTTGCATTGGCTTTAGATCCGGAAAAAGTAAACTATCTGAGCAAAGATGCTTCCCGAACTACCATATCGCTCATTATTAATTCTTTAAGCCCCCTTTGGGGGGTTTAGGGGTAAAAAAGGTAAGGGGGGTTTGGGGGTAAAAATGGGAAAGGGGGTTGGGGATTAAAAAAGGTAAGGGAGTAAGGATAACACGAATACCTGTTTTTCCTCACCAGGGAAGATAATCGTATTTCGTATTTTTTTATTCGATGATAGTCATTTCATCAAGCAGGTAGCCCGCCCCTGCAAATTTATCTATGATGAACAGGGCAAATCTTATATCCAGGCTTATATTGCGGCTCTGCTCAGGATTAAAGGCCAGATCGCTGGCCACTCCTTCCCATGCCCTGTCGAAATTTATACCTATCAGATAACCATCGGCATTGATTACCGGGCTTCCGGAGTTTCCGCCTGTAGTATGATTATCTGCTATGAAACACACAGGCATCTCTCCGTTACGACCGTAACGCCCGTAATCGCGCTTTGCATATAACTCCTTCAACCGGGAGGGCACATTGTAATCATAGATTTCAGGATTGTCTTTCTCAATTATACCCTTTAAAGTTGAAACGGGTTTGAAATATACAGCATCTTCGGAATAGTAGCCTTTAACACTTCCGAACGACACCCTGAGGGTGGAATTGGCATCAGGGTAGAAAATCCTGGCGCTGTCATATTCCATCTGGGCTGTCATGTAGCGTTTGTTTAGTTTCTGAAGTTCGCTGTTTATGCGCGCAAGTTCCGGCAGCACATTTCCGGAAATGAAGCTTGAAACATCCACTGCAAGCCTGTAAAAAGGATCCTTTTCAAGTTTTTTCAGAGAAGATCTTCCGAATTTTTTCAAAAAGGAATCAAACCTTTGCTGGTCGGCGAATACTGAATTGTCATACAAGCCCGGTGCAATGGAATAGAAGTCGCCTCCAGTAATCTTTTTCAGCTTCAGATACTCCGGTGAAAGCCATTTTGAATCAAGTGTTTCCCCGTACATGGCAAGCATAGCGGCAAACAGTTGCTGATCGGTGGCCCTGTTGTAATCCTTGAAAAATCCGGCAGCATATTCTGAGATGGCTTCCTTAGTTTTCATGACAATCTGAGCATCAGGCGCCTGGCCCTGCCTGTAAAGGGATGCCAGTTCATATGCTCTTCTTGCGAGCACAACAGCCTCAATACCATTAAAGACCTCACTGGTATAATTGTTTACGAGTGTGTACTCTTTCAGACCTTCATAAAGATCCCTGTAGGCCGGAAGGATATCGCCATACCTGAGTCTTCTTTCGTTATCGGATCTGATCCATTCAGTCAGTCTGGATTCATATTCCTGTTTCTGCCCTATGGTGTTCATTTTTTCGAGTCCCTGCATCTCTCCTATCCATTTCTTCCATGAATTTGATATTCCCGCTTTCTTTGAGGAATACTGAATCCGGATAAGAGGATCCGATTCCATTGCCTTATCTATTATCTCAAGCTTCCTGGCCCTGATACCCACCATTGCCGGATTGATATGATTTTTTACCATATCAATGTGATATGAAGGAACATATTCAGATGTTCTTCCGGGATAACCAAAAACCATAGTGAAATCGCCCTCGTTCACTCCCTTCAGAGAAACCGGGAAGTAATATCCGGGATTATACGGAACATTATCGGGGGAATAAGAAGCAGGTTTATTGTTTTTATCGGCATAAACCCTGAATAGGGAAAAGTCGCCTGTATGCCTCGGCCAGACCCAGTTGTCGGTATCACCGCCGAATTTCCCGATGGCCGAAGGAGGGGCTCCCACAAGCCTTACATCCATGAAAGTTTCATTTATAAAAAGGAAATACTGGTTGCCCATAAAAAACGGCCTTACTACGGCACTGTAGCCGGTTCCCTCCACAGCAGAAGACTGGAGGTCGGCGATGCGGGAAGAGATAAGCTTATCGCGCTCCTGGGCAGGCATTTCATCAGTTATACCCTGAAGAACTTTTTCGGTCACATCCTCCATACGTTTGAGAAGTGTTACCGTAACGCCCGGGTTAGTCAGTTCACCTTCGCGCGACATAGCCCAGAAACCGTTTGTCAGATAATCGTTTTCCAGGGTTGAATGATCCTGAATCTGACCGTAACCGCAATGGTGGTTTGTTATCAGCAGACCGTCGCCAGAGATGAACTCTGCAGTGCAACCTCCGTTAAAGTTAACGATGGCATCCTTCATGCTGGCACGGTTGACGCTGTAAATATCCTCGGCCGACAGTCTGAATCCCTTCTCCTTCATCAGCCTGATATTGTACTTTTCAATGAGAATGGGTATCCAGATCCCCTCATCGGGAGGTGTCGAAGCATAACTTCCCCTGATTGTCAGAACAATAAGGAGTATAAATAACAATTTCCTCATAACACAAATTTTTTCAGTTCACGGTATACCTGCTCAACCGGCAGGCCAACCACATTAAAGTAAGAACCTTCGATGGAGCTGCATGCGGCTATGCCAATCCATTCCTGGATACCGTATGCACCTGCCTTGTCGTAGGGTTTGTATCTGCTAATATAATGAAGTATTTCCTCATCCGTAAGTTCAGAGAACGTAACCCTCGTGGATGACTGGAAAGACACCATTTTTACGGATGAGAGAAGGCAAACACCGGTTATCACCTCATGTGTCCTTCCTGAAATTGTCCGGATTATCCTAAGGGCATCTTCCATGTCTGCTGGTTTGGAAAGTACCTCATTGCCACACCAGACAATCGTATCGGCAGTAATGACTATCTCGTTTTCTCCTATCCCCGGGATAAAGGATTTTGCCTTTTCCTCTGCTACATAGAGAGCGATTTCGGGACCGGTCAGGTAAGCGGGATAGTACTCGTCCCAGTCTTTTGTGACCACTTCAAACTCAAGGCCGAGCTCTCTCAGCAGTTCCTGCCGCCTGGGAGACCGGGAACCAAGGATAATCCTGAATTTGTTGAGGTCATCGATCCCCATGTCAGATAAGATTAAGATCGAGGATCAGTTTAACCACAACCGAATAAAGGACACCCGTACACTGTGCGATCTTCATAAGCCTGCTTGCGGAATGGAGCTGCCTTTTTCCGGGGGAAAGAATCAGCCGGTAAATAACAATGGCAAGCGGAACTACAACAGCAGCCGATATATATATAAGGGTTATCTTATCGTGGAGGAAAATGTTCCAGACTATATAAAGCATTGCTATTGTGACCGCAGTCAGTATAATAGCAATTATTCTGGCAGTAAGAATGCCTGTAACAACCGGCACGGTATTCCGGCCGTAAGCCTGATCGCCTTCAAAGTCCTCGATGTCCTTAATAATTTCCCGGGTTAATGTGGTGATGAAGGCAAACAGGGCGAAGCCGCCAACCCAGTAAAATATTATGTTTACATCGGGCGACGAAAAGGCATTTACCTCATAATATCTGTACAGGGCAGGCCATTCATAGACGACCACAAGCAGGGGGACCATTGCCGTGAGAACTGCCACTACGATGTTACCGACAAGGAATTGCCGTTTATAACTTGCTGAATAGAAGTAAAGCAATCCCGATACGATAAGGAATAACATTCCCATCCAGAAGTATCCGGCTTTCCAGGAGATATAGAAACCAGCTGCCACTCCAATTACGTTGAGAATGTTGTGCCACAGCATGGCTTGCCTTCTTGGCACTTTTGAGCCCACAATAACCTCTCCCCTGTTTATAAGGTCGGTTCTTATGTCAAAATAATCGTTGATCACATAGCCTCCTGCAGTCAGGCAGACTGTAGCCAGGATAAGTATGATAAAGTCGTACCATGGAAACTGAAGCGAAAGGGGTGTCATTTCCCCGGTACCACCGATAATGGACACGGTTATTTTGCTGATTACCGGCTCTATCACCGCGTAACGCATCAGTATCATTGTAAAGGCTACAATAAGCAGGTTTGGCCAGCGAATAAGCTTAAGAAATGTCTTCATCCGTTACCAGGTGAAAGCATCATTATCCATCCAGTTGTTATGCAATCGCAGAACCTGCTCGATCACATCCCTCACGCATCCTTCCCCTCCCCTTTTATCGGAAATGTATGATGCAACCTTTTTGATCTCGCTGTCGGCATCGGCCGGGCAGACAGGCACTCCCGCCAGTTTCATGACTCCGTAATCGGGAATGTCATCACCCATGTACATTACATCCGATGACTGAATTGCATGTTTCGTGCAGAAATTATTGAAGTGTTCAGTCTTCGCCCGGCTGTTGAGGTAGATATCGCTGACGCCCAAACCCTTCAGTCTTCTGATGTATTCCTTTGCATTGCTGCCTGAAATGATTCCGACGTGATAACCCTTTTTTACTGCCAGCTGAATTGCATATCCGTCACGAAGGTTAACAGTACGGTTAGGCACACCGAAGGCATTCAGGCTGATCGTCTGCAGCGACATAACCCCGTCGATGTCAAACACAAAAGCCTTTACCCTGGTCAGGTCTTCCTTAAAGTTGGTCATCAGGATCGTTGTTGTAATTTTTTATAATTGATCGTGTTATTTCCCGGTAAATCCCCTGAAGTTCGGGAGAGAAAGATAGCAAATCAATATGTCTTTTAATAGTGCCTGTGTCATTTCTGTAGGCGGGGCCTGTCTGGGAGTTCTCCGGGCCGTTCTCAAATGCCTTTATAATTGTTTCATTTATAAGAGGTTTGAGAACATCAAAGGAAAATCCGGCTTTACCGGAGATGGTTTTTCCGGCTGAGAGCATGTGGTTTGTGAAATTACAGGCAAAAACCGCAGCCAGATGAAGCATCTTACGTTGTTCGGTTGAAGTAACATAGACCTTTGCACCCAGTTGCAGTGCAACCTTTCTGAGAGTCTGCAGGACAGACTCATCAGAGGCTTCAAGGAAGAAAGGCAATTCCCTAAACGATACAAGCCTGTTTTCAGAGAAGGTTTGGAGAGGGTAAAAAACTCCCCTGTTTATAATTGACGGAGGGAAAACATCGAGACCGATGCTTCCGGCAGTATGAACCACAATTGTTTTTCCGGGGCATTTGATTTTCTGGAGGATCCCTGGCAGACGGTCATCCGGGACAGCTGCGATTATCAGATCTTCGCCGTTGTTGAACTCAGCTGTCTGAGACCATTCAGCGTTACACGACCGGGCGAGGGATTCGCCCCTCAACCCGGTCGCTGACACTATTTTTTTGATGCTGAAGCCGTCGCTGTGCAACTGTCTGCACAATGCACCAGCCACTTTCCCTGCACCAATGAAAGATATTTTAAATTCCTTCACAGGACTAATAATAACCTTCCTCAGGCCTGTGCTGTCGGACCTCCGAAGTTCATGGGCAGCACAGGAGCGGAGCCCTTGACATCCTTTATCTTACCATGTACAGCTTCATACTTGGCTATATTATCCTCCAGGGCGGTCACCAGCCTTTTTGCATGCTCAGGGGTAAGAATAATCCTTGACTTCACCTGGGCCTTAGGAATACCGGGCATGATCCTGACAAAGTCGATCACAAACTCGGAGGCTGAATGTGTTATAACGGCGAGGTTTGAATAAATGCCCTGAGCCACTTCCTCACTCAGCTCAATATTGATCTGATTGGGATTTTTAGGATCTGACATGATATGCAAATATTTATTTTACTTCCTTGCTTCTGATACTGTTTCAACCTGTGACTCAGTGAGATTTTCCAGATCCTCGAGCGATCCGACTATTATACTGTTGTACTGGCGCTGACCGGTACCGGCAGGAATAAGGTGACCAACGATCACGTTCTCCTTCAATCCTTCAAGCTTGTCGATCTTGCCGAGGATAGCTGCTTCGTTAAGCACCTTGGTGGTCTCCTGGAAGGAGGCTGCCGAGAAGAAGCTGTTTGTCTGAAGAGCTGCCCTGGTAATCCCCTGAAGGACCTGGTTTGATGTGGCCGGAACGGCATCCCTCGCTTCAACGACCCTGAGGTCGCGACGCTTGAGGAGTGAGTTTTCATCCCTTAGTTTTCTGGCCGTCACGATCATACCCGGACGAAGGGTCTGGGAATCGCCGGATTCGACAATATATTTCTTGCCATAGATCCAGTCGTTCTCATCCATGAATTCAAGCTTGTCAACAATCTGGCGCTCAAGAAATTTAGTATCACCCGGATCAACTATCTCGACCTTTCTCATCATCTGGCGGACAATGATCTCAAAATGTTTGTCATTAATCTTCACACCCTGAAGCCTGTACACTTCCTGTATCTCATTCACGATATACTCCTGAACCTTTGTAGGGCCCTTGATAGCCAGAATGTCCGACGGTGTTATAGCACCATCGGAAAGAGGAACACCTGCTTTCACATAGTCGTTTTCCTGAACAAGTATCTGTTTTGAAAGCGGAACAAGGTATTTCTTTATCTCATCTGTTTTTGACTTGATGACGATCTCCCTGTTTCCCCTTTTGATTTTTCCGAAAGTAACCTCACCATCGATCTCAGAAACGATAGCCGGGTTGGAGGGATTACGCGCCTCGAATAATTCCGTAACTCGCGGCAGACCTCCGGTTATATCGCCCGATTTTCCGACAGCCCTTGGTATCTTGGCAAGCACTTCACCGGCCTCGGCCCTTTTCCCTGCTTCGATAACAAGATGAGCGCCGACAGGCAGGTTATAAATCCTGAGTTCCTCATTGTCGGGTCCAAGTATCTTGATAGCAGGGTTTTTGGTCTTGTCCCTGCTCTCTATGATAACCTTTTCCTTAAAACCGGTCTGTTCATCAGATTCCTCCCTGAAGGTTACACCTTCGATAAGGTGCTCGTAACCAACTTTCCCGGCGAGTTCAGAAATAATTACAGCGTTGAACGGATCCCATTCGCATATCAGTTTTCCCTTTTCAACTTCCTGCCCGGGTTTGATATATAACCTTGAACCATAGGGAATTGTATGGGTTGTCAGCGCAATTCCTGTCTTCTTGTCGATAATTCTCATTTCAGCAAGACGACCGATGACGATATCAACTTCACCCTTCTCGGAATCCTTTCTGGGAACCGATCTGAGTTCTTCAATCTCGGCAATACCACTGTACCTGGCAACAAGGCGCGATTCAGTTGTAATATTTGATGCAGTACCTCCAACGTGGAAAGTACGGAGTGTAAGCTGTGTACCTGGTTCACCGATACTCTGGGCGGCGATAACACCGGTAGCTTCACCTTTCTGTACCATTCTGCCGGTAGCAAGGTTTCGGCCGTAGCATTTTGCGCATACACCCTTTTTCGATTCGCATGTCAGCACTGAACGGATTTCAACCTGCTCGATAGGAGAATCTTCAATCTTTTTCGCCAGATCTTCAGTAAGTTCCTGACCGGCTTCAACGATAAGCTCTCCTGTAAGCGGATGGAACACGTCGTGGACCGTGGTGCGCCCGAGAATTCTTTCATAGAGCGACTCAACGACTTCCTCGTTTTTCTTGATGGCAGTTGCCACAAGGCCTCTGAGCGTTCCGCAGTCTTCCTCGTTGATAATTACATCCTGTGAAACATCGACGAGACGGCGTGTCAGGTAGCCGGCGTCAGCTGTCTTGAGAGCTGTATCGGCAAGACCCTTACGTGCACCGTGAGTTGAAATAAAGTACTCAAGAACCGACAATCCCTCCTTGAAGTTCGAAAGAATAGGGTTTTCGATGATTTCAGAACCTGTGGCGCCTGATTTCTGTGGTTTCGCCATAAGACCCCTCATGCCGGAAAGCTGGCGGATCTGTTCCTTTGATCCCCTTGCCCCCGAATCGAGCATCATGAACACTGAATTGAAACCATGCTTGTCGTTTGACAGCTGCTTCATCAGCGACTGGGTCAGTCGTGCATTGACATGTGTCCAGATATCAATTATCTGATTATATCTTTCGTTGTTGGTTATGAATCCCATGCTGTAGTTGCTCAGCACTTCCTCAACCTGTTCATAGCCTTCGGTAACGAATTTCGTTTTTTCCTCGGGAATGATCACATCATCGAGGTTGAATGAGAGGCCTCCGCGGAATGCCGAGTTGAACCCAAGGTTCTTGATGGCATCGAGGAAGGCAGCAGTTTTTGCAGTGCCTGATAATTTGAGAACCCTGCCGATAATATCCCTAAGTGATTTCTTTGTAAGTATCTCATTGATATAACCTACCTCTTCCGGGACAAACTGGTTGAAGATAACCCTTCCGACGGTGGTTTCGACCAGGTGATTAACAAGCTGTCCGTCAACCCTGTCGTTAACCTTTACCTTAATATAGGCATGAAGGTCGATCTTCCTTTCGTTATAGGCGATATTGACCTCTTCAGGTGAATAGAATGTAAGTCCTTCACCCCTGACCTTATCATCGGGAATGCTTTTCCTACCCTTTGTAATATAATACAGGCCGAGAACCATATCCTGTGAAGGAACGGTTATCGGAGCTCCGTTGGCAGGGTTAAGAATGTTATGCGATGCAAGCATCAGCATCTGTGCCTCAAGTACGGCAGCGTTTCCGAGAGGCAGGTGGACAGCCATCTGGTCACCGTCGAAGTCGGCGTTGAATGCAGTACAGACAAGCGGGTGAAGCTGAATGGCCTTTCCTTCAATAAGTTTCGGCTGGAAAGCCTGGATACCCAGTCTGTGAAGAGTTGGTGCACGGTTAAGCATTACTGGGTGGCCCTTGAGAACGTTCTCGAGGATATCCCACACAACCGGGTCCTTGCGGTCAACAATTTTCTTGGCTGATTTGACGGTCTTAACAATTCCGCGCTCAATCAGTTTCCTTATTATGAAAGGTTTGTAAAGCTCAGCAGCCATGTCTTTTGGCAGCCCGCATTCGTGAAGATCGAGTTCCGGTCCGACTACAATGACCGAACGTGCGGAGTAGTCAACCCTTTTTCCAAGGAGGTTCTGACGGAACCTTCCCTGTTTTCCCTTGAGGCTGTCGCTAAGTGATTTAAGAGGACGATTGGCATCAGTCTTGACGGCATTGGCCTTTCTGGAGTTGTCGAATAATGAATCGACAGCCTCCTGAAGCATCCTTTTTTCATTTCTGAGGATCACTTCCGGAGCCTTGATCTCTATAAGCCGCTTAAGCCTGTTATTCCTTATGATGACCCTTCTGTAAAGGTCGTTAAGGTCGCTTGTCGCGAAACGTCCTCCGTCGAGAGGAACAAGAGGTCTCAGTTCAGGCGGAATTACCGGAACCACCTTTATTATCATCCACTCCGGTTTGTTTATATTCTTTGAATCCCTGAATGCCTCGACAACCTGAAGCCTTTTCAGCGCCTCATTCTTGCGCTGCTGGGAAGTCTCGGTATTAGCCCTGTGACGAAGGGAATATGAAAGCTCATCAAGATCGATTCTGCAAAGCAGTTTATAGAGAGCGTCAGCTCCCATATCGGCAACGAACTTATCGGGATGGGTATCCTCAAGATAGAGATTTTCCTTGGGAAGTGATTCGGTTATTTCAAGGTATTCCTCTTCTGTAAGGAAATCAAGATATTTGATGCCATCGGCAGCCTTGATACCCGGGTTGATTACAACGTATCGTTCGTAATAGATAATTGAATCGAGCTTTTTGGTCGGAAGGCCCAGGAGGTAACCGATCTTGTTGGGCAGAGAGCGGAAGTACCAGATGTGGGCTATCGGAACTACGAGCGATATATGTCCCATTCTCTCACGGCGTACTTTCTTTTCAGTGACTTCAACGCCGCATCGGTCGCACACAATCCCCTTGTATCTTATCCTTTTATATTTTCCGCAGTGGCATTCGTAATCCTTAACCGGTCCAAAGATCCTTTCACAGAAGAGTCCGTCACGCTCGGGCTTGTAGGTCCTGTAGTTGATTGTCTCAGGTTTCAGAACCTCGCCGCTGGAACGATCGAGGATCTCTTCCGGTGAAGCGAGAGCAATAGAAATCTTTGAGTAACTTGTTTNNTATCTCTTCTGAATGACATATACTGTAATTTATTTGTCCTTTAATTAAAATAATAAAGAGGAAGGTCAGTCAAGAATGACGCTCAGTCCCAGTCCTCTCAACTCGTGCAACAGTACGTTCAGTGATTCGGGTATACCTGGCTGAGGCATCGGTTCCCCCTTGACTATTGACTCATAAGCCTTTGCACGGCCGATAACATCGTCCGACTTGATAGTAAGTATCTCCTGGAGAATATGGGCGGCGCCGAATGCTTCGAGAGCCCAGACTTCCATTTCTCCGANNGCATGCATCTTGTCATCAACCATATGTCCCAGCTTGAGCATATAGATTACACCGACGGTTGCGGGCTGGTCGAATCTCTCACCGGTACCACCGTCGTAGAGGTAAGTCTTGCCGTATCGCGGAAGTTTTGCCTTTTCGGTGTATTCGGTTATCTGTTCAATCGTGGCGCCGTCGAAAATAGGTGTGGAGAACCGAAGGCCAAGCTTTTGTCCGGCCCAGCCAAGGACTGTCTCATAGATCTGTCCGAGGTTCATCCTTGAAGGAACGCCAAGCGGGTTCAGCACGATATCGACAGGGGTACCATCCTCAAGGAACGGCATATCTTCCTGGCGAACGATCTTCGCCACAATACCCTTGTTCCCGTGACGGCCGGCCATCTTGTCTCCTACTTTCACCTTGCGTTTCTTGGCAATGTAAACCTTAGCCAGACGTACTATTCCTGCAGGAAGTTCATCGCCTATTGTGATATTGTACTTCTTGCGTTTGAAGATACCGTCAATCTCCTTGTACTTGATAATATAGTTATGAAGGAGTTGTTTTATGCTGTCGTTTTTCTTTTTGTCGGTGGTCCACTTGTTGGGATTGACATTGAGGAAGTCAATTTCCTGCAGCTGCTTCAGAGTGAATTTGCTGCCTTTGGGGATCACGTCGACGTTAAGATAGTCCTTTACTCCCTGTGAAGTTTTGCCATTGACAAGAATGAAGAGCTTATCGACTAGTCTTGCCTTAAGTTCATCAGTACTTCTCAGAAAATCAGCTTCAATCTTGTCGAGAAGAGGTTTCTCAACAGCTTTGGCCTTCCTGTCCTTGATTGCGCGGGTAAAGAGCTTCTTGTCGATTACAACGCCCTCAAGCGACGGACCTGCTTTCAGGGATGCATCCTTTACATCACCGGCTTTATCGCCGAAGATTGCTCTCAGGAGCTTCTCCTCAGGTGACGGATCAGATTCTCCCTTAGGTGTGATCTTTCCAATCAGGATATCGCCCGGAATTATATGGGCGCCTATTCTGATCAGCCCGTTTTCATCAAGGTTCTTGGTAGCTTCCTCGCTTACGTTCGGAATATCTGAAGTAAGTTCCTCCAGACCGCGCTTTGTATCGCGTACTTCAAGAAGGTATTCGTCGATATGGACTGATGTAAACATATCCTCCTCAACGACCCTTTCGGAGATTACAATTGCATCCTCAAAGTTGTAGCCTTTCCAGGGCATGAAAGCAACCTTCAGGTTTCGGCCGAGGGCCAGTTCACCGTGCTTGGTTCCGTAACCTTCGGTAAGCACCTGTCCTTTTGAAACTTTTTCACCCTTCCTGACAACAGGAACAAGGTTAATAACGGTACTCTGATTGGTTTTCTTGTATTTGGGCAGGGTATAGCGTTTGGTGTCGTCATCGAAACTCACGAATTTTTCTTCATCCGAACGTGTATATCTGATGACTATTTCGTTTGAATCGACATATTCCACAACTCCGTCGCCTTCAGCTGCGTAAAGTATCCTGCTGTCCTGAATAACCTGTCCCTCCAGTCCCGTTCCGACAATCGGAGCCTCGGGATTAATAAGAGGCACGGCCTGACGCATCATATTTGAGCCCATGAGAGCCCTGTTTGCATCGTCGTGTTCAAGGAATGGAATAAGTGATGCAGCGATTGAAGCTATCTGGTTGGGAGCAACGTCCATAAGGTCGACCTTTTCCACTTCCTCGAAAGGATAATCAGCTTCGTACCGGCATTTTGCCCTCGGATTTTCAAAATGTCCGTCCTTGAGGATAGGGGCATTGGCCTGAGCAATAATTTTCTTCTCTTCTTCTTCAGCGCTGAGCCATACTATCCCTTCGCCGCTGAGATCGACCTGTGCGTCTTTTACCTTGAGATAGGGAGTCTCGATAAAACCGAGATCATTAATTTTGGCATAGACGCAAAGGGATGAGATGAGTCCGATATTGGGACCTTCGGGAGTTTCAATAGGGCATAGCCTGCCATAGTGGGTATAGTGAACGTCCCTTACCTCGAATCCTGCTCTTTCGCGCGACAGACCGCCGGGCCCGAGAGCCGACATACGGCGCTTGTGAGTCATCTCGGCAAGCGGGTTGGTCTGGTCCATGAACTGCGAGAGCTGATTGGTGCCGAAGAAGGAGTTAATAACGGATGACAGTGTTTTTGAATTGATAAGGTCGACGGGGGTGAAAACCTCGTTATCCCTTACGTTCATTCTTTCGCGGATTGTACGTGCCATACGAGCAAGACCTACACCGAACTGAGCATAGAGCTGTTCGCCGACTGTACGCACCCTTCTGTTGCTAAGGTGGTCGATATCATCAACTTCGGTTTTGGAGTTGATAAGTTCGATCAGGTAACCAATAATCTTTATAATGTCTTCCCTGGTAAGTATCTTAACCGTCATTTCGGTTTCGAGGCCAAGTTTCTTGTTGATCCTGTAGCGGCCCACTTCCCCGAGGTCATATCTCTTGTCGGAGAAGAAGAGTTTATCGATAACGTCTCTTGCTGTTGCCTCATCGGGCGGTTCAGCATTACGAAGCTGGCGGTAAATATAAATGACTGCTTCCTTTTCGGAGTTGCAGGGATCTTTCTGAAGAGTATTGTATATAATGGCGAAATCCGAAAGGGTTGTATCCTCCCTGTGGAGAAGGATTGCCTTTGCTCCGGAATCGACAATAATGTCGACATGATCTGCCTCGATAACTGTTTCCCTGTCGAGGATTACCTCATTTCTTTCTATTGAAACCACTTCACCGGTATCCTCGTCGACGAAGTCCTCAACCCAGGTTTTAAGCACCCTGGCCGCGAGCTTGCGTCCGACAAGCTTCTTGATGTTGGTTTTGGAAACTTTATGTTCTTCGGCGAGGTTGAAGATCTCGAGGATTTCCTTGTCGCTCTCGAATCCGATAGCCCTGAGTAATGTTGTTACCGGCAGTTTTTTCTTTCTGTCGATATAAGCGTACATAACATTGTTGATGTCGGTTGCAAATTCGATCCACGATCCCTTGAAGGGGATTATCCTGGCCGAATACAGCTTTGTGCCGTTGGCGTGGACGCTTTGTCCGAAGAAAACGCCGGGCGATCTGTGCAACTGCGAAACCACAACTCTCTCAGCGCCATTGATGACGAAAGTACCTCTTTCGGTCATATAGGGAACAGTACCGAGGTAGACGTCCTGAATGACGGTATCAAAATCCTCATGCTCCGGGTCGGTGCAATAGAGTTTCAGCTTAGCCTTCAGGGGAACGCTGAATGTCAGTCCGCGTTCAATACATTCTTCAATTGTGTAGCGTGGGGGGTCGATATAATAATCGAGGAATTCGAGAACAAAATTATTTCTTGTGTCGGTAATGGGAAAATTTTCCGTAAAGACCTTAAATAGACCTTCCTTCTTCCTGTTTTCGGGAGTTGTTCCAAGCTGGAAAAACTCACCGAATGATTTCAGCTGAACTTCCAGGAAATCGGGGTAGTCGAGCTGGTTTTTCCTGGAGGCAAAACTAATTCTTTCAGTACTTTTTAAAGACATTTATAAAAGGATTAAGTGAACTTACAATTAAAAGAACGAAAAGGCTTAGTCCCGAAAATTCGGGACTAAACCTGGAACCCGTTATTCAGGTATAGTTATTTAAGTTCAACTTCAGCTCCTGCGTCAACCAATTGACCTTTAATAGCTTCCGCTTCTTCTTTTGATACACCTTCCTTAACTGGACCCGGAGCTGAGTCGACGACTGCCTTAGCTTCCTTAAGTCCGAGACCGGTGATATCCTTAACCAGTTTAACGATCTGTAGTTTCTGACCACCGGCTGCTTTGAGGATTACGTCGAATTTGGTTTTCTCCTCAACTTTTGGGGCGTCATCGCTGGCGGCGGGGCCTGCAATTGCAACTGCTGCTGCTGCGGGTTCAATGCCATATTCCTCTTTGAGTATTTTAGCCAGTTCGTTTACCTCTTTTACAGACAGGTTAACCAGTTCTTCTGNNGCAAATTTCTTAAGATCTGCCATTTTTTTATTGGATTTTAAAGTGATTTACTTGATTAATTCTCTTTTTTTGATAGTGTTTCAAGAACACCGTGCAAGGTGTTTCCACCTGACTGTAAAGCCGATATAACGTTCCTGGCGGGAGACTGGAGAAGGAAAATAAGATCTCCGATAAGTTCTTCCCTTGTCTTGACGGCTACGAGTGCATCGAGCATCTGGTCGCCGATAAAGACTGATTCCTGGACGTAAGCGCCTTTCAGAACAGGTTTATCATGTTTTTTCCGGAACTCCTTTATAAGTTTAGCGGGAGTGTTTCCTGAATTAGTGAACATGATGGATGTAGTACCTTTAAGAATCGGATACAATTCTTCAAAGTTACCTTCAGACATTTCGAGTGCTCTTTTCAGGAGAGTGTTCTTGACAACGATAAGTTTGACATCGTTTTCGAAGCATTTCCTTCTCAGTGCACTTGTGTCAGCGGCATTCAACTGAGCGGTGTCAGTCAGATAAAAGTGGCTGTACTCCTTTAGTATCTCAGCGAGGCTGTCTATGATAGCATTTTTTTCTTCCCGTCTCATAATTTTTCGAGTTTAACTTTACAAATTAATCATCAAGACCTTTAGGATCGACTTTAATCCCCGGGCTCATTGTGCTTGAAAGGAACACGCTTTTAATGTATGTTCCCTTTGCTGCAGCCGGTTTCAGTTTGTTTACCATATGGATAAACTCCCTGGCGTTCTCGACGATCTGTTGTGGCTCGAAAGAGACTTTTCCGATAGAGGTATGAATGATTCCGCTTTTGTCTACTTTGAAATCAATCTTACCCTGCTTCACTTCTTTAACAGCCTTGCCAATTTCCATGGTGACAGTTCCGCTTTTTGGGTTCGGCATCAGTCCTCTCGGACCGAGTATTCGACCTAACTGACCGACTTTGCCCATCACGGATGGCATGGTTATGATAACGTCAATATCTGTCCAACCAGCCTTGATTTTTTCAATATAATCGTCAAGGCCCACATAGTCAGCTCCGGCGGCTTGTGCTTCAGCTTCCCTGTCGGGAGAGCAGAGTACAAGAACGCGTGTCTGTTTACCCGTTCCGTGAGGAAGGGAAACAACGCCGCGGACCATCTGGTTTGATTTTCTGGGATCGATACCTAACCTTACATCCAGGTCGATGGAAGCATCGAATTTGGTAGTGGTTATTCCTTTAACCAGTGCCGATGCCTCTGTCAACGTATAAAGCTTGTCCCTGTCTATCTTACTTTCGGAAAGCTTCTGGTTTTTGGTAAGTTTAGTCATTTTTTCTACTTATTAATTATTTACCTGGGCGCCTTTAACAGCGATTCCCATACTCCTGGCGGTACCAGCTACCATCTTCATGGCCGACTCGATTGTAAAACAGTTCAAGTCTTCCATCTTTTCCTCAGCAATTGTCCTGACCTGGTCCCATGATACGGATGCCACCTTATCCCTGTTGGGTTCCTTTGAACCTTTTTTGGATTTGGCTACCTCGAGAAGCTGAACTGCGACCGGCGGGGTTTTTGTGACGAAATCAAATGATTTGTCGGCATAAACCGTAATAACGACCGGTATCACTTTTCCAGCTTTATCCTGGGTCCTGGCATTGAATTGCTTGCAGAAATCCATTATGTTCACACCTTTGGAGCCCAGTGCGGGTCCGACTGGTGGGGATGGATTAGCTGCTCCGCCACGAATCTGTAACTTGATAATTCCAGCAACTTCTTTTGCCATAATTTAAAATTTGCGTGTTTATTGCGAAAGCTTGCCGGTCATTCAGGAAGCATTATAAATATCATGACCGTCAATATCTTCAGTTAATTTTCCTTTTCTACCTGCATAAAACTAAGTTCAAGGGGTGTTTTTCTTCCAAAGATTTTTACCATAACCTTGAGCTTTTTCTTTTCGTCGTTTACCTCTTCGATGATACCTGTGAAGCTGTTGAATGGTCCGTCAATTACTTTCACGGATTCTCCAACGAAGAACGGAACGTTCAGTTCCTCATCGCTTGCATTCAGTTCATCCACTTTCCCCAGAATCCTGTTTATTTCAGATTTTCTGAGGGGCACCGGTTCTCCGTCCTGTGAGCCAAGGAAACCAATGACATTTGGAATATTTCTCAGAAGGTGAGGGATTTCACCTGTAAGGACAGCCTCAACCAATACATAACCGGGGAAAAAAGTCCTTTCCTTGCTGATTTTCTTCCCTGAACGTATCTGGTATACTTTTTCAGTCGGGATCAGTACCTGAGAGACAAATTCTTCAAGTTTAAGGCGGGCCACTTCATTGTCTATATACTCCTTAACCTTCTTTTCCTTCCCTCCTATAGCACGAAGTACATACCACTTCTTAATATTCTCGCTCATCGGGATTGACCTCTTGATTTAATATAACAAACTGTAAATGAATTCCATAATTTTACTGAATCCAAGGTCCATAAGAGCCACTATTATAGCAATTATGAGGGTTACCACCAGTACGAGCACACCGCTGTTCTGCAATTCGCTCCATGTTGGCCAGGTAACCTTGTGAACCAGTTCAGTATAAGATTCCGCGAAATAACCTTTTATATTCATTTTAACATTTTAATTAGCACGGGAGGAGAGACTCGAACTCCCGACACCTGGTTTTG
>DIWB01000063.1 GCA_002428385.1 Bacteroidales bacterium UBA6117
ATGAAGAAGATTGTGATACTCGGTGCGGGCGAGAGCGGAACAGGCTCTGCAATTCTGGCGAAGAAGAAGGGCTTCGATGTTTTTGTATCCGACATGGGGGTGGTGAAGGCCAATTACAGGGAATTGCTTGAGAAGAACCAGATCAGATGGGAGGAAGGCAAACACACGGAAAGTGAGATCCTCTCTGCAGCTGAGGTTATCAAGAGCCCGGGCATCCGCGAGGACGCACCGCTCATTCTTAAGCTTCGTGAAATGGGAATACCGGTGATTTCGGAAATTGAATTCGCCGGCAGGTATGCAGAAGGGATTAAGATCTGTGTGACGGGAAGTAACGGTAAAACCACTGTTACCAACCTGATTTACCATATCCTCAAAAAAGAAGGCAAAAATGCTGCAATGACAGGCAATGTGGGCAACAGTTTCGCCATGGCGGTGGCTGAGGGAGGCTATGACTATTATGTTATCGAACTGAGCAGTTTCCAGCTTGACGGGATGTATGATTTCAGGGCTGACATAGCGATCCTGATGAACATCACGCCTGATCACCTCGACAGGTACGACCATAACCTGCAGAACTACATTGATTCCAAATTCAGGATAACCAGGAACCAGCGGAAATCCGATTTCTTCATTTACTGGGCCGATGATCCCATTATCAGAAAAGAGCTGGCTGCAAAAGAGTACGGAATGACCCACCTGCCTTTTTCAGCTGATTCGAAGGAGAACATGGCCGCCTGGATTGAGAACGATGAACTGATTATTGATTACCATACTAAAACCAACCTTATGACCATTCACGATCTGGCACTGAAGGGCCGCCACAACATTTTCAACTCAATGGCAGCGGCTATTGCAGGCAAAGTTCTGACAATCAGGAAAGAGACTATCCGGGAAAGTCTTTCTGATTTTCAGGGCGTTGAACACCGGCTTGAACCGGTGATCACTGTCTGCGGGATCAATTTTATAAATGATTCGAAGGGCACCAATGTCAATTCGACCTGGTACGCCCTGGAATGCATGGAGACCGATGTAGTATGGATTGCAGGAGGTATCGACAAGGGGAATGATTATTCCGAGCTTTTCCCGGTGGTGAAGCAGAAGGTTAGGGCGATTGTCTGCCTTGGCAAGGACAACAGGAAGATACTGGAGTCGTTCAGGGACATTGTGCCTACGATTGTCGAGACATCTTCAATGGTTGAGGCCGTCAGGTCGTCGTATTACCTGGCCCGGAAAGGTCAGACTGTTCTGCTGTCGCCGGCTTGTGCAAGCTTCGACCTTTTTAATAATTATGAGGACAGGGGCCGGCAGTTCAAGCAGGCAGTAAGGAATCTTTAAATAACCGGATAATAATGCAGCAGGGCTGGCTCACAAAAACATTCAAGGGCGACAGGGTAATCTGGGCGCTGGTGGTGGTCTTTATGATCTACTCACTGCTGGCAGTCTACAGCTCTTCGGTGAGTGTCGCCTATCTCCGTCACGGCGGAAATACAACCTACTTCCTGAGAAGCCAGTTTATTATCCTTGCACTGAGCCTCGGCATAATAGTGATCGTTCACTATCTCCCTTACAGGATATACTACAGGCTTTCGGGATTGCTGCTTCTTTTTTCAATTGCACTGCTGGCGCTCACCTTTGTTATCGGCGACAGGATCAATGATGCGGTAAGGGCCATCAACATTCCGGGTGTCGGAAGGATACAGTCGTCCGATGTGGCCAAGCTGACCCTGGTGATATATCTGGCAAGGGTACTGGGGCAGTTTAAGGACAAGCTTACCGATTTCATGCTGGTGACCAAATACATGATGATCCCTGTTGCAGTCGTCTGCGGCCTCATCATGCCCGAGAACCTTTCCACCGCAGTCATGGTGTTCGGTATAAGTATGATAATCATGTTCATCGGACGCGTTCCCATTAAGTTTCTTCTTGCTTATGCCGGAATGGCAATAGTTGGAATTGTTATTATGGCAGGCGTTCTCATGCTTGTATCGGATGATAACAGGGTGAAGACATGGGAGAGGAGGATACAATCGCATTTCTCGAGCAAGGTGGATGACGATGCAAACTATCAGTCGAATCAGGCGAAGATTGCAATATCGACAGGCGGATTATTCGGCAAGGCTCCGGGAGGAAGCACCCAGCGCAACATGCTGCCTCAGTCGAACTCCGACTTTATTTTCGCAATTATCATTGAGGAATACGGTCTGCTTTTCGGCGCTTTGCCGCTGATACTGGCCTATATGGTCTTGCTGTTCCGGGGGATAACCATTGTCAGGAAATGCGATGCCGCTTTTCCTGCCTATCTGGTGATCGGCCTGGTAATAATGATAACCGTCCAGGCAATGATTAACATGATGGTTGCAGTGGGTCTGTTCCCTGTTACAGGCCAGACGCTGCCGATGGTTAGCTGGGGGAGGACTTCGGCGCTTGTGATGAGCTTCTCGATCGGAGCCATCTTAAGTGTCAGCAGGGTGGTAAACGCAAGGATCCGCAAGGAAGAATTGCCTGAGGAAGAAAAAACTGACGAAGGAGAACGAATATATGAACCGGCCGGAGCATAAAAGGGTTATAATCAGCGGTGGAGGTACAGGGGGACATGTGTTCCCGGCTATTTCCATTGCCAATGCCCTGCGCCGGATTGATCCCGGTATCGAGTTACTTTTTGTTGGAGCCGAAGGCAAGCTGGAGATGGAAAAAGTTCCTGCTGCCGGTTTCAGGATAGTCGGACTGCCGGTTGCCGGGATAAACCGGAAAAACATTTTCAAGAATTTACAGGTATTCTTCAGGCTGATATCAAGCCTCAGGATAGCCCGGAGGACGCTGAAGGAGTTCAGGCCTCATGCTGCTGTGGGGGTCGGCGGTTATGCAAGCGGACCCGTACTGAGGCAGGCAGGCAGAATGAATATCCCCATCCTGATCCAGGAGCAGAACAGCTATGCCGGTGTGACCAACCGGCTTCTGGCTAAAAAGGCCTCTGTTATATGCGTGGCCTACGAGGGCATGGAAAAATACTTCCCTGCAGAAAAGATAATTCTCACAGGGAATCCGGTGCGCCAGAACTTTGATGATCTGCAGGCAAAGAAGGAAGAAGCGCTGAAATTTTTCGGTTTAAGCGCCGGACTGCCGGTTATCCTTGTCCTGGGCGGTTCGCTCGGGGCAGGAACCATCAACAGGTGCCTCTCTGAAAACCTGGAGGCAATGAGGAATTCCGAATGCCAGTGGCTGTGGCAGACAGGCAGGTACTACTATGATGATGTCAGGAAACTGGTTCCGGAACAGGGAGATAAGATATCGGTCCATTCCTTCATCGACAGGATGGATCTTGCATTCGCGGCAGCCTCGGTTATAATTTCAAGGGCAGGAGCGGGAACTATTTCGGAATTATGCCTTGTCGGGAAACCGGTTATTCTTGTCCCTTCTCCCAATGTGGCCGAGGATCACCAGACAAAAAACGCCATGGCGCTCGCAGCAAAAGATGCAGCGATTGTTGTTCCTGATTCCGGAGCTGGGAAAATGCTTGTGGATGAGGCACTTAAGCTTATATCTGACAATGGGAGGAGAAATACATTATCAGGGAATATAATAAAAATGGCCGAACGGGATGCAGATGCCCGCATAGCCCGGGAAGTAATCAAACTCATTGAAGGATGATCGACCTGAGAACCATAGACGGGATCTATTTTGTCGGTATCGGAGGTATCGGCATGAGCGCGCTTGCACTTTATTATGAGCAGGAGGGCTTTCTGACAGGCGGCTACGACAGGTCCGAATCGGCTATTACCCGGGAGCTTGAAGCAAAGGGATGTTTTATAACCTATAATGATTCCATGAAGGAGGTTCCTCCCCTGTTCAGCGATGTCAGTTTCAGGGACAGGGTGATTGTGGTATACACTCCTGCCATTCCGCCCGAGAATCATTTAATTACTTTCTTCCGCAAGAACCGTTACAGGATTTACAAGCGATCGGAAATACTAGGTGAAATATCTTCATCGGGCGATACCGTGGCAATTGCAGGCACTCATGGCAAGACCACGGTTTCTACTATGACAGCGCATCTTCTTAAACAGTCGCATGTCGACTGCACTGCCTTTCTTGGAGGCATATCAAAGAACTACAGCTCTAACCTTCTCACGGGAGGAGGCAGATATATAGTTATGGAAGCCGATGAGTTCGACAGGTCGTTTCACAGGCTCAGTCCTCTGATGGCTGTCGTTACTTCGGTCGATGCAGATCACCTCGACATATACGGCGACCATCAGTCTATGATAAATGCCTATAACGAGTTCTGCTCAAAAATCAGGAAGCAGGGTTTGCTTTTTGTAAATTACAGGATAAGGGACAGGATTGAAATACCGGCAGGGGTGAGCGGGTACACATACGGCTCAGAACCGGAAGCCGATTACAGGTACTACGGCGTACGGCGGTCGGGAAACAATTATATTTTTAATATTCACACCCCCGGCGGTGTTCTGGAGGATCTTGAATTCCACTTCCCCGGCATTGTAAATATTGAGAATCTTACTGCAGCTGTAGCCCTGGCTATGAATTGCGGAGTCACAGCGGATGAAATCAGGCAGGCCGTTACCGGGTTCCTGGGGGTAAGGAGAAGATTCGACATCAGGGTTGATCTTCCGGGCCTGGCATATATCGACGATTATGCTCATCATCCTGAGGAGATAAGGGCATGTATAACCAATGTAAGGGAGTACTTTGCGGGAAGAAAAATCACAGGCATATTCCAGCCTCATCTTTTTTCCCGCACCCGCGATCATGCCGACGGGTTTGCAGCGATCCTCGATGAACTGGACGAGGCGATCCTTCTTCCTGTCTATCCTGCAAGGGAAAAACCGATACCGGGAGTTGATTCGGAGATGATCTTTTCAAGAATGAAATCGCCCAACTGTAAGCTGATGATGCCCGGGGACATTCCCGGCATCATTGATCCGGATCTTATTGATGTTCTTGTTACCATAGGCGCCGGAGATATAGATAAACTAGTTGCGCCGATAGAGGAGAAACTTCTGAACAGCAGATTGAAATGAAAAAGGCACTGAGGATATTGTTGCTTATTCCGTCGCTGTACCTGGTTATAGCGCCGGTCTGGTATTCTCACTGGCATAATACAAAGAAGTGCAGTAAGATCGAAATCACTATAGTTGATTCTGCCGATTATCATTTTGTAACTGAAAGGGATATCAGGAACACCATCCTGAATAAGAACGGAAATCCTGTGGGAAAGACGGTGAAGGAGATCAATATTGAGGAGATTGAGGAGACCATGAACGGATACCGGGAGCTGAAAACTGCTGAGGTCTTCATATCGATTGACGGTGTGCTTCATGTTGTAGGTGACCAGCGCTCTCCTATCATGAGGGTGATGGCAGCAAACGGAGGCGATTATTATATCGACGACGAAGGTGTGGTAATAAGAAGAAGGAACCTTTACACCCCAAGGCTCCATATCGTTGGAGGGAATGTAAATATAAGCCAGGCAATGCTCAACGGAGTCAGCGTCCTGGATACCAGCATAAAGAATTCAATACTGAAGGATGTCTTCTATCTGGTTGATTTTATAAACAGGGATGATTTCTGGTCGGCACAGATCGATCAGGTTTTTGTTGACAGGCATGACGAGATTGATCTGATACCGAGAGTCGGCAATCATGTGATCCATCTCGGCAGCCCGGGTGAATTTGAGAAGAAACTCAAATACCTGAGGGTGTTTTACGACAAAGTCCTGCCCGAGGTTGGCTGGGACAGGTACAAGTCTATAAGCCTTGCTTACAAGGATCAGATAGTATGCAAAAGGAGATAAAGAATAATCCATATATCAGACTATGAGCAAAAAGGAACAGTATGTAGCAGCAATCGACATTGGAACAACAAAGATTGTGGCCATTGTCGGTAAGAAAAACGAGAATGGCAAAGTTGAGATTCTCGGAATAAGCAAGGCTCCTTCAACAGGCGTCAGGAGAGGGGTTGTCCAAAACATTGAAGAGACTGTCAATGCCATATCGGCAACGGTTGACGATGTTCAGAAAACGACAGGAGTTGTTTTTCATGAGGTCTTTGTAGGCATAGCGGGTCAGCACATCAGAAGCATCAAGACGCGCGGCTCCAGGATGCGTGACGACTTCGATGACGAGATAAAGAAGGAAGAAGTCTTCAAGCTTATCGAGGACATGTACAAGATACATGTTGAGATGGGGGAGGAGATCATTCATGTTATTCCACAGGTTTTCATTATCGACAATGAACCCGGAATCAAGAACCCCATCGGTATCTGCGGTCATCAGCTGGAGGCCAATTTCCATATCGTTATAGGCCGGGTTGCTGCTGCAAAGAACATAGAGAGATGTGTTCAGAGGGCCGACCTGAAGCTCAAGGACCTTATCCTTGAACCGCTGGCCTCAGCCGATTCTGTACTGACCGAAGATGAGAAGGAAGCCGGTGTTGTCCTGGTCGATATCGGCGGCGGCACAACCGACCTGGCAGTTTATTACGACAACATAATAAGGCATACTGCAGTAATTCCCTTCGGCGGTAATGTGATCACAAAGGACATCAAGGAAGGTTGCGCAATACTCGAAAGGCATGCCGAGCAGCTTAAGATTCAGTATGGCTCTGCACTCAGGGACATCGCACCCGAAGACAAGGTTGTGGCCATTCCGGGCATCAGCGGCAGAAACCCGAAAGAGATATCCTTCAGAAGCCTTGCCGGTATCATTCAGTCGAGGATGGAGGAGATAATTGAAATAGTGAATTTTGAGATACAGAATTCAGGTTATGCCGACAAGCTGGCAGCGGGAATCGTAATAACCGGAGGGGGCGCAATGCTGAAGCACCTTCCGCAGCTGATGAATTTCCGCACCGCTATGGATGTAAGGATAGGCTATCCCAATGAGCACCTTGCAGGCAAGGGAAAGGATGAGCTTAACCAGCCGATGTATGCAACAGCCGTCGGACTGATACTCAGGGGCATCGACCACCTCGAAACATATAAGAAATCGTTTGAGGCCGGCAGCAAGGAAGATTTCGTAAAAACCAGAAAGCCTGTCACTGAAAAGGTTGAAAGCAAACAGGTTGAGGAACCGGAGGAAGCGGAGGCGCCTGAACCCGTAACGCACGACAGGGTTCCGATAACCGAAAGGATAAAGCAGATGATAGCCAGTATGTTTGAAGTTGAAGATCAGACGATAAATTGACCTTTGGTGTGACCGAATGGAAGTTGCTGTTCATTAACAATTTAAAAAAGAAACCATGGAAGATGATTTGATAAGTTTTGACCTTCCGGTTGAGAGGTCATCCATAATAAAGGTTGTCGGAATAGGAGGCGGCGGCAACAATGCAGTTAACCACATGTTCGACAAAGGCATCAAGGATGTCAATTTTGTGGTCTGCAACACCGACCATCAGGCTCTGGCAAGGAGTCAGGTGCCTGTAAAGGTCCAGCTTGGTGCATCTATTACGGAAGGCCGGGGCGCAGGAAGCAAACCTGAGGTTGGACGCCAGGCTGCCATGGAAAACATCGGCGAGGTTATGGATGCCATCGGGGGCAATACAAAAATGGTGTTCCTGACCACCGGAATGGGAGGAGGCACCGGCACAGGAGCCATCCCGGTAATAGCTAAGGCGTGCAGGGAGGCAGGATACCTGACTGTGGCAGTGGTAACAATACCTTTCAAGTCGGAAGGGAAGGTGAGGATCAACTATGCCATCGAAGGAATCAGTCACCTCGGAGAGCATGTGGATTCGCTTCTGGTGATAAACAACGAAAAGCTCCGGGAGATTTATGGCGATCTCGGCGTATCGGCCGCGTTCGCCAAAGCCGACGATATCCTGGCAACTGCTGTGAAGGGCATCGCCGAAATCATTACGGTTGCCGGTTATATCAACGTTGACTTTGCGGATGTTGAAACAGTAATGAAGGATTCGGGTGTATCAATAATGGGAATGGGGCTTGCTTCAGGCGAAGACAGGGCCCGCACTGCAATAGAAAATGCACTTTCCTCGCCTCTTCTGAATTCAAATGACATCACTGGCGCCAGGAGTATCCTTGTCAACATCGCATCAGGCAAGGGTGAGAACGAACTTACCATGGATGAACTCGGCCAGATAACCGACTACATGTATGAAGCTTCTTCGGAGGATGCGCTTATTATAAGGGGACTGTCGCAGGATGAGAGCCTTGGCAAGGAGATCAGCGTAACTGTAATTGCAACGGGATTCCCCTCGAACAGCATTCTGACACCATATAAAAGGCCGAAGCCGAAAAAGGTTGAACTTCTTGCAGAACTGCATCCGGTTCCTCCGCATATCATTCCCGACAGGGGAGAAAACACTTTTTCTGTAGTTCAGAAATCCCCGCAACAGGAATCGTCTGATTTTGAAGAGGAAAAACAGGGAAGACTACATTTCGACCACGAGACGATGGAGGAACTGACCCCGATACGCAGCAAAAGGGAATCGGAGCTTATTGAAGAGAGGGAAAATCAGAAGTCGACCCTTCAGAAGGTAAAGCACATGCAAAACTTCTTCAAAAAGGAAGGACTCTCCAACAAGATAATAAAGGACAACATCGAGGCATTTGAGGATGTTCCGGCTTATGTAAGGCGTAATATGGCGCTTACGCCCAAGGACAAGGAAGCGGAAATCAAGGTATCAAAGTTCACCCTCGAAGAGCTCGCCGACGGTCAGGGACCTGTTCTGAGAGATAACAATGCATATCTCAACGATAATGTCGATTGATATTTGAAGTCGTTCCGCCCCAACCTGCTTGCATAATTTTCATATATTTGCGGCTGATGAGGCGAACTTTGGCAATATTACTGATAACCTGCCTGTCACCCGTTTTTTATGCCGGGGCTCAGGATACAATCAGGCACAGGATAATAGAAATGTGGAGACTCTCTCCCGATATGACGGAAGAGGTTAAGGTTCCCTTCGACACAACTTTCTCCCTTTTCAACCATTACCGTCTGGCCGACAAATATTCACCGCTCAATGCTTACCCGGGGAGTTATGGCCTACCTTTCTATCAACTGAATTTTTTCGACAGGGTTACTGATCCCGACAAATTCCTTTCCGGTAATTTCTACCCTCTTATGTACCAGCCGGAAAGATACCTGTTCATGAACACTCAGGTTCCATTCACTGAATTTGTCTGGACTTACGCCGGTCCACGCGACCAGGCGGAACAGACTTTCAGGATAAGACACTCCCAGAACGTCAACAGAAAACTAAACCTGGCGCTTGTCTACGATATTGTTTATAATCTCGGGCAATACAGTTATCAGAGGGCGAGCGACAAAAACTTCACCTTTAACGGTTCATACAGGGGCGACAAATACACCGCATATTTTGCATACGGTCTGAACAACATGACTACCCTGGAGAACGGGGGTATAAGTGACTTGAGTCAGCTCGGGACGCTTGACCCCGAAAATATTGAGGTAAACCTGGGCGGGCTGAGCAAAGCCAGAAGTTACCTCAAAAACAGCAACCTGATGCTGGTTCAGCGCTACATCCTGGGGAAGAAGGGGCCTGCTGCCGCCGACAGCACAGGGGTGTCAGCCAAACCGTTCTGGCTAAGCGGATCGTTCTCCCATATTCTTGCCATCGACGGTAACAGGAGAACCTACGAAGACAGTAATCCCGCTTCGGGGTTCTATGATTCGGTTTATATAAGTAATACACGCACCTTCGATTCCCTCTCTGCAAGAACCATTAAAAACACCGTTCGTTTTGATTTCACCACGGATGAAAACAGAAGGTTCAGGCTTGGAGGCGGAGTTGGGATAAGGAATGAACTGATAAAATACAGCCAGATAGTGCCCACCCACGATACCCTGCTTGCTGATACTGCTGTATGGCACAAGCATAATAATGTGCTTGTCGGAAGGCTCTACAACAATATCGGTGACAAGTTCTACTGGATGGCGACCGGCGAGCTTTTTCTGAGCGGATACCGTTTCGGCGATTTTAACCTCGACGGGGTGATATCCAAGTCGTTCAGCTTTAAAAAGGGTATGGCATCATGGAAAGTTAACGGGGCCATCGCCAACCGCCAGCCTTCCTTCTGGTATGAACAATGGGGGGGAAACCATTTTGAATGGACGAAGAGCATGGACAAGGAGTTCCGGATCGATGTCGGTACAAGTTTTTCCTATCCGGCCAGGAAGATGGAACTGAAGTTCAATTATGCCATTATTGACAATTATACCGGCTTCGATACCCTGGCAATGCCGGCGCAGCATGGAGGCGGCCTGTCGGTTGCGTCTGTGTATGCCAGCAAGGATCTCAAAGCGTGGAAATTCCATCTCACAACCGATCTCCTTCTTCAGCAGTCAAGCAATCCGGATGTTCTCGATCTGCCTTTGGCCACTGCAAGGGCAACCGGCTTTTTCGAACATCTGTTCAACTTCAGGAAAACAGACGGACAACTGGACATGCAGGTGGGAGCCGAAGTGTTTTATCACACCATGTACAATGCTTATGCCTATATGCCGGCAACCGGAAGGTTCTACAATCAGGACAGGATTGAAACAGGTAATTATCCCTTCGTTAATGTCTTTATGAATCTGAAGATACGCCGGACAAGAATATTCCTGATGCTCGACCACGTCAATGCAGGACTCACCGGTTACGATTACTTCATGATTCCCTCATACCCTATGAATGTCAGGATGTTCAGGTATGGCCTGGCATGGACTTTTTATGATTGATAATTTTTGTTATCTTTGTGTCCGGAAATAAATAAATAATTGATTAATTTAAAATTTATTTTTTGACAAAGAAATTACTCGTTTTACTGGCCATTATCGGAATCCTTTTTCTTTCCTGTTCCGAAAATCCGGCCGGAGAAATCAAAAAAAATTCAGAACTATTTGATCTTGATTCAATCAGGACAAGAGGCAGGCTTATAGTCATCACTGATTTTAACTCAGCCAACTATTTTCTGTATAAAGGTGAACCCATGGGGTTTCACTACGAACTTCTGGAAGCGTTCTCTGATCATCTAGGGATTGATCTTGAGATACTTACCGGCAACAGCGTGGAAGCTGCGTTTGCCATGCTTAATAAGGGGCAGGTCGATCTTCTTGCCATGGGTCTGACAGTAACTCCGTCGCGCAGCCGCAACGTCAGGTTCACTGAATCTTTAGACAGCACAAGGATGATCCTTGTTCAGAGGAAGCCCAACAGATGGAGATCACTCACTGCCGCAGACCTTGAAAAAAGGCTTGTCCGTAATCCTCTGGAATTGTCTCATAAAACCGTTTACGTTCAGAAAGGATCGTCTCATGCCGAATACCTTAAAGCATTATCGGAAGAGTCAGGAGAACCGATGACAATCGTTGAGGTGCCTTTCGAGGGTGAAAGCCTTATTGATCTTGTCGGTAAAGGAGAAATTGAATTTGCAGCTTGCGATGAGAACATTGCAATGGTAAATTCGGCCCGTTTCCCGGATATCGACATAGAAACAGGCCTGAGCAGTCATCAAAACCTTGCATGGGCAATCCGTAAAAGTAATTCCGACCAGCTTGAAAATGAGCTCAACCATTGGATAAAAACATTCAGGGAGACTCAGACTTTCGCCATTCTTTACTCAAAATACTTCAGAAACTCCAACCCGGTTAAGTTTCTAAAGAGCGAAAATTACTCTCTCCGGTCAGGAAAAGTATCTCAATGGGACAATCTCATAAAGACTTACAGTGAGAAGATCGGCTGGGACTGGCGCCTGCTTGCCTCGCTTATCTGCCAGGAATCGAGGTTTATCCCTGATGTGGTGTCGAGAGTGGGAGCTTACGGGCTCATGCAGGTAATGCCTGAGACCGGCAGGCATTTTGGCATTGATGTCACCGCTTCACCGGAGCTGAACATAAAGGCGGGAGTAAAATTCATAGACTGGCTTCATAGTATCTTTGATTCGAAGATTGCCGATAAAAATGAAAGGACTAAATTCATCCTTGCGGCTTACAATGCAGGCCCCGGACACATACTCGATGCCATGAAACTTGCAGAGAAAAATGGCATGGATCCTCAGCTTTGGGACGGCAGCGTTGCTGATTGGGTGTTGAAAAAGGCCGAACCGAAGTATTATAACGACAGCGTTGTGAAATATGGTTATTTCACAGGAAAGGAATCGGTTGCTTTTGTCAGCCAGATCCTCGAAAGGTACGAGCACTACAGGAATATTCTTCCCGATAACGGTGAATCGCTGACACTCAATACAAGCGGTATTCCCGGTTTCTAATCATACCTGATTGCCTTTACAGGCGTAATGCGGCTTATCAGCTGTGAGGGTACAAGCAGCATAAGGATGATTATAATCATTGTCCCTGCGTTGAGCAGGATAATATGGGACAGTTCCATATTTACCGGGACGGTTTTTATATAGTACGAACTGGGATCGAGTGAGATAAATCCGGTTTTTAGCTGAAGAAAGGCCAGTCCCAGGCCGATGATATTACCCCACAGCAATCCTTTGGCAATAAGCCAGCCGGCCTGATAAAGGAAAATCTTCCTGATGGTTCCGTTATCTGATCCGAGAGCCTTGAAGACACCTATCATATTGGTCTTTTCGAGTATAATGATCAGAAGTCCCGAGATCATGTTGAACCCAGCAACAAGAAGCATGAGGGTAATGATAATGAAGACGTTCATGTCCTGGAAATTGAGCCAGTCGAAAATCTGGGGGTACCTTAGCCTTATGTTGGTGACCTTGAATTTGGTTTCTTCCTCCAGGAGCCTGTATCCCACCTGGTTCCTTACCGCGAGGGTCATCTCGTCGAGCCGGTCGAAATCGTCGATGAATATTTCGAAACCGCTCACCTGATCGTCTGTCCAGCCATTCAGCCTTTTAATATGGCCAATATCGCAGAAGACATACATCTTGTCGAATTCCTCGAGACTGGTTTCATAGATCCCGCTTACTGTAAACCGGCGGCTGCGGGGAGGGTCCTGTACGAAATACATTGCAAATGAGTCACCCGTTTTCAGGCGCAGCATGTCGGATATCTTTTTGGAAATGATCACCTCATTTGTGCGCCCTGTATCCGATACGGAGAATACGTTGCCGTCGATGATGTTGCTTCTGAAGAAATCCCAGTCGAAGTCGCTTCCCACACCTTTCAGCACCACACCCTGGATAGCCTCTGTGGTCTTGATGATACCTGCTTTTGTGGCGAAAACCTGAACATGCTTTATGCCGTCCATTTCCTTTATCCTGGGGATAAAAGCCTGGGTGTCGCTTACCGGTATGGTTTCGAGCGACAGGTTGGAGTCAAAGTTGAGGATCTGGATATTTGAACCGAATCCCACTATCTTGTCGCGGATCTGTTGTTTAAATCCTGTAAGAACCGCAACTGCGATTATCATAACCGCCAGTCCCATGGCAATTCCCACAATGGCGATCACATTTATCGGCCTCGAGAATGAAGTCTTCTCAGTCCGTCCCCTGATGAGACGCCGGGCTATGAAATAAGGAAGGTTCATAAAGTAAAGTCATGTCAAAAATAAGTATAAAAATGTTAGATTTACATAAGTTAAACATAGTCAAATGAAAAAGTCACTTCTTGTTGTTCTTCTAATAGCAGGCTTTGGAATCCATGCATCATGCAGCAGGCCGGTTGAGCCACCTGTTCCGGGAGCCTGGCAGATCGACAGGTACAGGGATCTTATTACCGGGAAAACTATAGCGATAGTGGCGAACCAGACCTCAATGGTCGGTACGACCCACCTGGTCGATACTCTCAGGAGTTCAGGCTTCGACATAAGGGCCATCTTTGCTCCCGAGCACGGGTTCAGGGATCTGGCCGATGCCGGCGATCACATAGAGGACGGGAAGGATATATCTACCGGCATTCCCATAATCAGTCTGTACGGAGGCCATTTTAAGCCGCTGCCGGAAGATCTGGAGGGAATCAGCGTGGTGCTTTTTGATATTCAGGATGTCGGAGTCAGATTTTACACCTACATTTCAACCCTTCACTATGTTATGGAGTCCTGCGCTGAGAATAATGTTGAATGCATTGTCCTCGACAGGCCCAATCCAAATGGTTTTTATGTTGACGGGAATATACTTGACACTGCTCACAGGTCTTTTGTCGGGATGCATCCGGTGCCGGTTGTCCACGGGATGACGATAGGTGAATATGCGCAGATGATCAACGGGGAAGGATGGCTGAAGGATGGAGTCAGATGCAGGCTGACAGTCATACCATGCCGGAATTACACTCATGAGACATATTACGAACTGCCTGTTAGACCTTCGCCGAATCTTCCGAATCAGAATTCGGTGTACCTTTATCCCTCAACCTGCTTTTTTGAGGGAACCACCCTTTCGCTTGGCAGGGGAACCTCTTTCCCCTTTCAGGTTTACGGATCTCCGAAACTACCCGATAACGGCTTCAGCTTCACTCCGGAAAGTGTGAGCGGGGCAAAGAATCCACCACTTCTGGGACAGCGTTGTTATGGCACCGACCTTCGAAATACACTTACCGACGGGATAGTCCCGGCACCTGAGCTTAACCTGGGGTGGGTGATTGATGCCTGGAATAAATATCCGGATAAGAATGATTTTTTCACTCCATATTTTGATGTCCTGGCAGGAGGTCCGGTGCTGAGGGAGCAGATTGTCCGCGGCATGAGCGCCGGAGATATCAGGAAAACCTGGCTAAGCGGTCTTGAGAGTTTTAAGCGGGTAAGAGAGAAGTATCTGCTCTATAAGTAACGAGTTGGCAGTAAGCAGTCTGCAGTTAGCAGGCGTAAAGGCTTTAAAGTATTAAGGCGTGACGCAATGCCCCCCGTACCGCACGCCATGCGCAGCATAACTCCTATTCCCCCACGATTTTCCTTATTTCCTCCGAAGTAACCGAAGGAATCTTTTGGTTTTTCATCTTTCTGGTCACCAGGCGTGCTGTTTTCCTGGCTGAAACCTTGTCGGGGAATGGCTTGTCACCTTCAACTGCCGGCATATAGGGCTGGTGGATGTACACTTTTTCCTTTCTGAGGATATCATATCCCCATCCGTCGCCGTTTCTGAACAATGCCACCTCATAAAATTGCCCTCTTCGGGCAATTGCAAATGAAACAGCAATTATTACCGCGAAGAGGGCAAATATTATTAATGCCTTTTTTTTGTTGTCAGTCATCTTCATTCATCACGGCATCAGGGTCGAATGCCCAGATATCGTCGAAGTAATAGGTCGAGCCTTTGCCCATGGTCACGTAACCACGATTGCCAATGGCAAAGCCTACTCCATCTGATCTGTTGGAGCCTTCGAAATTTGATTTCTCCGACCACAGATCGGTAGCGGGGTCATATTCCCAAACATCAGTTCCCGTAGTTTGTCCTCCGGTTGCCAGGTAACCTTTGCCATTAATACTGAAACCAACTTTGCCGGTTCCCTTTATTGTTGTATAGTCGTCGTCATAAATTTCGTTCGAAACATTGGCGATGGGCCTCATTTTATCCCATACATCGGTCGACGGGTCATATCTCCACATGTCGTTGAGGTAATCACCGTTGTCAATTCCGCCGCTTACATAACCTTTCCCGCCTATGACGAATGTGACTGCGCTGTTTCTCTTGCTGCCTCCGATACTCGATACCTTGGTCCAGATATCAGATGACGGATCATATTCCCAGAAATCCTTGAAATAGGCCACGCTGTCGCCGGTACCCACATATCCCTTGTTGTTGATTGACATTGCTACGGCTGAACGTCTTGCAGGTCCGCCGAACTCAGCTATGGGAGACCATGTGTTTGAAGCGGGATCATATTGGAAAAAATCCTTCAGTCTGTATCTGCCATCCCATCCGGTACCGATAAAACCTTTCGTATCGGAATTGAAAGCTACGGCCTGGCTCCTGGCAGTTCCGGGGAAGTCAGCTTTCTGAGTCCAGGAGTTCCTTGCAGGATCATATTCCCAGAAGTCAGTATGAAAATTATCACCGTCGTATCCCGTTCCGACATAAGCTTTGCCACCTATCACAAATCCGGCAGCATCTGCCCGGGGCAGCCCGTCGAAGTCAGATAACTCCACCCAGTTGCCAACAAGCTCCTCCACCGGATTATCGCATGAACTAAAGAACGGCACAGCAAGAATCAACGCCATTACTTTAATCCAGATCTTAACCTCTTTGTATGTCATCTTTCCCTTAATTAAATTTTTAATAATTCACACAAAACTATCTGAAGCATCCTTTAATTAAAAGCTTTGTAGATATATGCCTTAAAAGAGTAGACAAGATGCGAAAAATAATCGACAAAACTTAAATACTGGAATAGCATGTCAGATAATCCCCCTCGTCTGCATTTGGTGTAATGAAATATCTTTGGAAAATGCCGTTATGTCTACTCATTTATGGTTTTTGTATATATTTGCTTTGTTTACATCCTGTTTTAGTATTCATTTGCATAAATCTTATAAGATTGATGAAGGGCATTGGTGAGGGAAAGAAAGGAAGACAGATCTTATTGTTAGTCGTATTTGGATTTTTACTGGTTGGTTCATGTACCAAGACCAATGAGTTTACCATTGGCAAGGATTTCATGGCTCCCCAGACCAGACTGGAGGTAATTGATACTTTCAGGGTGGACCTGTCCACCATACTGGTTGATTCAATCATAACATCATCAAAGAAGATTGCCTATGTAGGCAATTATGAAGACACAATATTCGGTCTGATAACCAGCAGGTCGTTTTTTGACCTTGACTATGAGAATTTTGGGGAAGTAGATGAGAAAGCTGTTTACGATTCGGCTGCCTTCATTCTCCAGTTCACTGAGAAATACATAGGTGACACGCTGTCTCCTATGTCAGTAAGTGTTCACAGGCTCACAGAGCAGATTGTTCCAATTGTTGTTCCAAATGGTAATGCACTTTTCAACACTTCATCGTTCGATTATGAGGCAGAGCCAATGTCGACCATTGAGTTCTACCCCGAACTCCATTCCTCCGACACGGCAGTTAATCTCACTGTAAATTCATTTGGTGAAGAGCTCTTCAGCCTTATCAGGAACAAAGATGAGAAAGTGTCAAACGAGGAGTTGTTCAATGATTATATAAAGGGGTTCGTTCTGACCTCAGGCTCTGTTGAGAACAAAGCAATCCTTGGTTTCAAGGCAAACACCGACCAGCTTGTACTGAAGTTATTTTACCATGTGAACCGGGAGGAGCCTGAAAAGAAAGAGATCATCATCAAGATGGGCGATATAGGCAGGCAGTTCAACAAGATCGATTTTGACCTGTCGGACACTCCCCTGCGGAACATCAGGGAGCAGAAGAACGAGGTACCGGCGACGCTGACCGGCAACAGAGCATTCATGCAGGGCATGACCGGACTTTAC
>DIWB01000013.1:0-19769 GCA_002428385.1 Bacteroidales bacterium UBA6117
CTACCAGGGTATCTAATCCTGTTCGATCCCCACGCTTTCGTGCATCAGCGTCAGTATTGGCCCAGCAAGCTGCCTTCGCAATCGGTGTTCTGTGTAATATCTAAGCATTTCACCGCTACATTACACATTCCGCCTACCTTGACCATACTCAAGACCAACAGTATCAATGGCAAGTCTACAGTTAAGCTGCAGAATTTCACCACTGACTTATTGATCCGCCTACGCACCCTTTAAACCCAATNNGCACGGAGTTAGCCGATGCTTATTCCCAGAGTACCGTCAATCCCGGTCACGACCGGAAAATTCTCCCCCTGGAAAAGAAGTTTACAACGCGTAGCGCCTTCTTCCTTCACGCGGGATGGCTGGTTCAGGCTCTGCGCCCATTGACCAATATTCCTCACTGCTGCCTCCCGTAGGAGTCTGGTCCGTGTCTCAGTACCAGTGTGGGGGATAACCCTCTCAGGTCCCCTAAACATCGTAGCCTTGGTAGGCCGTTACCCTACCAACCAGCTAATGTTCCGCATGCCCATCCCGTACCGCCTGAGCTTTAAATATTAAAAGATGCCTTTCAATATCATTATGGGATATTAGTCCGAATTTCTCCGGGTTATCCCCCTGTACGAGGTAGGTTGCATACGTGTTACTCACCCGTGCGCCGGTCGCCACCAGAGTATTGCTACCCCGTGATGCCCCTCGACTTGCATGTGTTANNCGCTAGCGTTCATCCTGAGCCAGGATCAAACTCTTCATTGTATAAATTATTCCTTATTGTCTCTTTTAAAGACCTCCCTTGTCTCCTACGCTCAATTCTGTTTTACTAACAAGTTCCTAAGCGAGATTCCCATCTCGCCTGGTTGATGCTTCAATCTGTCAAAGAACTTATTTTTTCTACCCTCATATTCCCCGGTTTCAGATTATCAGAACCGGTTACTTTTGGGACGTCAAAGATAATGCTTCCTTGATTCCCTGCAAAGAAAAAAATAAAAATTTTCCGGGGGCCGAGAAATAAATGAGATAAGACTCTGCCTGTCAAATGAAAAATGTATTTTCGCTGATATTTTTGTTTCATGGGGAATGTCGTAATCATACCAACCTACAACGAAAAAGAGAATATCGAATTGATTATAAAGGCCATAATTTCATTGCCTGTTCCTTTCGATATTCTGATAATCGACGACAATTCACCCGACGGGACCGCGGCACTGGTTAAGAGCCTCATGCCCGGTTTGCCCAATGTCCATCTGATAGAGCGCCCCGGCAAGCTCGGGCTTGGAACTGCATACGTCGATGGATTTCACTGGTCGCTCGAAAAGGGATATACCTTAATATATGAAATGGACGCCGACTTCTCACATAATCCCGAAGACCTGTTACGGCTATACAATGCCTGCAGCCGCGACGGTGCGGATGTGGCAATCGGATCGAGATATATAAGCGGTGTCAATGTTGTCAACTGGCCTCTTTCAAGGGTGCTCATGTCGTACTTTGCATCGGTGTACGTGAGAACTATCACCCGGATGAAGATAATGGATGCAACCGCCGGCTTCATCTGCTACACGAGGGAGGTAATTGAGAACATAAAGCCAGACAGGATAAGATCGAAAGGCTACTGCTTCCAGATCGAAATGAAATTCACGGCGTTCAAGCTCGGTTATAAAATAGTTGAGATACCTATTATATTTACCGACCGCCGGCTGGGAACTTCAAAAATGACGGGCGGCATCTTTAATGAAGCTCTGTGGGGAGTCCTCAGGATGACGATCAGGAGCTGGTTTACAAAATATCACAGGAACTCAAAGAAACGGGAACCTGAATCAATGATTCCCTAACAGCCTGCAATTGAAACACTCTTACATCCTGCTGCACATCATCTGACATGAACAGCTTAATAATAAGGAACGCCACTATAATAAATGAAGGCATCTCCTTCAGGGGAGACGTCATTATCGAAGGCGAGTATATCACTTATGCAGGGCCTTCCTCTGCAGAGAGGATCCCCGGACAGGCGCTTATCATTGATGCAAGGGGGCTTCTTCTGATACCGGGAGTAATCGACGAACATGTTCATTTCAGAGAACCCGGCCTCACCCACAAGGGTGATATCCATTCTGAATCCCTGGCCGCCGTTGCCGGGGGTGTCACTTCCTTCATGGACATGCCGAACACCAGTCCGCAGACGGTCACCAATGAGCTTATCCGTGAGAAACTGGCAATCGCATCTGAACAGTCGCTTGCCAACTACTCCTTTTATATAGGTGCAACCAACAGCAACCTGAGCGAAGTTCTGGATGCCGATCCATCAGTGGTGTGCGGGATAAAGCTCTTCATGGGATCATCGACAGGCAACATGCTGGTAAACGATGAGCCGGTTCTGAGAGATCTTTTCTCCAGGAGCTCAATACCCCTTGCCTGCCACTGCGAATCGGAATCCGTCATAAAAAGGAACACGGCAGTTTACAATGAGAAATACGGGGAAGACGTTCCCGTGGAAATGCACCCTTATATACGGAGCCGCGAAGCATGCTATCAGTCATCCCATTATGCAGTTACGCTTGCAAGGGAATACGGGACAAGGCTTCATCTGCTTCATATTTCCACGGCCGATGAGTTGAAGCTGTTAAGCAGCGAATTGCATCCCGGGTCCAAAAGAATAACGGGGGAAGCCTGTCTTCACCATCTGTGGTTTGACGAAACCGCCTATGAACAAAAAGGAACTCTTGTCAAGCTGAATCCGGCAATCAAGACGCGGTTCGACAGGGAAGCCCTGCAAAAAGGTCTCTGCAACGATACAATTGATACCATCGCCACCGATCATTCGCCTCATACGGCCCTGGAAAAGAACAACACATATTTCAAAGCGCCTTCCGGAGCTCCCTTTGTCCAGCATTCACTTGTCGCGATGCTGGAACTATGGCACAGGAAGCTGATCCCGCTCGAAACAATAGTGAATAAGATGTGCCACAATCCTGCCATACTTTATAATATTAAGGAAAGGGGTTTCATAAGGGAAGGCTGCAAGGCCGATATCTGTCTGATCAATCCTGATGATCCATGGACCGTATCAAAGGATAATATCCTGTATAAATGCGGATGGTCACCGCTTGAAGGAACCACTTTCAGGTCGAAGGTGAAAATGACGATGGTAAACGGAACCATTGTGTTCGATAACGGAACTATAAATGAAGAAGCCAGGGGACAGAGGCTGGTTTTTAACAGGTGACAGATTCCGTCCTTCCTATCTTACAACAAACCGTACGGTGCTTCGGGTCTTCTGCTCAAGCAGTATCTCCCTTCCTGCCGTGATCCTTCCGATTGCTTCAGGCGTATAATGTCGTATGGAGAGCATTTCCACGTTTTCATTGTAAACTGAAGAGAACTCATCGCCAAGGTCGCTGATAAGCGAATCCACCTTAGGCCGGTCGTCATCTACACAAACATCGATGCTTACCGCGCTCGCTTCCACCATGTTCACCCTGATGCCGTGCCTTGAAAAGAAGAAGAAAATCCGGCTCAGGTTCTCCCCCATTGCAAATGAAAAATCCTTAGGGAGTATAGATATCATGATCTGGTTTTCCTTTTTTATAAAAACCGGCAATCCGTGTTTGAAAACAGTGTCGCTCTTTACAATGGTGCCCGGTTCGCCCGGTGAAATAAATGATTTTACGCGAAGGGGTATGTTTTTGTTATGAAGGGGCTTTATCGTTTTCGGATGGATTACCTTTGCTCCCGAGAAGGTCATTTCCACTGCCTCGCGGTATGACACCTCCTCAAGCCTGACAGCATCGGACAGCCATTTGGGGTCAGCGTTCAGCAATCCCGGAACATCTTTCCAGACCACAACCTCATCTGCATCGAGTATGCTGGCAAGAAGCGCTGCCGTATAATCGGATCCTTCGCGCCCGAGAGTGGTCGTACGTCCGGCAACTGTACTTCCTATAAATCCCTGGGTAACATAAATATCCCTGTCCCTGAAATTGAAAACGCTTCTGATCCTCGAAGTACTTTCACTCCAGAGAATATCAGCGTCACGGTGCCTGTCGTCGGTGATCAGGTTGCCCCTGATGTCGATCCATTCCGGATTAAGTCCCGATTTAAGTAGATATTCCGCTACAATAATGGTCGACCAGATCTCCCCGTAAGATACAATCTGGTCATATTCGAAATCATAATCATCTTTCTTTGCCGTCTCCAGATACTCCCTCAGCAGGGCAAATGAGTTGTCGATCATGCCCTTTGCCGAATCCCCTCCCGGGAAAAGCCCGCAGGCAACCGAATCGTGATAGTTGTAAAGATTGTCGAGAAGGTGCCTGTAATCTTCATCCCCTGCCATCCATGTTTTAAGAACCTGTTCCAGGGCGTTTGTTGTTTTGCCGAAAGCTGAAACAACAATCACCAGGTTACCTGTCTCGTTTCTGACAATTGCCTCAAGATTTCTGATCCCATCAGGATCCTTCACTGAAGCGCCTCCAAACTTGTAAACCTTCATATATCAGAATTTCATGCAAAAATAAGATTTATTCACCACTAAATCCCTGCCTGCGCTGCCGCTCCGGCAGATGGGTGTCTCGATCTATGTTTTTTTGGATGTTTGTTAGTCGTGGTAAGGCATTAACCGGGAAGTCCAGCCTTGAGGGCTGGTCTTCCAGTAGCCCGGGTCTCGCCCCGGGACAGGGGCAATAATAACAGTCCGACCCCGGAGGGGTGGCCTTCAATTTTGACATGTATTTGGAAGTCAACCCACTCCGGGGTTGTACATGGTGTGTGGTGCGCTCTTCCCGGGGTGAGACCCGGGCTACTAGAAGTCGACACCCCAGGTGTCGGAATAGGTTGAAGTCATATTTGGCACGACAGATTAACCTGGGCATAAAAACCTTAACGTAACTTTGGGTGTATTTCGCACGAAACAGGCGATGGGAAGGGGTTGTCTTCTAGTAAAATACCACTTACCCCTTTTTTATTTCCACCAAGGGGAAATGATTCCCCCATTGAAGACTCCTGGAAAATTGGGATTATTGCATCCGGGAATTCGGTCTAAAATCATTCAAACCTCAAAGCCTCAACAGGATTTATCCGTGAGGCTTTATATGAGTGGAAAAATACCGTGGCAATTACAACCAGGGCTGCAACAACAAAGGAAACTATAAAAATCCATGGCGAAATGGACGTCTTAAAGCTAAAATTATTCAACCATCTGTCCATGAAATATATAGTCACTGGAATTGAAATAAGGGAAGAAATTAAAACCAGTATAAGGTTTGATCTCAGAAACGACAGAACAATAGCCTGTCCTGAGCTTCCGAACACTTTTTTTATGCCAATCTCTTTCGTTCTGGATTTACTAACGAAAAGAACCAGACCGAACAATCCGAAAGCGGCGATCAATAAAGTGAAGAGAGCGAAGATTGATACAATAGTGCTTAAATTTTTCTCGGATGAATACAAACCTTCAATAAGTGATTCTATTGTTGAGAACCTGAAAGGCCTGTCGGGAGCAGCTTTCTTCCACTCAGCTTCAATGAATGGAAGAACAGCATTCATCATCCCGGGACGGTAATGAACCACTACCTGCTGAATATACCTGTCAGTCATGTTGATCTGGAGCGGAGGTATATCAGTGTGGATTGAGTGAAGATTAAAATCTTTAACCACACCTATTATAATACTTTGTCCAAGTTTTTGCCCGATGGGTTCTGTAATTCCAAGTTCTTTCACAGCCGTTTCATTTAAAATCACCGATCCGGTCAGATCGCTTCCAAACTCTTCGGAGAATTCACGGCCTTTCAGAACCGGAATACCCATTGCATTAATGAAGTTATAATCGACAGCCAGGCCCTCCACTTTGATTTTTGTCTCCGGATTCCCGAAATGATTATGCATCATCGTCATCGATCCCTGCATAGGAAGCCCGGTCATTACCCCTGCAGCCATAATAATATTCGGGTTCGATTTCAGACTGTTTATATAAGATGAATATCCCTTAAAATCCCTGCCAAGCTCAACCATCAGGATATCTTTGGTATAATGTCCGGGATCCCTGTTAAGAGCATAATTATATTGCGACCGGATTATAAGGGTACTTGAAATAAAGCTGCAAAATATAACAAGCTGAAGGACCATCAGGGCAGATCTCACATACTGTCGCTTTTTGCCTGTCTGTACAGGATTTTTCAGAATATTCATTACTTCCAGGCGCGAAAGGTAAGAAGAGGTATAGAGACCTGAAATGAAACCTATCAATACGGTAACACCCAGGTAAACAATAATATAAATCCAAAGGTTTGACTGAAGTATTTTAAGGTCTGTCTGAAAGAGTTTTCCTGCTGCAGGGAGTGCAAACCTGGCCAGCAAAAGAGCCAATGGCAGTACCAGCATTACGAGCAGGACAGATTCGCTTAGCAGTTGTCTCCTGATATTGTTGTCATACGCTCCAAAAGTTTTTCTTATCCCGATTTCCCTTCCCCGTGATGATGAGACAGCTGTTGCCAGAATTATATAATTCATCGCGGCGACCAGTACTATCAGGAAGGCAATCAATAAAAACAACTTTACATTTTTACTGTTACCTTTCAATCCCGTGTTTGCCACATTTTCAGAATCAAGGTAGACTTTAGAAAGGTTCTGGAGTGAGTATTCCAAATGAGGATCTTCGCTTATAAATTTTTTCTCAAATGCCCTGAACTGTTTTTCAAATTCAACCGGACCGGTTCCATCGGCAAGCAGGATCCAGGTGTTCCAGAAATCAAATGTCCAGTTTACATCTGCATTTGATACCTTGAATGTCTCATTTATGGGTGCCAGTGTCCACCAGCTGTTTACAAAACACTGGGCCTTAAGGATTGAGTTCACAGGAATATCTTCGAAGACGCCTTTTACGGTGAACAGGACTTCATTGTTGTTTATAACTCCCTCTATTTCTTTGCCAACAGCACTCTCTCCGGGGAAAAATCTTTCAGCCAGCTCCCTGGAGAGCACGACAGAATTCTTCTCATCAAGCAGGTTCTGACCCGGCACACCCTCCACCAGCGGAATGGTGAATATGTCAAAGATGTCAGGGCTCGCTGCCATAGCCGGTCTTACAGGTACTGACTCTTCCCTGATTTTAAATACCAAACTGACATTCCTGACTGTACATGCCTTCTTTACCGGGGGAAACTCATCCTTAAGCGTGGAGGCCAGCACATAAGGAGTTCCGGCCATAACCTGTTTGAATTCCTTATAATAGTTAAGTACCCTGTATACATTTTTCCTGTTCTTATGACAGGTATCGTAACTGAGTTCATTTATCACATAAAGCAGGATAATGAACGAAGCAGCCAGAGCAATTGACAGTCCGGCTATATTGATGGCGGCAAAAACCTTATTATGTTTCAGGAACCTCAGCGCTGTCTTCAGGTAGTTGGTTATCATCAGGTCTGTTTTGTCTATAAATATAGGTGTAATTTTTATTCATAGCGCAATGCTTCCACCGGATTTCTTGTTGCTGCCCGCCAGCTCTGCCAGCTGACAGTCAGCAGGGAAACTGCAATTACCAATAATCCTGAAAGGGCAAATATCCACCAGCTCAATTCTGTTTTATAGGCATAAGCTTCAAGCCACCTGAACATTGCATATCCTGCAGCAGGAACAGCAATGATAAAGGCAATAATCATCCATCTGAAAAAATCTGAACTGATCAAAGTCAGAATGTCAGAAATCCTTGCACCATTGATCTTTCTAATGCCGATTTCTTTCGTACGTGAACGTGTCTTCTGGTATGAGACAGCAAAAAGGCCTATCATTGAAAGGAAAAGGCTTATCACTGAACATGTTGTGATAAGCCTTTTAAAGTTGACATTCTCCCTGTGATACCATTCGTAACGGTCGCCCACGGATTCTGTATTTAAGGGGTAATCGGGAATAAGCTTCTGCCACACTGAAGAAATAGCTTCTCTGACCTGAGGAAGCTGGTTCTCCGTTGCTTTCACCATGAGATGACCGCCTGTATTACTGAATGAAATAAAAGCCGGTTCCACAAAAGACTTGAGATCTGAATAGTGAAAATCTTTAACTATTCCTGCTATTATATTATTTTCCATCCCGGGAATTCCCTTGCCCAAAAGATCCTGGTCTTTGAATAAACTGGCAAAGGATTCATTTATAAGGCACTTATCGGTGTTTGAAGATAGGGTTTCAGAGAAATCATCTCCGGCAACAAGTTCAATTCCAAGCACTGAAAGGTAATTTTCATCCCCGATGAATCCCGAAGGAGAATATTGCTTTTCAACTCCATTCTCCTGATATTTTAATGCCAGCAGGAAATGCTCGAGAAGAGGAGAAGCCCCTACCACTGAAACATTTTTTACAGCACTGTGTTTCATCAGTTCCTCCTTAAATACTCCTGCCTTGTCTTTGTACTGCGGAGGAATTCTGACCTCAATCACCTCTCTGTCCAACCCGATCGGTTTATTGGTTATGAAATTCATCTGCCGGATAATGACTATGGAACAAATAATTAGCGCTATTGAACTGGCCAGCTGAAGCACATTAAAGACAGGAATCTGAATGGTCTTTATTTTATGGTCCTGATCAGTCTTTAGCAGATTTAAGCCCAGATTTGAGTTCATCAGATAGTAAGTGAAGAAGAAGGTGACCAGTATCAAAAGAGCAGGTACAGCTGCCAGAAATGCAATTTGTCCTGGTTTGAAGATGAATGCTCCTGTGATCCCACTGCCTGTCAATTTGTTAAAGAAGGGTAAGCCGTCAAGCATCAGGAACAGGCCCAAAATGAACGAGAAAACAACAATAATGCTATTCTCCAGTAGGAACCTGAAAATCATGTTTGACAGAGAACTGCCGTTTATTCTTCGCAGGTAAAACTCCTTCGTTTTCCTGTGAAACTTGTTTGCCAGTATCGCCAGGTAGTTAAACACTGCGATTCCAATGATCATAAGTCCTATAATCATTGCAATCCACAGATCTCTTTTATCACGGTTGTTCTCGACATTCGAACCTCTTGATGTATCGAAATATGCGAGCCGGAGAGGTTCAAGGTAATATGGTCCCGGTTGTCCTGTATTGATTACGGGAATGACCTCCTTTTTTTCCGAAAATAGTTTTTCCATCTCACCCGGATCAGTGTAAGCGGTAAGGCTTATATAACATCGGCTGTCGACATCACCAATCAGGCGAACCATATCGAAATTTATCTGGGTATTTTCGACAGGCTTTTCGAATACCCCCGTAACGGTCATCTCATTTGTTTGATTCTGATTAACCAGTGTAATTATCTTTCCAACCGGGTCCTTATCCCCAAAATATTTTTTTGCTATTTCACTTGAAATGACCAGGCTTTTATTGGATTCCAGTGCTGTTTCCGGATTGTTGGTCCTTAGCTTATATGAAAAAAAACTGAAGAAATTTTCTGAAGCTCCGATAATCATCGGTTTATCAAAATAATCTTCATTATCTGCAATTATTTTAAGTGCATTGGAATTATTTATACGGCAGAAATCGTCTACTCCGGCAAAATTACTCTTCATGTATTCTGCCGATCCGAAAAGGCAGTGATACATTTTCTTACCCGGGATCCAGGGATCATCGCACTTGAGTGCATATATCCGGTCACTGTTTTCATGAAAATTATCGGTGCCCAGTTCCCTGCTGATGAAAAGAACGACCAGCATAGCGCTTGCCAGTCCAACGGCAAGACTTATTAATATTATCAGATTATTCAACCTGTCTCTGATAATGCTTCTGATAATCTGATTTATATTCATAAAGTTGTCAATTTGGGTTAGACAAGTCATTCATATGGTTAACCTACACTGGATTTCCGGGTACTTCAAGCCACCTGAAATCCACCCCTAAATCCCCCAGGGGGGACTTGAAATCCGTATTCATTGATGGATTTATTTTTCGTATACATTACAAAACATTCAATGTCTGCTTCTTAAAGCCCCCCCTTGCAATGTCAAATGACATTAACTATAGGGGGTTGGGGGTAAAGCCCACCCTCGCCTGTTTGGGAGTAAAGTACCAGGGCTGCTGGCATTGGATCGGGGGGTTAGGCCCTGCGCCCTGTGCCCTGTGCCCTGAGTCATTCATACCTCAGCGCCTCCACCGGATTCCTTGTTGCCGCCCTCCAGCTCTGCCAGCTCACTGTCAGCAGCGAAATTATTATGGCCGATAATCCTGCCAGAACAAATATCCACCAGCTTATTCCGGTTCTGTAGGCAAATCGTTCCATCCATTTTGAAATCAGCCAGAAAGAAACCGGAACCGAAACAGCTATGGCCGCCAGCACCCATTTTATATAAGCTGTATTAAGCATCAGCAAAATCCCGGCTTCCGAAGCTCCGTTTACTTTCCTGATCCCTATTTCCTTTTCTCTTTTCGATATGCTCATGAGCGAGATCCCGAATAATCCCATAACAGACAGAACCAGGGCCAGAAGTGAAAATGCCTTTATAATGCGGCTCTGATCCCTTTCACGTGCATAAAAATTCTCCACCTGGTCGGTCAGATACCGTACTTCAAAAATTTCATCCGGTGAAATCTGCGAATAGAGATCCCTGAATATCTTTATTATCTTTTCATCATTCACACCGTCGGTTTTAATCGCCAGGAGACCCATCCTGGCTGGATTCTGAGGCAGGATAACCATTGGCTGAATAGTGGTATGCAATGAATGTGCATGAAAATCCCTTACTACTCCCCTCACCCTGAAAGCAAGCAGGTTACCTCCCGCTTTTACATTATGCACCCTGGCAGCCGATTCATTAATGAGCACTTCAGGCGGGCCTTCCTTGTAGGGGCCGAAAGGTGATCCGTCAATAATCTCTATACCCAGCAGCTCGGTCATTCCTTCACCCATTATCAGACCATCAAACCTGATTCTCTCTCCCGATACATCTGCAAGATTGATTGGCAGGAAATTTCCAAACGGCGGAATGAACGAGCCTCCGGCAACATCGATCACTCCGGGGATCTTCCTGATCTCATCGCACAGGGTAAGGAAACTGCTCCTCAACTCGTCGGAACTAAGATCAGCCACAATGACATTTTCAGGATTAATGCCCCTGTAACCGCTCCTTGAATAGTTAAGTTGTTTTGAGACCGCAATAAGGGCGGTCACAAGTATCATGTAGATAGTGAAATGGAGCAGCAAAAATGAGTAATTCCATCTTTTTGACCCGTTCAGTCCGGGTATCTTGCCCGAGATCATTTTTAAAGCAGGTATCCGTGAATAATTCATCCCGATAATCCAGCCCGACAGTAACCCGGTAATAAGAATAAGCATCACAAGTAAGATCCACAGCAGTGGAGTCAGAAAGATCTGACCGGAAAGTGTCTTTCCAAGAGTGTTATTGATAAAAGGAATCCCGGACTCAATAACAAAAATGGCCGGAATGAGGCTCAGCAATACAATAACAAAGGATTCCAGAATAACCATTCTTCTGATCCTTCCATGAGAGGCGCCATAGACTTTTCTTGTACCCAGTTCTCTGGTTCGCTCGGATACTCCTGCCCGGGCAAGGAGAACAAAATTCGCCAGTGAGATCAGTAGGATCATCAATGATATAATTTCATAGTATTTAAGCTCATCAGCATTTCCCCTCCGGAGGAAAAAACTTCCGGTTATGTCTTCCGATCCCAGGTATATATCAGTAACGGGCTGTAAATTAAAGCGAAGTGTATCCTGCCCTGGATTGGCAATCAATTCCTTGTATTTTTGCATTTTCGCCGGCAGCACTTCAGGATCCGCATTATTATCAAGGACCAGGAGCGAAAGGAATTCGGAATCCCTCCATCCCAACGGCTGAGTTTCCGATGTCCCGTAATCACCCAGGTCTCTCTGAAACTGCCCCAGCATTTTCTGAGATAGTTTTATATCGGCAATCAATGCCGGATGTAGTGTCGAATTTGAAGGAATTTCCTTGTACACTCCCGAAAGGGTAAGCTTTAAAAAACCTTCCGGAAATCGTACCTCAATCACTTCCCCCGGAGCAGAAAGATTCCCAAAATATTTCATGGCCGATTTTTCAGAGATGGCCACCTCGCTCATCGAAGCAGCCGGGGTACCTGAGATAAAATCAATTCCCATGATCCTGAAAACCGACGGATCGGCAAACCCAAAATCTTCCTCCCTCACAATTTCGTTTCCCTGAGTCTTAATCTGAACGGAACCAGACTGGTAATACCTGAAATAATCCCTTACTTCCGGAAATTCATTTTTCATCGACTCTGCGATCGGATAATGAACCTGAGAAAAGGTACCTGAAATTATGCGATACACATTTCTGTGGTCAGGGATGAAAGTATCAAACGACTTTTCATGAACCACAAGTGCCAGAAGAACAATTATGCAACCAAGTCCTATTCCCAGACCCAGAATGCTGATTGCGGAAATGACCTTCTTTCTTAGAATACTTCTAAATACCGCTGTTAATTCCTGCTTTATCATGGTATTCTGTTTTTTATAGATGAACTAAAATGATGCCATTGTTATATATTGCTGAAATACAACTTTTTTCATAATTACCTTTAAACACCAAGTTAATATTTTTTACGTTTTTATGTAAAATATTTTAACGATATATTGACTTTTGCTTTAGTTTAAAATAAATTTAACCACGGAGAACAAGATAAAAATTAACCACGGAGAACCCAGAGAACCACGGAGAAGAAATGAAAAAAGAATAACATGAAATTGATTTAACCTCTGTGTCCCTCTGTGAACTCTGTGGTGAAAAAAATTAAAAAAATGTCTGTACAGAAAGCAAGTATCCTGGTAATCGACGATAACAAGAGCATTCTCAGCGCTCTTGAGATCCTTCTTGTCCCGGAATTCGGAGAGGTTACACTGATCTCCAATCCGAATCAGATAGTAACCGAGCTCCGGAAGAAAGACTATAACCTGGTTATCCTTGACATGAATTTTACTTCCGGAGTCAAATCGGGTAATGAAGGTATTTACTGGCTTGGAAGGATCAGGGAAACCAATCCTGAAATATCTGTAGTGATGATTACTGCCTACGGTGATATTGAAACTGCAGTGAAAGCGCTAAAGGCAGGCGCTTCCGATTTTGTTGTAAAACCCTGGGATAATGAAAAATTACTGGCCACACTCAGGCTTGCCCTCCAGCTGAACCTTTCGCTCAGGGAAGTAAATGTTCTCAGGGGCAGGGAATCTGTTCTCAAACGGGAGATGAACCGGGAACATCGGTATATAATCGGCTCTTCACCCCTGATAATGAAGGTACTGAAGCTCGCCCGGAAGGTAGCAAAGACGGATGCCAACGTGCTGATTACCGGGGAGAACGGAACCGGAAAGGAGCTTATAGCCCGGGAGATTCACCGGATGTCGGACAGGTCCGGGGAACTGATGATAAGCGTCGATATGGGAGCAATAACCGAAACTCTGTTTGAAAGCGAGTTATTCGGACATGTTAAGGGTGCATTTACCGATGCAAGGGAAAACCGGCAGGGTAAGTTTGAGATCGCTCACAAAGGGACTCTCTTCCTCGATGAAATCGGAAATCTTTCATTTCACCTCCAGGCAAAACTGCTGGCCGCAATTGAAAACAGACAGATTACCAGGATCGGATCGAACGAACCGATACAGACAGATATAAGACTCATTTGCGCTACAAACAGAAACATTGATAACATGGTAGCGGAAGGACTGTTCAGGGAAGATCTTCTTTACCGCATCAATACTATTCAAATTGAATTACCCCCGTTAAGGGAACGGGGAAAAGACATTGTCGCCCTTGCTGAATTCTTCCTTCAGAAATATACCTGCAAATACAATAAAAGGAATTTAAAGATCAACAGGCAGGCTATTGACAAACTAATGGATTATTCGTGGCCTGGGAACATACGGGAATTGCAGAACACAATTGAAAAAGCCGTTATCCTGTGCGACACCTCAGTAATCAAGCCCGAAGATCTTTACCTTAAACCCGTTTCCAGAAGCATTGGTTTTGATTCCATTGCAACACTGGAAGAGGTTGAGCAAAGGATGATGACAATGGCCATTGAAAAAAATAACGGTAACCTTACAGCCGCAGCCGAACAGCTCGGGATAACCAGACAAACATTATACAACAGGATGAAAAAAGATAAAAGATGATAAGCAAAAACTTATATATCAACATTATAATAAGGGTTCTCGCGATCGCCCTGCTCTCTGTCCTGCTCGGCTATATAATTTTCTCTGTCCGGTCAGTCCGCCTGTCGGTGCTGTGCGCCCTGACCATAATCATAGTAACTGCAGGTCTAATAGCATATCTGAACCGAACAAACAGAAATATCAGGTTCTTCTTCGATTCGGTGGCAGATGATGACTCAAACCTTTCATTCCCCGTTGATAACAAGAGTGGATTAGTAAGGGAACTTCACCAGAGCATGAACAGTTTCAACCGGCAACTGCAAAACCTTAAATTCGAGATCAGAAAGCAGGAACAATATTTCAGGAGAATACTCGAACATCTTGCAACAGGCATCATAACGTACAACGACAAAGGCTTCATTCATCATGCCAATTCATCGGCAAAGAGGCTGTTGTCGACTGAAGTTCTTACACATCTCAGGCAGATTGAAAGGGTGGACAGAAAGCTTTACGGTACAATCATGAACCTTAAACCCCAGGAGAGAAAACTGGTACCTGTCAGCACAAATCAGGGTGAAGTGCAGTTGCTGCTGAAATCAACACTATCAGGAACAAATGAGGATGCACTGACAATACTTTCGATTCAGGACATAAAGCATGAACTGGATGAAAAAGAGGTTGACTCGTGGATGAGACTTATAAGAGTCCTGATGCACGAAATAATGAATTCAATCACACCGATAACCTCTCTCTCCGAATCCCTGACCAGGATTTTCAGGAACGGTGATGTGCCGGTTAAGGCTGAGGAAGTCACTGATAAAACAATATCGACTGCCCTTCAGGGACTTGGAGTGATAGTTGAACAGGGCAAAAGTCTGTCTGCTTTTGTTGAATCGTACCGGAAGCTTACCCGGATACCCCGTCCGGAACTGAGTCTGTTTAAGGTATCTGACCTGATGGACAGGGTGAGAATTCTGAGCGATTCCCTCGAAAAAGGACCAGGAACTGTAATTTCATTCGAAAATGGCGACCCTGATCTGGAAATCTTCGGTGACGGGAATCTTATCTCACTGGCGCTAATCAACCTTATAAAGAATGCAATTGAAGCCAACGAGCAGAATCCCGGCTGCATGATCAGGGTCATTTCCCGGAGAGGTTACAACCTGAATCCCGAGATCTGTGTTTGCGATAACGGTCCGGGGATAAGTGAAGAGAACCTGGAGGAGATATTCATCCCGTTTTTTACAACAAGAGAAAAAGGATCAGGCATCGGGCTTAGCATTTCAAAGCAGATAATGGGGGCTCACGGTGGCAGTCTCAAGGTCCGTTCCGTTCCCGGAAAGGAAACTATCTTCTGCATGAGTTTCAAGGAATAGTATTTTCCCGCAAATTGATATTAAATTTGCAGCCGGATTTCAGCAGATGAAGGAAAACGAACTGACCGGCATTTTTAACGATCACCCTGTTCTGGGGAATTTATCAGAGGCCATTGAATCAAGGACCGGCAGGATAAACCTGTCAGGATTATCCGGATCGCTCAGGTCTGTTGCAATTGCCAGAATCTTCCATGACACAACGATGATCCATGTTGCGGTGATACCTGAAAAGGAGGATGCCGCCTATCTCTATAACGACCTGGTCTCGCTTACAGGAGGCGACTCCGTATTCTTTTTCCCTTCTACTTTCAAGCGTTCCGTCCAATATGAGCAGACCGAGCCTGCAAACATAGTGCTCAGGACCGAAGTGCTGAACCACCTCACGTCGGGAAAGAGAAAAGGCATCATTGTCACCTATCCCGAATCGGTGATGGAAAAGGTGATAAGCCGCAGGAACCTCAAAAAGAACACCATGAACATCTCAAAGGGAGACAGGGTTTCGCTTGAATTCCTTGAAGAGATGCTTCATGAATACAACTTCGAGAGAGTCGACTTTGTTTATGAGCCCGGACAATATGCTGTCAGGGGAAGCATTGCCGATATCTTCTCCTACTCCGCCGACCTTCCGTTCAGGATCGACTTCTTCGGCGAGGAGGTGGAATCGATCCGTACATTCAACACCGACGACCAGCTATCAATAGAGGTTAAAAAACAGGTTTCAATCATTCCAAACATCCAGGATATCTCGATAGAGGAGGTGACCGATTCATTCACCGACTTTCTTCCTCCTTCTTCACTTATCTGGTTTGAGGATGCCTCCTATATAAAGGAAAAGATGAACAACATCTTCTCGCAGATACTGGCAAGGGATGAAGCAGGACTGACTTCCGGCAAGAAGGAGCTTATAATGACCGGATCGAGGTTCCTGGAAGAATGCAGCAAATTCCGGACAGTTGAGTTCGGAAGAACCGGCTATTTTAATCCTTCGGAACAATTTGCATTCCGGAGCGAGCCACAGCCGGTATTTAACAAGAACTTCGGATTGCTGGCCGAGAAGCTGATAGCCAACAACATTGAAGGTTACGAAACATATATTATCTCTGAAAGCCAGTCGCAGATCGACAGGCTGCATGACATTTTTGCCGAGATAAATCCCGACCTGAAATTCACGCCCAGACTTCTGAACCTTCACGGCGGCTTTACCGACCACGATCTGAAAGTATCCGTTTACACCGATCATCAGATATTCGACAGATATCATAAATTCAGTATCAGGGGCTACTTTACAAGGAAGGAAAGCATATCGATAAAGGAGCTGACAGGCCTTAACCCGGGAGATTATGTAGTCCATATAGATCATGGCATCGGCAGATTCGGCGGCCTTGAGAAAATCCAGGTGAACGGAAGGATACAGGAGGCGATCAAGCTTGTTTACAAGGACAATGACATCCTCTATGTCGGTATACACTCGCTCCACAGGATATCGAAGTACAAGGGAAAGGATGAATCGGAGCCCAGGATCTACAAGCTTGGATCGGGAGCGTGGCAGAAGCTGAAGCAGGCCACCAAGAAGAGGGTGAAGGATATAGCTAAGGACCTCATCCTCCTCTACGCCGAGAGAATGTCGGTACCCGGGTATTCGTTCTCGCCCGATTCATATCTGCAGCGCGAACTCGAAGCCTCATTCCTTTACGAGGACACTCCCGACCAGCTTAGCGCCACAATTGCGGTGAAAGAGGACATGGAAGCCGAACACCCGATGGACAGGCTCGTTTGCGGGGATGTAGGTTTCGGCAAAACTGAAGTGGCGGTCAGGGCAGCCTTCAAATCAGCCTCCGACAGCAAGCAGACAGCCATCCTGGTGCCAACCACCATTCTGGCCCTCCAGCATTATAAGACATTCACAGCAAGGCTGAAAGGATTCCCGTGCAAGATTGATTATGTGAGCAGGCATAGGAAACCGGCCGATCAGAAACGGATTCTGAAGGAGCTTGAGGAAGGGAAGATTGACATAATCATAGGCACCCATAAACTCGCCGGAAAGGATGTAAAGTTCAGGGACCTCGGACTGCTTGTAATTGACGAAGAGCAGAGGTTCGGCGTATCAGTGAAGGAGAAGATAAAGAAACTGAGATCAAATGTCGATACCCTTACGCTTACAGCAACACCCATTCCGCGTACTCTCCAGTTTTCACTGATGGGGGCCCGCGACCTCTCCATTATAAATACCCCTCCTCCGAACAGGATGCCCATCATAACCGAGATACACGGTTTCAACGAGGATATAATCAAGGAAGGGATTGAGTATGAGGTCAGCCGTAACGGACAGGTTTTCTTCATACACAACAGGGTTGAGAACATTAAGGAGCTGCAGGCTAAGATAAGCCGCATCTGCCCCAATGTAAGGACGGCAGTTGTTCACGGGAAGATGGAGGGAGTGGATATTGAGAACGTGATGTTTGATTTCATCCAGGGCGACTACGACGTGCTTGTAGCAACGACCATTATTGAATCGGGGCTCGACATACCCAATGCAAATACAATATTCATCAATGAGGCTCATCACTTCGGACTCTCGGAGCTTCACCAGCTGAGGGGCCGGGTCGGAAGGTCGAACAGGAAAGCCTTCTGCTATCTCCTTGCTCCCCCCGTTGAAAATCTCACCCATGAGGCCAAAAGGCGGCTGAGGGCGATAGAGGAATTCTCTGAACTCGGAAGCGGATTCAACATTGCCATGCAGGATCTTGATATCCGCGGATCGGGAAATCTGCTCGGCGCGGAACAAAGCGGTTTCATAGCAGATGTCGGATACGAGACCTACCAGAAAATCCTTAATGAGGCAATGACTGAACTAAGGGAGTCGGAACCTCAGCTCCGGGAACAGGAAGTCAGGGAAGCAGGCAAACCCCAAAGCGCTGAAAAACAAAAACCGTATGTCACTGACTTCCAGATTGAGACCGATCTGGAGATCATGTTCCCCGATGAATATGTATCAAATATCTCCGAAAGAATCAGGCTTTACAAGGAACTCAACGAGATCGATAATGAGGAAGGACTTGAGCTTTATGAAAGCCGGCTGACAGACAGGTTCGGGCCGCTCCCTCCGCCGGCATCATCGCTTCTCGACGTAGTGAGGATAAAATGGATATCCACCCGGCTTGGAATAGAAAAGATATTTCTGAAGAACAATCTTCTGATCGCGTTTTTCGTTTCCGATCCTAATTCAAAATTCTATCGCAGTTCCCTGTTTGTGTCTTTCATGAATTATGTCAACCGGCATCAGAAAAGAATGTCGGTTAAACAAAAGGAATCAAAACTGAGTCTTACAATTACCGGTATAGAAAATGTAAGATCGGCTATCCGAATACTGCAGGGCATTGAAGATGAAGCTAAAGGGCAGATCAGCAAAGGATAATACTGCAATAAGATGAAAATGGGCCTTTCAAATATGTTATAACATTGTTATAACGTTCACTAAAAACAGTTCTGGAGAAATAGAAAATGAAAACCACAGCGGTTGATTTTGAATAATCACCTGCCGGAAACTGCAACAGCAGTGGATTGTAAGCCATCACCTGTGGAAAACCGCGGCAGCGGTGAAAAACCACTACAGCGGTAAGAAACCGCGGCAGCGGTTTAATGTGANNAAAACCCTGAAAGGGTTTAATATATTCGGAAGAGTTCAAGATATTGTTTCATGAATATGATCACTATTGGGCAACCTTTCAGTGATTATTCTTAAAGGTGTTGTATCCCTGAAGATGAGATAACAACAAAACCATTGCCGGTTGAGAAGTCTCACAAATAAATTTTTTCCATAGTAAACCCTTTAGTAACTTTGTATCCATATAGATCAATATGAACCTTATTTTTGATGTAGGGAATACGGCTACCAAGATAGCCGTTTACGAAAGTTACGAAAAGAAGGTATCTCTCACAACCAGGCAATTCAGTTTTGATAAGTTGCAGGAAATATTTGAGCCCTATCTGCATGATATTAAATATGCTATGATTTCAACAGTCAGGGACCTTCCTGAGTTCATCATCGACATGGCAACCCTTGGCATACCCAATGTTCATGTTCTGTCGCGGCACACCAGGCTTCCTTTCAGGAATGAATATGAAAGCCCTGAGACTCTCGGGCCCGACAGGCTGGCAGCGGTGGCAGGCGCTTATTATCTTTTCCCGGGAAGAAGCGTGCTTGTGATCGATGCCGGAAGCGCGATAACCTATGATTTCCTTGCCGGCAAAACCTACAAGGGAGGAAATATCTCCCCGGGCCTGAGCATGCGCTTCAGGGC
>DIWB01000013.1:19787-104665 GCA_002428385.1 Bacteroidales bacterium UBA6117
ATGAAATAAACAGTTACATAAGGTCATTCAGGGAAGACAATATCGATTCGATGATAATACTTACCGGAGGCGACAGCGGTTACCTGAAGGAGAGGTTATGCTGCAAAGTAAATTATCAACCCGATCTGGTCCTTGACGGTCTGAATCATATTCTGGAATATAATGCAGAAAAGAATTAGATTCTTTATACCGTTACTGGCCGCTGTAATAAGCTTAAGTTCGTGCGGGAAGAAATCCATTGAATACGAAAAGATAGACATTCTCCGTCTGCCCTCGCAGACAGGAAAGGATTTTACAACAACATACACCGATTCGGGAAAGCTCGAGCTGGTCTTCTCGGCTCCGGTAATGGAACGGTATGAAAATGCCGAACCTCCCTACACAGAATTCAGATCAGGTCTCGACGTCAGGTTTCACGATGGCCAGTCAATGCCTGTGGCCTCAGTGACATCCAGATATGCAAAATTCCACGATGACAAAAACCTTTGGGAACTGCAGGACAATGTCGTGGCGGTCAATGAAGCCGGGGAAAAGCTTGAAACCGAACTTCTGTTCTGGGATCAGAAGAAAGATCTGATATACACCGACAGGTTTGTAAAGATCACCACCGAGGACCAGATAATCCAGGGCTACGGTCTGGAGTCGGATCCCCGTCTGACCCGTAGAAGGATAAAGAACCTAAGCGCCACCATCTATATCAACGAGGGAAACTGATACCCGTTTTAACCTCAACCTCAATCTCAACCTCCAACTTATCCTTTAACTATAAGGGGAAAATGAGATTGCTTTAAAAGTGTTATTTTTGGACTATGAATGCCATACTGGTAATAATCATTGTAATGATTTTCTCCGCTTTCTTTTCAGGAATGGAGATCGCCTTTGTGGCTTCGAACAAGCTGAGGATAGAGCTCGACAGGAAGCAGGGCAATTTTGGTTCTCAGTTTACGGGGGTGTTTACCAATAATCCTGGGCAGTATATAGCCACCATGCTTATCGGCAACAACATTGCGCTGGTAATCTACGGTCTTTTTTTCTCCCGTCTTCTGAATCCTGTCCTGTTGCCGCTTCTTCAATCGGACCTTGCCGTCCTGATTGTCAATACGGTAATGAGCACTGCCCTGATTCTCCTCATGTCGGAATTCCTTCCTAAGACAGTTTTCATGATCTCCCCCAATTTCTTCCTGAATATGCTGAGCCTTCCGGCAATGTTGTTCTATATCATTTTTTACCCGATAAGCAAGCTGGCTCTTGCGGCTTCAAATCTTTTCCTGAGGATATTTTTCGGGATGAGAGGAAATAAAAAGGAGCAGGAGAACCTTGTCTTCAGCAAGGTCGACCTTAACAATTTCATAAGTGAGGGGAAACAGACCACCGGGAGCGCCGAACCGCTCAGGGAGAATATCAGAATATTCCGCAATGCCCTCGACTTCGCAAATGTAAAACTAAGGGAATGCATGGTTCCGCGTACGGAGATCGATGCAATTGAAGCCGGGAGCAGGGTACCTGACCTCAAGGAAAGGTTCATACAGACAGGTCATTCCCGTATTCTGGTGTACCAGAATACAATTGATAACATTATCGGGTACTTCGAGCTGAAGGATGTATTCAGGGATCCCCCGGACATAATGTCGTGTGTCAGGAAGGTGGCTATCGTTCCTGAGACAATGGCAGCAAACAAGCTTCTCAAGCTTTTCTTTGATGAGAAGAAGAGTGTAGCCCTGGTGGTTGACGAGTTTGGAGGCACCTCGGGTATGGTTACAATCGAGGATATTCTGGAGGAGATAGTCGGAGATATCGAGGATGAGCACGATAATTATGAGCTTACCGAGAAGGAGGTCGGCCCGGGGGAATTTGTTTTTTCGGGAAGGCTTGAGATCGACTACCTCAATGAGACATATAACCTGGATCTGCCGGAAGAGAATGATTATGAAACGCTGGCAGGCTTGATTCTTTATCATCATGGAAGCATACCCGTGGTGAATGAATCAATTAGGATAGGCAAATTTGTCGTAAGGATCCTGAAGGTTACGGCAACCAGGATAGAGATGGTAAATCTGAAAACAGAAGCCAGATAACAGCTGTGACGATAAGAACTGTTACATATTCGTCGGAGTTGACTCCGGCTCTTTCAACAATTGTCAGTTCTTGTGGAAGGAATTGTAATGATCTGCAATCCGTTTGAGATCAGCCTCCCTGGTAAATGAAAGACGGTTCTGAGAAACAAAATCCCTCAATTCCCGTGATTTGTCTGACAGCAGATCCAGGAGGTTTTGCCCCTTTCTGTCTATTAAGACAATCGAGTTGTCCTTTCGCAGATAGTAAGCGTTTTTATGTTCGAGGCGGTCATCCTTTTCGCCAACATCCATTGCTACATTATAGTTCGACTTGATTCTGGTCACAGTATGCCTGACGAGCAACTGGGCCACATCACCGGAAAGAAATTCAAAATAATCCTTTTGCATACCTTCTTTCCTGTCAGTAAAAGGAAGGTAAACAAAGTATCGTCCTTCATACATCATAATGTACCGGACACTGTCGGGTGAGCCAAGTATATAAACATTGCCTTCATGCTTATAATGAATTTCCCGGTTAAAGACGTTATATCTCATATACAGGCTGTCGATCATGTTGCCATTGTGCAGGGTAATGGTTCCCATGCTCCAATCATCAGACAGAAATGGAGATCCGACCACACCAGGAATTCTATCGTCGCCGACGGTAATTTTGTTGTGGCCCGGGGGAAGATTCAAATAATAAAGCTGAGCGGTACTTATGCCACAGCTAATTAAAAGAATCGACACACAAACGCTTAAACGCCTTAACATACCCTTTAACTTTTAGTTTAAGTTCAATCAATCACGTGCGTAAAATAAATCTAGAGACCGTCTCCCGGAGGAGACAGGTCTCTAGATTAAAAACATTTGTTCAGAAGTAAGTTTAGTTTACACCTGTACGTGTATCATACCACATTTGCTTACCCCAGAAATTATCAGTAACCTGGTCGCTGAAAGGTTTACTGTTGGTTCCATTTAAAGTCCCTTCATTTGCCGGGTAGGGATACCTGAAAGGAGGCGAGTTATGGCCCGGGAAGAATGATCCGGGAGCAACATAGTTTGTGCTCGGGATTCCTGTTCTGCGATACAACGACCATGCTTCCATGCCCTGCTTAAACAAAGCAATCCACTGTTGCAAATAAATCTGGTCCAGATCATCGGCAAAAGCACCACCACCGGCAAGATAAGCGTCAATGGCAGCTTGTGCTATTCCGTTTTCTTCCAATGAAGCTGTAACTCCAGCTTCATAGGCTTCCTGCGCGGTAGTCCCTGTTGTCCATTCTAACTTGGAAGCTTCAGCAACACAGAACATAACTTCCGCGTATCTCATCATAGGGGAGAATCCTGCGGGATCTTTTCTGAAACGTGTGCCTATTCTCGAAACGGATGATAAACTTGGCTGAGCAACAGCACCAATGGTAAATCCTCTGTATTGTCCGTCGTCTGCTGCAGGAACCGCATAAACAGGAAGGCGCGGGTCGCTCAATGCAATCAGTTCATTTACAAGGACATCGGCCACGCTATGGTCATCCCTTGTTTTTGAATCAGTATACCATGGCTCCTCATAAGGCGAGGTACCCTGCCACACGAACATTGCATTGTCATCATTGCTTTCCATTACTGGATTTGCTGCAGGATTCCCGAGAATTGCCTCAACCACAGGCTTTGCTGTTTGGGCTGCAACTCCTGATATACGCATCGCAATTCTAAGCCTGAGAGAATTAGCCAGTTTCTGCCATTTAAGGACATCACCTGCAAAGATCATATCTCCTTCGCCAATCTGATCTGTAGTAGCAGGAGTAGCCAGAAGATTATTGGCTTCAGCAAGTACATCAAGCAATGCAGGGTAGATCTCCTCCTGTGTATCGTATGTAGGAAGAAGTATGCCTTCACTCAGTTTTATTGCATCGCTGTAGGGAATATCCCTCCACCGGTCTGACATGGTCTGAACAATCATTGATTCAAGAACCTTTGCAACACCAAGGAGGTTATCAGCGCCATCAGCAGTGGCTTTCTTCTTTATTTCATTTATATTATTCAGAAGTATGTAGCCATAATACCAGTTGTTTTCTACTGTACCAGGCCTGAAATTATAGCGTGCTTCATCAATATACTGGATTTTTGCAAGGTGTCCGGCGTATGTTGAAGGCTCATTCATATCGGCCCACGCATCATGGAAGGTGGCTGAATAATAACGCAGAACGAACGCCAGTACATTGGTTGCGGGGGCATCTTTTGCCCTGTCAGGGTCAGTGTTGATTTCCTCAAATTTCTCTGTACAACTGCTGAATGCGAATACAGCGAGGAATATCAGGACTCCAAATTTTAAAATATATTTCTTCATATTTATTTGCCTTAAAATGATTTAGAATGTGAAACTAAGCTTGACGCCCATACTGCGTGATGGCGGGTAGCTTGTACTCTCAAGACCTACGCCGTCGTTGCCGCTAGTTACGGATGTTTCGGGATCAAGTCCTGAAATGTTCGACTTATGTCTCCACAAAATAGCAAGGTTAGAGCCAACCAGGGAAACAGTTCCTGATTTGATAATATTGCCGCCGAAAATGGCCTGTGGTAACCTGTAGGATAAATAGGCTTCACGAAGTTTTACATAAGAGCCGTCATAAACGCTCAGTTCACGATTACTGTAATAAGATTCAAAGAAATCCTGAGCGCCGACAACCAGGTCATTTTCTGCAAACTCCGATTCCTGCAGATCTGGAGCTTCAGAGACTACTTTAACTACTTTCTCATCCTCGAGGAAATCTTTTCCTAAAACAAGTCCATCACGGCGAAATTCCTTGTCAGCAGTGAATTCCAGCAGACCTGAATAGGCACCAAACATCTGGGAGACACTGAATATATCGCCACCCTTGCGAACGTCGATCATGAATCCCAGGCTTAATGCCTTGTAACTGAAATCATTTCTGATACCTGCCAGCCAGTCGGGATTAACATTTCCAAGTATCATGTTAGCTGCTGTTCTTGGAAACCCGGCGCTGTTTACAATAATGGCATTGTCTGATTCCCTGCGAACCATGCCTCTTCCCACAATAACGCCCCAGGGTTCATTCGGTCTTGCCTGCACGTAAGTACTCCACTGGCTGCCAATGTTGTATGAAGCCAGGGGCTGATTGGTTACCGGATCGGTATACAGGTCTATGATTTTACTCTTGTCTCTTGACCAGTTAACCGTGATATCCCAGTTAAATCCATCAGTGCTGCTGAATGCGGCTGCACGGAACTGGACCTCAATACCTTTGTTATTGATCTCACCTGCATTGATAAGCATGGTATTATAGCCGGTTGCTTTTGAAATAGCAACCGGAAGTATCTGGTCGGTGGTTGTTTTATCGTAAAGTGATACGTCAAATGCAATACGATTATTGAACAGACGGGTTTCAATACCCAGTTCTGTCGTAACTACCTGCTCAGGTCTCAGTCCGGTCGGCGGGAATTCAGTAGACTGTGAATACTGCGTAACTCCAAAGATGGTGGATGCTGATGCAGAAAAATACGGATCAGTCCTGTAAGCGCTTGTCGCTGAACCAATCTTTGCAATGCCTCCCCTTATTTTCAGGAAGCTGAGAACAGGCGACTCTATGCCGAAAGTTTCCGTAGGAATCCAGCTTACGCTCACAGCAGGATAGAAGAAAGGATCTGCTATTGTGGAAGTCCAGTCGTTGCGTACGCTTCCATCAACGTAAATCATCCCCTTGTATCCAAATGTTGCTGAACCATAAACGCTATTACTGCGGATCCATGAATGATCCATATCAGTTACAGGGCTTCCCTTTACATTGGAAATTGTGAATAAGTCTGGAACAGTCAGCTGATTGGCTCCAATCGCGGAATACTCATATTTCAGGTCCCTGTAGTTGGCCCCTGCAAGTACATCAACATTAAAATCACCGAATGCCTTGGTATATGTTGCGATAAAATCGGCATTCACTTCATAGTTTTTAATATCATACAGGTCGAAATATCCGCCATCCCATGCACCAGCACCAGCCTGAACCTCATTTGAACGGTAAGTGACTATCGGGAACGTCTTGGAATTATAGTAGTCAATACCCAGACGGCCTTCAAACTTCAGGGACGAAACAGGGCTGAAATACAGGGAAGTTTTACCAAAGAGCCTGTCCTTATCCATTGAATTGACATTCTTGTTCAAGCTCCAGTATGGATTGTTATGGTAATTGCTGTTCCAGTTGTAAGGATACCCGTTTTCCATGGTCTCGGTCCAGTGGGCTTTAAGATCCTTCATGTCAACCTGCCTGCCAAACCACTGCCCCATAGACTGCATGGGGTTACTTGCGTTGTATTCTGTCATCGGGAGGTTATCGCTTTCGCTCCTGGTATAATTTGCCGATACATCGTAGTCCCACATTTTCCCAAGTTTGATCGTAGTATTAAAATTGAGTGAATAGCGAGTCAGATCGGTATTGGGAAGAACCCCCGACTGGGTGCGGTAACCCAGCGAAGCACGGGTTGTAGCTCTTTCAGAGTTGGCAGTTACAGAAAGGTTGTGGTTGGTTGTATAACCTAACTGATACAGGTCCTTGATGTTGTTCGGATGAGAAACCCAGGGCGTAGCGATCAGGTTCCCTTCGGTGTCGCGGGGACTGTTGTACTGAGTAAGATTCAGCCCGCTGTCAAGTCTCGGACCCCAGCTTTCATCAACGCCGTCGTTTACTCCGTTGCCAAGACCATCCACATAGCTGAAGCCAAAACCGGGATCATATTCTCCCTGGGCAAACTGCTGGTAGGTTCCCTCAAAACCATCTTCCTGAGCCAATTTGTAGAAAGTCTCATCTCCAAGGTATCCCTGCCCGTATTTATTTTGCATTTTCTGCAGGCTGTAAACCTGGTCGACGTTAAAGTTACCGTCGTAGGTGACTGTCAGTCCTGAACGGCTTCTGCTGCCCGATTTGGTTGTGATGAGAATCACACCATGTCCTGCGCGCATTCCATAAAGAGCTGCCGAACCACCTTTAAGAACGGAGATGGATTCGATGTCATCAGGATTAATGTCGTACAGTCCGGATCCGAAGTCGATATTGTTCTGCCTCTGTGAACTGTTTGATATCGGAATACCGTCAACAACTACAAGCGGCTGGTTGTCACCCAGTGAGCTGTTACCCCTGATTACAACACGGGATGATGCTCCGATCTGACCACCTGCCTGACTGACCTGCAACCCTGCGATTTTACCATTCAGAGAAGAGATGACGTTCGATTGTGCCGACTTGGTCAACTCATCACTTTTAACATCCTGTATGGCATAACCCAGAGCTTTCCTCTCACGCGAAATACCAAGTGCTGTAACAACAACCTCATCCAATCCCACGAGATCAGATTCAAGAACAACGTTGATAACAGTGCGGTTTCCTATCGTAACCTCCTGCGATTTCATCCCGATGTATGAAAACACGAGGGTAGTAGCGTTGGCTGGTACAGTTATCGAATAGCTGCCGTTTACGTCGGTAGAGGCGCCTATTGTAGTGCCCTTAACCTGTACCGTGACACCAGGGATAGGGCCTTCTCCCTCCACTGCGGAGGTGATGGTCCCTGTAATTACTCTTGTCTGCGCAAACAGGGTCGTGACTCCCGCAAACACAAACAAAACAATCATCAGTAATAGTTTCTTCATAAGAAATTAATTTAGGTTTGAATTTAACCTGCCAAAGATAATGGATTTTTGAAAAAAAGCGTGTTGACGATGCTTATATTAATATTCATTAACAAAATTGGGGAATTTTTGAATAAAATTAAGGACCTGCAATTGGGGCTGGTAATTGGCTCTTCATGCCTAAAGTATTTCATAAATTAGTGATCAACAGTTTGATTTTGATAGATTGGAACAAAAAAAAGGCTGATCTGCAAAAAACACAGATCAGCCCCTTAATCAGAAAGGTAATTTTTATTCCTGTTTGGTCATTACTACACTATTAGTATACCTGGCTACTCCGGGCGCTGCTCCGTCGTAATCAAGACTGACGGTAAGCGTCAGTTTTGGTGTCGCACTGCAACCATCCCAGGTTCCGGTTCCGAAGTACCAGTAATCCCATGGCCCCGGGACAGTCTGTCCCCAGTAAGTAAAAGGAATCTGAACCGTTCCGTTAGTCAGATTAAGAGTAAGGGTGATGTCCCCGTTCGGTGCAAAGTTTGCACCTGCCTGGAAATTTTCTCCCCAGTCGATGAAAACCTGTCCAAGCAGGGAAGGAATACCTGTCGCATCAGCTTTAATAATAATCTCATTGGCTCCGGCTCCCGCAACGACTTCAGCCGTTGTTGACCTTGGCTTGCTTCCCGTTTCAACAATATCCCATGTTCCGATAAAATCGGCACGGTCCAGCGGACAGAATGGCTCAACTGTCACTTCAATGGCTTTTGGATCAGAAGTCTTTCCACCCACCGTGGTCTCAGTTACATTAATATAAGCCTTTCCGCTTGCCGGCGATTTATCGAACAGGATGGTGGCTTTCCTGGTATCCGGACTGACTGACTGAACAGTGGCATCAGTGGCGGTCCAGTTCCAGGTTGAGCCTGCCCTGTAGTAGGAAACCCCAAAATCATAGGTGAAGGTTTGCAGAACAAGGGATGGTCCTGTGGTACTAAGAACTGCCGGCACCACCATTGAGGCATCGTAGGCATCCTGCGCTTTCTCCATCGCGGTTGGTTCACAGGCGGCAAAAAGGGATACAGCCACCAGGAGTGAAGTTAACCTTATCAATATTTTATTTTTCATAGTCTGAAATTTTGCATTTAGTAATAAAATGAGGTACTAGAACCATCCCCCGTTTGAATAATCCTTGCCTGCCACACCCTTATCGGCTCCGAAGCTGTAAGGTTCCATCAGGTTGACCTCAAGCTGCTGTCCGGGGATCGGGAAATGAAGCGGAGTTCCTTTCTGAAGTTTATCTGCCTTTCTCATCGTGCAGAATTCAACTCCCAACCCGGAGCAGTAAAGCTCTATGTTCCTTTCGTGGAATATTGCTGCTTCAACCTCAGCGGCAGTAGCTCCGATAGGGGCCAGACCGCCTCTGGTGACTCTTTCACCTGCATTGATTATATCAGCAGCACCTGTAAAGTTCGACTGGTGCATCATGGCCTCAGCCTTGAGAAGGTCGTTCTCTGCTTTTCTGAAGACGGGCGAAGGGGTGGTCCAGGTAGCAAGGTAATCATCCAGCCTTTTGTACCTGTAACATGAATAGTGATAATAACCTCTTTCGACCCTGAATGTGCATGAGGACAGATACTGGAAATCGGTGATTATGCGGTCATCAACACCATCCTTATGAACCGTGGTCGGAGCAGGAAGAGCATCCCACTGAGCTGCACCAAGGGTCCAGCGTGCCGGCATAGCCGGGTCCATCATATTTGCAATTCTCATATCAGTTCTGCCCCATCCTGCGTAATTGGCATAGGTATGGTACAGGTCATACCAGTCGACATCATCCATTTTCGGCGCAAAATCGAAGGTAATTCCTTTGTTTGCGTATGCCAGAACCCTGCCCCAGTCGACTGCATCATTGTCGGCCTTATTGCGGGGAGAGTAAGAGAGCAGCCGTGCAGCCATTGAGTTTGCTATCTGGCCTATCTCCACTTCGGTATAAGTCATACCTGGAATCCAGGGTCCCGGAAGGGTAAATTCAGTTGATGAGCAAGTTGCAATACATTTATCAAGGCTGGCAACTGCAGATGTGATGAGGTCGGTATAGGGAACTGCCGGTATTTCAGCTGTAAGGTCTGTTTCCTCTGTGACTACGAAGCCCTTGTCATAGAACAGGCCTATATAACCCATTGCCAGACCCTGCCCGAGGTAAGCCATGGCTTCAACCATGGGCGTTTCGTCAGTACCGTCATCTGCTGTAATTATCATGCCATCACCTATTACCTTGCCAAGAATTTCGTTGGAAGAGGAGAGCAGGGAGTACAATGATTTATACATAGTCTCATTTACCGTTGCATTACCGTAAGCCGGAGTATTATCCCAGGCAATCCGGGGCTCCATGCTGAAATGCCACATGCCCACATTACCATGCGAACATGTTCCTGCATCTGCTCCGACCCAAAGGGCAAGTGCCGGGCCGTCGTATTCCTGTGTAGACTGGAACCAGGTGTTAATGAGTCCGCCGGCAACCCCTTTTACATCGGAAGGTTTGGAAAATGCTGTCGCAAAATCCGGGTCGTTCAGATTCTTTACCTCCAGACTTTCGCAACCTGTTACCAGGAATGCGGTCAGAACCGTAAAGAGAAATAAATATTTGTATGTTTTCATATCCTTATCAGTTTTATTGTTAGAACTTCAATTCAAGTGATGCAGCGAACGACCTGTAGTTCGGGTATCCCATGAAATCATATGAGAAATACTGTGTACCGTCTGTCGTGGCAACCTCGGGATCGTATCCTGAATAATTAGTCAGGGTATAAAGGTTTTTGCCAAGAATCGACAACTTGATGCCTTTGACGTAACCGTTTGCAAAGTTACTGAGAGCAGAGGCCGGTATTGTATAAGACAGGGAGACTTCCCTCAGTTTCAGATAGGTTCCGTCCTCAACCCAGAAATCGTTAAAGTCGTTGACATCATAGAAAGTCTTGTAGTAGGTAAGGGTTTTCTTCAGGTAGTCGGGTTTGCCAAACTGGTCCATCATTCCATGCCTGTCGTCCCTTGTGAGCCACTGAGCCGATTTGTTGTAGATATCGCCGCCGTTTTTCCATTCTAGAAGTGCATAAAGGCCGAATCCCTTGTAACTGAAATTATTGGTCATGGCCAGCTTGAACTTCGGGTTTGAATCGCCGGTCTTGCCATACCATACCGCACCTGTCTCATTAAGTTTCTTGATTGGCTTTTCTGAAGTTGTTCCTTCGGTGCCTTTAGCGATTACGTATCCGTCGCTGTTGATCACATAATTGCCGATGTTATCAGTTTCGCCGAGCTGCAGGGCGAGTTCATCGAGCGAGGTAAGAAATTTATATCCATACATTGCGCCGAATACTTCACCCTCGCGGATATAGAAGCACTTGTTGGCTTCCTGACCCTGCGGACCAGTCTGGAAAGGAGGAACAGTCAGTTCGGTGATCTCTGTTCTTACCCTGTCGAATATGAAGCCGATATTATAGGTAAGATTGGTTTTTCTTACAACAGCAGCATTGAAGGATGCTTCCCACACTTTTGAATTAAGCGCTCCTGCGTTCTGTACCTGTCCCGGCCATCCGCCATACTGCACTGCAAGAGGAACTCCAAGTATCTGGTCGGTAGTATTTGTTATGGAGCGGATAATTTCGAGACTGAACCTGTTGAGGAAGTCAAGATTTAATCCTATCTCCCATTCTTTCGAGAGAGAAGGTTTCAGGTTAACGTTACCCAACTGGGATTTGGATGTCAGACCTCCGCTGATTGACATTACTTCATACTGGTCGGCAAAACCCGGTCTCTGTCCGGCAGTTCCGTAAGCAGCCCTGAGTTTGAACTCCTGTACGCCCGGGATTTTTATATCCTCGGTGATCCTCCAGGCAGCTGAAAGTCTGTAATACGGGTTCCATCTGGCTTCCGAACCGAACAGTGACGATCCGTCGTAGCGGTACATACCATCGAAGATATATTTGTCCTTATAATCGAGGTAAAGGATCGCAAAATAGTTCTTTGCAATGATCTCATCCTGGTAGCTTGTGATGCTTTTATTCCCGGATATTGCATCAAATGACGGTACTCCTCCCAGGCTGAAGTCATTACCCGTTGCAGAATGACTCTTATAGGCTTCCTTCTCAAAAAGATAGCTCAGTTTGGCCCTTGTATTGAAGTCACCGATTTTCCTGTTGAAGTTCACGGTAGCCTGAAAATTCTGAGAGAAATCAGCCGAGCTTGCTCTGTAGTAAGAGCCCTGTGAATAAACGGGTCCTTCACCGCCTCGTGTCCAAGTGTCGTAAGGGTTGTATGTGGTATAATCACCGAGAGAGTATTCAAAGGCATATTTACCTTCAAGACTGATTGAGTTGGTAAGATTATATCTGGCGCTGTAAGTACCCAGTATCCTGTCGCGCTTTGTAAGATCCTCGACCTTCCAGAGGTTGTAAATAGGGCTTTCCTGTTCATCCTGCCATATGTTCGGGATGAAAAGGTAAGGCTGGCCGTCGGGGTTGGGTGAATTAAAATCGGCATCAGGTTCGAGAAGGAGTGTATTGAAAAATACACCTCCGTTGTAATAGTTGGCGCCTCCCGGATCCTGGGTTGAGGACTTCACATAGAGGTTTGATGCGGAAAGAGCGAGTTTTGGAGTCAGTTTATGGTCGACGTTCAGCCTGAAGCTGTTTCTCTTGTAGCCGTCGGTTTCGGCAACAAGGCCCGACTGACGGTTGTTTTCGAAAGATAACAGGAAGTTTGTCTTTCCAAGGTTTGATCCGACTGAAACGTAATTTGTATAATAGTTGCTGCCGGGAAAAATTTCTTCCTCATGATCATACAGGCGTGCATATGGATTGTCAAGATACTGATCCGGTTCAATACTTCTGGATCCATCAACACCCTCATCGCCATAACCCGGATAACCTGCAGGGTAGGTAACACCCTTGTACCTGGTGTAGGGGAAACTACCCTGGTCATCCGCCAGCTGATACTGGTGGTGGGTGGCAAGGTCATATTTCTTTGCCAGGGTGTTTATGCCAAATTCATTTCTGACAATTACCTCTGTCCTGCCCTCAACGAGCAAATTTCCGCGACGTGTGGTCACAGCAATAACGCCGTTTCCCGCGCGCGATCCGTAAAGTGCGGATGCAGATGCTCCCTTTACAACTTCGATCGACTCTATATCGTCGACGTTTATGTCACCGAGCGTTCCTTCCATTATAGCCCCGTCGAGGATGATGAGAGGGGCCTGTGAACCGGTGATCTGAGTGGCGCCGCGGACGAGTATTGTCGCTGCACTTCCCGGTTCTCCTGTGGAGTTGATAATTGTAAGTCCGGCCACCTTGCCCTGCAGGGCTGATGAAGCCGAACCTGCGTAAACTTCCTTGAGCTTGTTCTCATCAACACGCTCAACTGATACAGCAAGCTTCTTCTTGGGAGTTCCGGCGGCTACACCGGTCACAATTACTTCGTCGAGGTTAAGTAGGTCCTGCTCCATAACGACATCAATGACACTTCTCCCTCCTATCGCTTCTTCCCGGGTTTTCATCCCGATAAAGGAGAAGCTAAGGGTCCTGGAATTCTCAGGTACATTCAGAGTGTATTTTCCTGCCATGTCGGTGTAAGCACCAAGGGTGGTACCCAGCACTGTGACAGATACTCCGGGAATCGGTCCCTCCCCTTCAACCGAAGAGGTGACTGTACCTGTAATAACTCTTGTTTGTGCCAAAAGGGTTGAGGCACCCATGAACACAAAAAGAACAATCAACAGTAGTTGTTTCTTCATACGATTAGGTATTAGGTTTGATGTGTAAACAATCCAAAGTTAACGCTTTGGAAATAAAAACAAAATTCTAAAGCTGTTTTTTAACATCAAATGACTGCTGTTTATTGGAAAACAGCATCAGATGCTCATTTCAGGCAATAAAATACTGTAAGTTTCCTTTAGAAAACGGCCCCTTATCCGGTGATTGAGAGTGCCTCCGGGAGCGAAACAGGAAGGATGAACTACCTGAGCAACCTCGCATAATGCATATAAAACAGCGGTATTGTCTCTATTCCCTTGAACAGATTGAAAAGCAGGTAGTTTTCATCAGGGGAATGTATGGCATCTGTATCGAGTCCGAAACCCATAAGGATCGACTTTATTCCCAGTATCTTTTCGAATGTTTACACAATCGGAATGCTTCCTCCGCTTCGGACCGGAATCGGTTTTTTGTGGAACGATTCCTCCATCGCAAGGGCGGCCGCCTGGTATTCAGGCGTATCGAGGGGACTGACGTAAGCCTCCCCGCCATAAAGATACTCAACCTTCACTTTTACACCCCGGGGGGCGATGGAAAGAAAATAGTCCCTGAAAAGACTGGCTGCCTTTTCAAGCGAATCCTTAAGGAATTCTGCAGCCCTGATCATATCGGGTTTGTTTTCCTGCTTAGCGCTGACCGACGGTATCCGTATCAGCTCAAACAACTCTTCAAGAAACCTGTCGCGGTTCCGGTCGATATAGGTTTTTATGCTTGTCATGGATATTAAATTTTTACCTGGTTATTATTTATAATAATATGTCCATTATTAGATTTCTATAAAATCAATGAAGTGATGAAGATAGTAATTTTTCATTTAGTAATAATAAAGAACATGATTATCAGGCATGTTGCATGAGGAATTCCAAATAAGGTGGCTGATTAGATGAGAAGTAACAGCCTTCTGCCCTTGGCTCTATTTTGGGACTAAAGTCCCGGTAACACAGGTGGGCGCCGATTACCGTCAGCTGAAGCTGACGGTAACAGAAGAACGTATTCCACTGAACTTGCCGGATAATAGGCAATATATGCAAACAAGTGCCACTCTTTATGTTGCCGTCGGTTTTAGTTGCAGATAGTACCCTGACGACTCGTGGTGGTGCCGCCGGATTCAATTGCAGTCCGCCATACCGTGGCAGCTCTTATTGTTACCGTTGGCTTCAGCCAACGGTTGAAGCACCCCCCAGGCTGTGGGGCTTTAGCCCCCTTAAGTTTCTGTTGGGACTAAAGTCCCGGTAACACAGGTGGGGGCCGCCCATGAGTATTAATATTAACTGGATTATTAATCAAATTCCGAAACGTCCCGGGTTTTTCCTTATCTCGGTTGCGGCGATGCATAGTTCATTGTATGTTTCCTCACCGAATGCCCTGATCAGAGGTTCTTTCAGAAATTCATATACAAAGACTCCCTCATTTTTGCCGGTGTCAACGGCAGTGTGGCAAATTGAAAGTTCCTGGTAATTAACAGCAGTGAATCCGTCGAAATACTTGACCCTGGCGGGGAAAAGATGACATGAAATGGGTTTTCTGAACGGGATTTTCCCGTCGAGATATGCGCTCTCAATTCCGCACATGTAAATGTTGTCAACTATCCGGGCATAGGCACACTCTTCATTTCCTATAAGCGGTGTAACCATTTCATTTTCAAAGTCTATTACACTTGTGCCTTCCCTTTCTATTGTCATGACTCCTTCGGGCCTGAGATAAGGTTTTACCTCAGGCCAGATCTCTTCCAGAATATCTACCTCGTCATTTCTCAAAGGCGCTCCCGAATCACCATAGCGGCAGCAGTTTCCAAGGCAGCGGGGCAGGTTGCATCTGAATTTCTTCCCGACAATATCGAGACTGAATATGATGTCATTTATGCGGATCATCAGCTTACCAGAACCTTGCCGGTCATTTCTTCCGGGACAGGGATACCCATTATTGTAAGCAGAGTTGGCGCAACATCAGCAAGTATTCCTTCTTTAACCGATTTATAATCATCGCTTACCAGGATACATGGAACCGGATTCAGGGAGTGAGCCGTATTCGGGCTTCCGTCCTCATTCAAAGCCTTGTCGGCATTTCCGTGGTCAGCGATAATAAGGACGTCGTATCCTTTTCCCCTGGCCGCGTTCACAACTGCTCCGGCGCATTCGTCGATAGTTGCCACCGCTTTCATTATCGCCTCATAAACACCTGTATGGCCTACCATATCGCAGTTTGCAAAATTGAGGCAGATGAAATCGAATTTCTCTGTATTAATAGCCTGAATCACTGCATCTCTGACGCCGTAAGCGCTCATTTCAGGCTGGAGGTCATAAGTCGGTACCTTTGGGGAAGGAATGAGTATCCTCTCTTCATTTTCGAAAACCTCTTCCCTGCCTCCGGAAAAGAAGAAAGTGACATGGGCATATTTTTCGGTCTCTGCAATCCTGAGCTGTGCTTTGCCTGCTTTTGAGAGAACCTCCCCTATAGTGTGGTCGACATTCTCCTTCGGATAGATGACGTGAAGTCCTTTGAAGGTGGCGTCGTATGGCGTCATGGTGCAATAGTGAAGGGGCATGGTATGCATTCCGGATTCCGGAAGGTCTTTCTGGGTGAGGGCTATTGTAAGTTCCTTAGCCCTGTCGTTCCTGAAATTGAAAAATACCACAACATCTCCGGGCTGCAGTTTCCCGATTGCTTCCCCCTTCTCGTCCACAACGGCAATGGGATTCATGAATTCATCAGTAACTCCTTCGTCGTAAGAAAGCTGGATTGCATCCAGAATATCATGGGTTTTCTTACCCTCCCCGCCGACAATCAGGTCATATGCGATTTTGACTCTTTCCCATCGCTTGTCGCGATCCATTGCATAATACCGCCCGATAAACGAGGCCACCCTGCCGTTTGACACTTTCATATGATCGAGCAGGTTTTTCATATAACCCTTCCCGCTTCTGGGATCTGTATCGCGTCCGTCGCCGAAACCATGTATAAAAACATTCTTTATTCCGTACTCTCCTGTCATGTCGCACAGGTAATACAGGTGAGTATCGAGGGAATGAACGCCGCCGTCGGAAAGCAGTCCCATGAAATGCACCTGTTTCCCGTTATCTCTTGCATATGAGAATGCTTTGGTAAGCACAGGATTCTTTTTTATGTCGCCGGTCTTGCATTCCAGGTTTATCTTTACAAGGTCCTGGTATATAACGCGTCCTGCTCCGATGTTAAGGTGTCCCACCTCCGAGTTTCCCATCTGTCCGTCGGGCAAACCGACGTTTTCCCCCGATGCATGAAGCCGTGAATTCGGGTACCTAAGTAAAAGGCCGGTAATATTTGGAGTTGGTACCTGGCTTATAACATCCGCAGCCGATCCGTCGCCTATCCCCCAGCCATCAAGTATCATCAGAAGAGTCTTCCTGTTTTTCATCAGTATATAATTTTTAATTTAATGGTCTGATGGAACCCACATGCTTGAATATTATATACATACGTGTTTGTGTATTTGATACATGTGGGTTTCATAAGAGTGATTTGTAGTAAGAATAAACATAAAAGGAATAAACCTTGTTCATGCAAGCGGAGGCAAAAATAGATAAAAATTGGATTGATCGGTAAAGGTAAAGGCGTAAAGGTTTAAAGGTGTAAAGGCGTAAAGGCGTAAAGGCGTAAAGGCATAAAGGTATAAAGCCGTTAAGCCGTTGAGCCGTTATGTGCCGTTACGCCTACCTTATTTGTTTTATCCTTATCCTGAGATCAGCCCCCTCACATGTTTCCTCATAGGCAATATCCTTTCCGACATAGGCTAACCATTCTTCAGGAGTGAAGTTTCTGGTGACATATGTACAGCCGTCGGCTGCAAAGGTGTCGGCAAATGCCGGGCGCGCTATCATCTTCGGTTTTTCCGAAGCCACTGCTGAAAGGATGACTGCGCCGTCGGGACTGAAATCGAATGACACTACAACACCTTCGTTGTCGGTGAAGGTTACCGGAGCGGCAGTAAGGTCACCTGTATCCCATAGTTTGAGGGTACCGTCTGTTCCGGCAGTTGCCATCTGGGAATTGTTGCCGTTGAAGCGGATATCGTTAATTTCGCCCTGGTGAGCCTTGAATCCCGTTATCCGCTCTCCCAGTGCAATGTCCCACAACTCAATGGTTCCGTCATCATAGCCCACCGCAATACGGTCATCATCGGGTTTGAACCTTATATTCCGGATCTTCCTGCCATCCGATTCAATTATCAGATTTCTGCCGTTCTGACCGGGGTTCCAGACCAGACCTTTCCCCTGATCGCTGATACCGGCAATATAGTTGTCATTCAGAGAGAGAGCTATTGATGTTATCTGCATTCCTCCGGTCGCGATGTCGGTAGAAGTCCTGGCGGTGAGATCCCATTTCAGTACCTTCCCGTCGAGGGCGGCTGAATAGAGGTATTTGCCATCGTATGAGAATACAAGCGACTGTATCTTACCTGTATGGCCGTTCAGTTCAAATCCCTTATCATTTCCTTCAACCGGCAGTACCCCAATTTTATTATCCGCTCCTCCGAAAGCCAGCCAGTCTGATTCAGGACTGACCGACATCACATCGACAACCTCATCTCCGGAGTAGACGACCCTGAAACTCTGATCTTCCGCGGCCATGTCCCATCTGAGTATATTCCCCCTGGAGTCGGAGGAGAAAAATTCATTTTTACCTGGTATGAAGGCTATGCTCCTAGCATGGCTGTCCATACCTGTGAAGTTTTTTATTCTGGCGCTTCCCTTGTTCTTTGCTAAGTTATAGAGGCCTGCATATATATCGGCATCATTCCTGCTTCCGTTGTTTCTGCTGTTGAAGAGGTATGCCTGATAAGCCAGAAGAGGCTGCAGCTCATCTTCCATGGGAACCTGCAGTGATCTGAGCGACATCGATTTTGCTACCGAGACCATTCGTAAACGCTGAGTCTCGTCTTTAAGCCTGATGGCTGAATCGGCCATCATTTTTGCGAGACCGCCTTCCCTGATGGCGATCTTCGACTCCCTGACAATACTTTCAATTTGCCGGCGGCCCGATACGATCTCATTCTCGGCTTTAAGGCGGAGCATTCTCTCGTTGTCCTGCTCCAGCCGGGCAGCAGCAGCCACCGAGTCGGACAACAGCGATTGCACAAGTGCGGCTGATGCATATTCCTCGGCGAGGGACTTCCGGGCTTCAACTTCCATTTTCTGCTTCTCGACTATCCTGCGCTTTTTATCTGAGGATAGCTTTGAACCCAATGCAATCAGTGTTATCAATCCTGCTAAAATAGCCAGGCCTCCGAAGATCGAGGATATTATCCTTATCCTTTTAAGTCTCCACCTGTTATGCCTGACCTTTCTCTCTTCCGATTCGAGATACTCCTTCTCGCTGGTCCGCAGAAAAACCATGGCCCTCTCGAAAGCAGGATCGTGTTTAACCGCCCAGGAAAGTGTGGGCTTGTTTTGTTCGCGCCAGTTCAGCGCAAGCTGGAGCTCTGGCTGTTTAAGCAGTCCTGCCTTCCCCTGCTGGTACAGTGCCGATGTCTCTGACAGTCTGAGATACATCTGAACCGAAGCGGATTCCCCGGCTACCCATTGCCGCAGACGAGCCCACAGGAGAATGATGCTCTCGTGCGACAGATCGACTATTGAATTATCGTCGAGGGGAACAGAATAATGAGGTGTAAGAACAGATATTGCCGGGTTGCGGAATTCCTCCACCACCTGTATCAGTTCATCGTAACCGCACTGGATTGCCGATCTGAGGCTCTTTATTGTCAAAGGCAATCTTATACCCTTGTTATCAGGTCCGGGTCCGGTTATATTTTTAAAAAGGCGTTCGCAGATAAGCTTTCCCCTGGCATCCAGTACTTCATACAGCTCATCGGCATGCCGCGATATTGAATCCCTTATTGTGCCGATAGCGAAGTAATCGGAGAAATCGATAGGTCTGCCGGGTTCATCGAGTTCCTTCCACCGGAGCCAGGTTCTCATAAGCGCATGCTGAAGGATGGGCAGCTGGTAATCAGGGCCGCTGACCTCACTCACAAGAAGGTCTACCAGATCAGGATCGATTTCGGCTCCTATTGTTTTTACAGGACCGACAATGGCTTCCTTCATGGATTCTCTGTTCATCCTGGAAACCATGTAACTGCTTCCGTTGATCAGATTTGTAAATCCCCGGTTTTGGGAACATTCGGTTACGAGGTCCGACCTGATTGCTACTACAAGATAAATATCGGGGTTATTGTGCGACACCGAATTTGTAAGAAGATTTAAAAACCTGTTCACTTCCCGGTCGCGATCCGGGATTGACTGAAATGATCCGTCCCTGAACAGCTCCTCGAACTGGTCAATGAAAAGGAGCGTCTTTCCGCTGAAACGGGCCCGGGCATTCCTTACTATATCTCCTATCCCGTCAGGTTCTTCCTTAAGCAGTCTCAGTATCTCATTTCCCGGTTCTTTTTCAGTATCCCTGGCGTAGCCATTTCCTGCCAGTGCGGCGGCAAGATTCCGGAGAGGGTCGCTTCCCGGTCTGACTGTCAGTATCCGCCACTTCGTATCTCCCGAATCGGAAAGGCTTTTTATCCTGGGTATCAATCCGCTGAGAACGAGCGAAGATTTTCCGCTTCCTGACGCTCCGGTAATTGCCACAAACCTGTTTCTCAGGAGCTTGAGGAAGATATCCTCACTTTCTCTGTCGCGCCCGAAGAAATACTCGCTCTCTTCCGGAGTGAATGGTCTTAAACCCGGGAAGGGACTGAACGATTCGTCTAAATGTAAGCCGGAAGTCATAACTGAGTTAAATTATCCTTCGTGTTTATCTATATAACGGAAAATACCGAAAGAACTTTCAGGACAATGAAAGTCAAATTCGCTTACACTTTTAAGCGGAAGGACATAGCAGAAGTTACATGCTGATCGGATATCGCGGGCTATCCTGCCCGGATCAGTCAGATCTTCATGGCTGACATGGATCTCAGGTTCGCTGTTTTCGTCAGAAAATGACCACATTACGGTATCTGACGGCTGGGAGTATATTCCACGCTGATCATTTCTTGCAAAGACAAGCTTTTCGGCAAGAATGAGCAGGTCATCCTCTTTTATTTGTCCGAAGGATGAAGCCAGGAATCTTACCTTATCAAAAATCAGCTCCCTGTCATTTGTCTGGTCGGAGACTACCCTGTCGAGGTGCATCCTGTTCTTTTCAGGAATTCTTGAGGAAGTCGATCTGTAGAGCTCCATTGAAGATCTTGACAGAAGGAGTGCCGCTTCCTCCCTAAGGATCTGATCGGGACTGAAAAGCAGGGCAGCGACAGATTCCCCGAGACCGGGTTCCTCAAGGGAAGGAATACTCCGCAGAGCGCAGGCCTTGGTCCACACACCGAGAAGATTGTAGTCGCAGTTGATCATATCCTCAACGAGCCCGTTAACAGTGGGTATCCCGAGGGGGAACCACTGCTGAAGTTTTTTAAAAGTCTTTCTCCTGCTTCCCTTCTCATCGGGAAGGCCGAAGATCAGGGATGTCATTTCCGGGATGGGGTTGTTTCCATCCTCCTCCACCTTTTCATGGTAAACCAGGTGAAGAATTTTGAGGAGGTAGTCCTTCCACCTTACATATTCCTTTTTCAGCTCGTCTGAAAGGAATCCGTTTTTCCCCTCCTCCAGCGGTATCAGAATGGAGATGATCCATGTCAGGGTACCGAATGTTTCATTAATGCTTGCCTTAAGCCGTTCCTTCCCGGTCTCATTCAGGCTGAATCCGGAGGCTAAAAGTGTGTCAAGCGACATTTCTCTTACAAGTCTGGAGTTCGACGACAACCTCTCGACCAGGAACGAAAGATCGGCCGGCTGATGTATCTCCGACATCAGCCTCAGGAGGACCTTGCTTGTATTAACATTTCCTGCGGTCTTCAGATAGCATCTGTCAATATCCCTTGCAACTGAAGGGCCCAGGCTAAGCATCACCGCGTAAGCATCACTCTCAATACCGGGCAGATTAAGGCATTCGCAAACCTCCTGTATCATGTCTGTCATCCTGAACTTACCGATGAGGAAGAGAGCCAGTCTCTTCAGTTCCGGCGATTTATCCTTCAGCAGTTTAAGTATCTCTGTCGTTTGCGGGTATCTTGTTCCGGCAAGGGTAACACGGGCATTCTCTGCCCTGGTGAATTCGTTGGACGGCGCTGTATTTTTAAGGGCAGTGTCACCGGATTCTGTATGTGAGAGTATCCTATCAGACGCTTCGGATGCTTTGCGGCGAATTCCTTCGTCGAGGTTTGCCGAAGCCGCAACTTTCTGTAGTGCAGGAAGGAGGTTTCTGTCGCGGAAAGCAACAGCGTAGGCGAACAGCTCCTCGTAGAACCATCTGTTCCTGACAGCGCCGATTGCAGACAAATCGCCCGTTTCGAGCCAGTAAAGCTTTTTTCTGAAAAGAGTCTTGCCTGCAAACTTGTTTGTCAGGATTTCCCATTCGCCGGTTGAGGGAACGACCTCCATCTTCGCGGGGGGTAGTACGAAATGTCTGATTCCCATAAACCTGAAATGTTTTATTCAACAACCTAAAATTAAGAAATCCGGCAGATAAATCACTATCCTAACCTGTTCTTTATCAACGAAAGCAGGGCTGAAATATTTCCCCTTTCAATTTCTATTGTTATTTCGGCCCTTGAGTACCAGAGTTCGCGTTCATTCAGTAAGGCACTTATATACCCCGGCAATTCCTTTTTTCCGATATTCTTCAGCAAAGGGCGCCCGGCAGTTGACCTTGAGAGACGTCTGTTCAGTTTTTCGGGAGTCATCTTCAGATAAACTGTAAGGCCGTTCTTCAGCATGAATTCCATATTACCGAAGAAGCATGGAGTGCCTCCGCCAGTGGAAATAACTGTATTCCTGTTATTTCCAATTTCTCTCAATGCATTGGATTCGACAGTCCTGAACCACTCCTCTCCCCTTTCGGCAAAAATTTTCGCGACTGACATCCCGTTATCCCTCTCAATAAGTTCATCGAGATCGATAAATGACCAGCCCAGGCGCGAAGCGAGCTTCCTGCCCGCGGTGGTCTTTCCGCTTCCCATGAATCCGACAAGGAATATTCTGTCAGTAGTATGCATCAGAGCTCCAACTTCATCTGCGCCGGATCTGATGGCTTACCATTATGTGGTTGTTCCTCCTCCTCCTGCTCATCCTCAACCGGCGACTGTGATTCCTTTTTTACTACAGGTTCTATTTCCTGAATATTATCTACCATAAAGCTTGTAAGACGCCTGCCTTTAGCCTTGTAGCTCTTTACACCAATGAATTCGGCAACTTCAATGATCTCATTGATTCGGTCCTTATGCTTGCCCCCGAACTGGATCTCAAAGCGCGGATACTCCACCTCGGTTATGCTTATAAGCTTTGATTCAGGGTCCTCATTGATGAAGCAAAGAGGTTTTTCAGATTCCTCAATTATGAATCGCTTAACATAATAGAACTTCTGTCCGGCATCCCAGTAAGCAGCCGAATAGACTGCCCCCTGGCGGTATTTTTCTATTATCAGGATGTTCTCCTCGAAATGGTTTGTGAGGTCAAATCCGGTCACCCTGAAGTAACCGTTCTTGGTGATGACCAGGATCTTGTCGTCGGCGCTGAATTCGCCCAGATAAAGTCCTCTTCCGTCGACGTTAAGCCTGAAGACTGCATCGTCGAACCATATCTTCCGCCCTCCCAGGGTTGAAACTCCTTTCTCCTTGAGTGATATCTTGTGAACGGAATTCCGGGTAAGGATGTTCCCCATGGAAGTTTTTCCCTTTATCGTCAGCTGACCAAAATCAAATTCAAAAATCAGTTTTTTAAGCCTTGCCTTAGGTTTGTGGTGGACCTTGATTACTTCAGCTTCACCATTCGGATTGGCGCTGAAATACAGGATCTTAGAACCCGGGACTCCCCTGGTAAGGTTATACTCCTTGTCGCGGGTAAGTCCCGAAATGGCACATCTTTTAATATAGTACGGCCCATCCTTCCCGTCCTGGTATACAATATTATAAATGGTGCGTTCATCATTTTTCCGGAAGACCTGGGCATAGATGGGGTCGTTTCCGATGAAAATCTTATCGGCGACCTTTGTAATCAGATAACTCCCATCCTTTCGTATAACTATTATATCGTCGATGTCGGAACACTCGCAAACGAACTCATCCTTTTTCAGGCCGGTTCCGATAAAGCCCTCCTTGTAGTTGATATAGAGCCTGGCATTGTTGGCGACCACCTTTGTAGCCAGTATTGTATCGAAGCTCCTGATCTCGGTTTTTCTTTCCCTCCCTTTCCCGTATTTCTTTTTTATCTGCCTGAAATAATTGATGGCGAAGGGGATCAGATTCTTGAGGTGGTTCCTGACCTCCTCCATTTCGACATCAAGGGCTTTGATATGCTCATCCGCCTTTTTGGCGTCATATTTTGATATCCTTTTGATTTTGATTTCTGTGAGCATTATGATATCATCTCTTGTGACATCCCTCAACAGCCTTTTTCTGAAGGGTTTGAGGCCGTCGTCGATTGCCCTGATCACCGCCTCCCAGGTTTCGCACTCCTCGATATCCCTGTATATCTTTTCCTCGACGAATATTTTCTCAAGAGATGACATATGCCACTCCTCCATAAGTTCCGACAGCCTGATCTCAAGCTCGGTTTTCAGGAGTCTGACCGTGTTGTCGGTTGAGAACTTCAGAATTTCGCTTACCCCCATGAAGGAGGGTTTGCTGCCGGAAATTACGCAGGTATTGGGAGAAATAGAGTATTCGCAATCAGTCAGTGCATAGAGGGCGTCGATGGTTTTGTCGGGCGAGATCCCCGGCATCAGATAAACCACTATCTCTACATGGGAGGAAGTATTATCATCTATTTTTCTGATCTTGATCTTTCCCTTTTCGTTGGCCTTTATAATCGAATCGATAAGACTGGTGGTAGTTTTGCCGAAGGGAATCTCCGTGATGACCAGGGCCTTTTTGTCAATCTTCTCGATCTTTGCCCTTATCTTTACAACTCCTCCCCTTTGGCCGTCATTGTATCTGGAGACATCTATCATTCCTGCGGTCGGGAAATCGGGATAGAGAACAAATTCCTTACCCTGCAGGTAATCGATTGAAGCATCAATAATCTCGTTGAAATTATGCGGGAGAATTTTTGAGGCGAGGCCGACAGCAATTCCTTCCACTCCCATAGCGAGCAGCAGGGGAAATTTGACCGGCAATGTGACAGGTTCCTTGTTTCTTCCGTCGTAGGAGAGTTTCCACTCGGTGGTTTTCGGGTTGAAGACCACGTCGCCTGCAAATTTCGACAGGCGGGCTTCTATGTAACGCGGCGCTGCCGCACCGTCGCCGGTAAGAATGTTTCCCCAGTTACCCTGGGTGTCAACCAGAAGGTCCTTCTGCCCCAGCTGTACAAGTGCGTCGCCTATTGAAGCATCTCCATGCGGGTGGAACTGCATGGTGTGCCCGATGATATTGGCAACCTTGTTGAAGCGTCCGTCATCCATTCTTTTCATGGAATGGAGTATGCGCCGCTGGACGGGCTTCAGTCCGTCGTGGAGATGCGGCACGGCGCGTTCAAGAATCACATATGAGGCATAATCGAGAAACCAGTCCTGGTACATGCCCGNNTCTTCAGGCCTGTCCGGTTCAAGATCCAGATCTTCCATCCTCTGAATATCCTTTCTTATCTTTTAAACTTCCTGCTCAACGAGATCCTCCTCAACCCTGAGGTTCTCAATTATGAAATCCTGCCTGTCGGGGGTGTTTTTTCCCATGTAGAACTCAAGATAGCCGTTGACAATGTCATTCTTCTTCATCCTGACGGGTTCGAGTCTCATATCCTTTCCTATGAAATTCCTGAACTCATCGGGCGATATCTCTCCCAGACCCTTGAACCTGGTAATTTCCGGTGCAGGTCCAAGAGCCTTTATGGCTTTTGCCTTCTCATCCTGGGAATAGCAGTATTTTGTCTCCTTTTTGTTCCTCACTCTGAAGAGAGGTGTCTGCAGGATATAAACATGTCCTTTTCTGACAAGGTCGGGAAAGAACTGGAGGAAGAAGGTAAGGAGCAGCAGTCTGATATGCATTCCGTCGACGTCGGCATCTGTTGCTATGACGACATTGTTGTAGCGGAGGTCCTCCAGACCATCCTCAATGTTCAGCGCGGCCTGAAGCAGGTTGAACTCCTCGTTTTCGTAAACAATCTTCTTCGTAAGTCCATATGTATTTAGCGGTTTGCCTCTCAGGCTGAAGACCGCCTGTGTTTCAACGTCGCGCGATTTAGTTATCGAACCGCTGGCGGAGTCTCCCTCTGTGATGAATATTGTTGACTCGAGTTTGCGTGGATCGTTGGTGCTGAAATGTATCCTGCAGTCGCGGAGTTTACGGTTGTGAAGGTTTACCTTCTTTGCCCTCTCCCTGGCAAGCTTCTGGATCGACGAAATGGCTTTCCTCTCCTTTTCCGAGTCCTGAATCTTCTGAAGAAGGATCTTTGCCACTTCAGAATTCTTGTGGAGATAATCGTCGAGTTGTTTCCTGACGAACTCGCCGATGAAATTCCTGACGGAAGGTCCCTGTGGGCCCATATCCCTGGAACCCAGTTTTGTCTTGGTCTGTGATTCAAAAATGGGCTCTTCAACCTTAATGCTTATCGCGGCAATTACTGATGCCTTGATGTCGGCCGGATCAAAGTCCTTCTTGTAAAAGTTATGGATCGTTTTAACGAATGCCTCCTTGAAGGCAGCCAGATGGGTTCCCCCCTGTGTTGTATTCTGTCCGTTGACAAAGCTGTAGTAATCCTCGCCGTACTGTGACCCGTGGGTGAATGCCAGTTCTATATCCTCACCCTTAAGATGGACTATGGGATATAAACCCTCTTTGCTCATGTTTTCGTTCAGAAGGTCAACGAGACCATTTTTGGAGAAAAACTTTGTACCGTTGAAATTGATTACCAGCCCGGCATTCAGGTACACGTAGTTTTTCAGCATTGAGTCTACGTATTCCGAGATGAAGAAGTATTTTCCGAACATAGCCTCGTCGGGCTGGAAAATAACCTCAACACCGTTTTCCTCAGTGGTTGGCTCGAGAGGAAGATCCTTCACAATCAGTCCATGTGCAAACTCGCTCACCTTTATCTGCCCGTCGCGGATCGACCGGATGACAAACCTGCTCGACAACGCGTTTACGGCTTTTACCCCCACACCGTTAAGACCCACCGATTTCTTGAAAGCCTTGGAATCGTATTTGGCGCCGGTATTCATCCTGGAGACAACCTCAGTGACTTTTCCCAGGGGAATGCCTCTGCCGTAGTCGCGGACCCTAACCTCACTGCCGTTTATGGAAACATCGATTTTCTTTCCATAGCTCATCATGAATTCATCGACCGAATTATCCATCACCTCTTTCAGGAGAACATAAATACCGTCGTCCTGTGATGAGCCATCGCCCAGTTTCCCGATGTACATGCCGGGTCTAAGCCTGATATGCTCACGCCACTCGAGGGTTTTTATATGTTCTTCTGAATAACCGACAACTGTCATTTTCCGGAATTTTTGCGCAAATATAGTCATTTAGGGATTGACCGATCCCCCGAATTTTCAACAATCAGGCCTGTTTTTGAAACGCTGGGACGCACCTGACCTGCCTGTCCGAAATATTTATCTGATTAATTGATTCTTATGCTGCATAACACATCATTTAACGGCGCACCATACATTGTTAATAAATGGTGGATAATCAGACTATCCCCATCTGCTTCATCAGGAAAGCCGCATTCATCTTACGTGTTATGCCGTCGCGCAGGAGGTAATCGAATATGATTCATTCTGACTAAGCGAATCTACAGTTCGCATGCTTGTGAAAAGTTTCACGGGAGTCAGGATCATTTTCCGGGCACAAACCGGGGCACCCGTCATTCCAAGTATCATGTTTACGGCGACTGTCCGCAGGAAGGTGCTTTTACCTGCCATATTGGCTCCGGTGATTATAAATACCCGGCCTTTGCCGCTAACTGAAAAATCGTTGCATACCCTTGTTTCACCCGAAAGCAGCGGATGGCCGAGTGCAACCGCTTCGAGGACTGGTTCACCCGCGGCAATTGAAGGAAAGCAGTAACCTGGATTGTTGGAGGCATGATTTGCAAGGCTGTTGAGAGCGTCAATCCATTCCCTGAGACTTCTTATCTCATTATCATCTAAAGGTTTTCCGAGTCCGCGGGCCGTAAATTTCTGGCGCCATTCAAGCTTTGCCGACAATTCCTTCACCGCCTCCTGCATAGGAAAAATGTCGTTCCTGAGTTCATACGGATCGAGAAGCCATGTCCATTCATCCGTCAGTTTTGCCTGGGGCAGATCTGTCACTACTGAAGGAATTTCGCTTACCCTGCCTGAACTTTCAGAGATGATCTCTGCGATATCGGTTATGAGTACCGAAAGATGTTTTTTCAGAAACCCGATATGCTTTTCCTGCACCCTTTGCCTGAACCGCAGAAAGGCTTCATCATCCCCGCCCGACCTCTTTTTAAGGAACTCCAGGGGCAGGTTCTCCAGCTGGGTAAGAATATTAAGGGAAATCACCATACCCGGGTCATACACGGGCTTGTATTCACTGACTTCAATGCTGTCGGGCGTTCCGAGCCTTTTTTTGAAGAACTTCCGTCTGGCTTTCTCCCAGACCTCGCTTATCAGGCCTCCTGAAACATCATCCTCGATAAGCGTAACTTTTCCAAGTCCTGCAACCTGTTCCTTAACCTCTGGCGGATGGACAATGTCAACCAGGCAGATCTCAGCGCCGGTTTCGGCCATTTCCTTAAGGGGTTCGTCGCAGTTCGCTTAGTTCCCTGGTTATAAAATTACTGAAATATAACGAAAGTGCATCCGGATCAGTGGTAGTGAACGATTCAGGAGGGACAGGATCAAATACCCTGACCTTTACCCTGTGACCGGTGGTGAAGATGAGACCGTGCTTCGGAAGAACCCCGCCCGAACCATCGAGAACGACGGGCAGAATCGGGACACCGGCATCGATAGCCATCTGAAATGCCCCTCTCTTGAAAAAGCCCGGTTCTCCGTTAACCGATCTGGTTCCTTCCGGAAACATCATCACTGAAGTACCCCTCCTCTGCGACCTCATCGATTTTTCCATCATCTTTTCCTTGCTCTCCTGGTCTCCCCTGTTGATCACTATATAATCGGCCATACGCAGGTACCATCCGAGGAAAGGTATTTTCATGTTTTCTATCTTCGACACCCATTTAAGTCTGTAGCACAGGCAGTTAATGAAAAGAATGTCGAGGATCGACTGATGATTTGAAATTATTACAAAAGGGCCTCCTCCGGCAGCTTTTTCTCTTCCTTCTATCTTCAGTTTCCATATCGGGATCAGCCTGACCGCTAAAAGGCTTTGCCAGTTAAGCAGCCGGTGAATTACAATCCGGTTTTTATCAAAGGGGAGGGTAATAATCCAGATCAGAAATGTAAGGGGGAAGCATACAACTATCAGGAGCGCTCCCGTCATCCATATAAAGACTGATTCCAGAACATCCATACCGGTCTTGTCTTGGTCAAAAGAGATTAAAAACATCAAATCCGGAGCTAAAGATATTCTCTTTTCCCAGAACTTCCCTTACGGAGTTTACCATATGCCTGCAACCTTTGAGTAAGCTGCCAGCATTTTCAAGTTCGGTATTACCAGTCAGCAGGCACTGATTTATAATCCCATCCTGCACTGTCAGGTCGCACAAGGCTTCCTTTCCTCCGTATTTAAACACCTTCCTCAAACGATAGGGAGGTCCGTAAGCATAAGTCCATTCCCACGATTTGTACCGGGTTTCAGCGAGTTCGCCTATCTGTCTTGTTTCATCGTCCGAAAGGGATGATTTGCATGAGCCGGGCTGATAAGAAAGGAACCATTCCAGCATCAGATCCCTGAAATGCATTGTATCGCGGACAGTAGCGAGCATCCCTGAAAGGTTGGTTACCGGTGAGGGATTGGAACTCACCGCCCGGGTTTCATACACCGCAGTGTCTTTCCTTATGCACTTACTCAGGAAGTCAAGGTCAGCGCTGAAAAGGAGGGTCCCGTGATGGAGTACCCTGTTTCGGTATACATGTTCCGCGTTTCCCGATATCTTAAGACTTCCTACCTTCAGATCGTTCTTTCCTTCAAAACGGGCATCTATCCCGAGTGAAGCAAGGAAAGAGATGACCGGCAGGGTATATTTCCTGAAATCTATCTGTTTCCCTTCGGCGCTGTTGAGGATGAAGGTGAAATTCAGGTTCCCGGGGTCATGGAAAACAGTTCCTCCGCCTGAGATTCGGCGGATAACAGGAATTTCATGTTCAGTGACAAACCGTGTATCGGCCTCTCTGTGAGGAATCTGATGTTTGCCTGTGATGACCGATCGATCATTGATACTGAGGAGAAAATATTCATCACCAGGTTTCCTGAGGAGAAACTCATCAGCTGCCAGGTTGAAATAAGGATCGGACGAAGGCAGGGTAATGCACTGCATAAGTGTATGTTAAGTCCGCAACAGGGTTCTTTGTCCGTATAATGAGAACAATTTATAAACGCCCCAGCCGATGAAGGCGCCGAGTATTGCCCCTCCCAACACATCGCCCGGGTAATGGACACCCAGGTAGATCCTGCTGTAACTGACCGCTGATGCCCAGAAGATAATAAAGAAGGTGTACCATTTTTTCCTGATGAACATGAGGCTCAGAAAGGCCACATTGAATGAGTTTGCCGCATGGGATGAGACGAATCCGTACTTTCCGCCACATACTCCGTTCACCACATGAACAAGTCCCTGGAGTGAGGTCTCATGGCATGGCCGCGGCCGGTCGACAAGGTACTTGATCATCACCGATGTACGGTCGGCGAGGAACACGGCAAGGGCTATGAACAACAGGAGAATCCAGAACTTCTTCCCGTACCTGAGTCCCAGACATATCAGGATTGCAATGTACAGAGGGGCCCAGACAAGTTTCATGCTGAGAAAGTACATAACTTTGTCCCAGAATGGTGAGTTTGCCGAGTTGAGAAAAAGAAAAAGCTGCTGATCAATCTGCTCCATGCCTGTTAATAACTGTTCAGGGTCTTCCAGATCATATCCTTAAGTGTGGTGATACCCTCGCCGGTGAGTGATGAGAAGAATACCCTCGGAAGATCAGGCAGGTCTTTCCTGAGTTCATTCCTTATCTCGTCGTCGGCCAGATCGGATTTTGAGATACCCAGGAGCCGTCTTTTATCAAGGAGTTCCGGGTTATACATATGGAGTTCGTTTACCAGAATGTCGTATTCCTCCATGATGTTCCGGCTGTCGGCCGGAATTATGAACAACAGCATCGAGTTTCGTTCGATATGTCTGAGGAATCTGATTCCCAAACCCTTTCCCTCGTGAGCCCCTTCGATTATCCCGGGGATGTCGGCCATAACAAAAGATTTCCCTTCCCTGTATGACACGATTCCCAGGTTGGGAACAAGTGTTGTAAAAGGATAATCGGCAATTTTGGGTTTCGCGGCTGATACAACCGACAGAAGTGTCGATTTACCGGCATTGGGGAAACCCACCAGGCCGACGTCGGCCAGAATTTTAAGTTCGAGAATGAATGCCTCCTCAATCCCGGGTTCTCCCGGCTGGGCAAATCTTGGAGTCTGGTGGGTAGCCGATTTGAAGTGATCATTGCCAAGTCCGCCGCGACCTCCTTCGGCAAGTATCTTTTCATCACCGTGATCCGTTATCTCGAAGAGAATCTCGCCGGTACTTTCTTTTCTGGCGATTGTACCCAGAGGCACCTCTATGATTACATCCTTTCCATCGGCCCCGGTTGAGAGCTGATGACCGCCCGGGCCGCCGTTCTCAGCAAAAATATGCCGTTTGAATCTCAGATGCAGAAGGGTCCACATCTGGCTGTTGCCCCTGAGGATTATATGGCCGCCCCGGCCTCCGTCGCCTCCGTCGGGCCCGCCCTTCGGGATGAATTTCTCCCTCCGCAGATGAGCGGAACCCGGACCTCCGTTGCCTGAACGGCAGTAGATCTTTACGTAGTCGACGAAGTTGGAACTTGCCATTATGAATCGATATGCCCGCTTATAAGAAAGCTGAGACGTCCGAAGATATCGTCGATCGATCCGACTCCGTCAACAGGCTGGTAAATACCTCTTTGCTTGCAGAATTCAATAATAGGTTCCGTTTTGGCCTTATATACATCAATGCGGTTTTCAATCACGGCCGGATCCTTGTCGTCGGGACGACCCGATAGTTCAGCCCTGAGGATCAGCCTTTTGACGAGTTCATCATGATCGACGTCGAGTACCAGCATGCTGTCGATCTTCATTCCTCTTTCATTGAGCATCGCTTCAAGCGCTTCGGTCTGTGCCACCGTACGGGGGAATCCGTCGAAGAGGAAGCCGGCAGAATCTTTCGTGCTGTCGATCTTACCCGCGATCATTTCAATCACCACCTCATCCGGAACAAGTTCGCCGGTTGCCATGATTGCACTCATCTTTTTTCCAAGCTCTGTTCCTGCTGCTATTTCAGCACGAAGCATATCGCCTGTGGAAAGATGTTTGAGGTTGAATTTTTCAGCCAGTCTCACCGACTGGGTTCCCTTACCGGATCCGGGAGGACCAAAAATCAAAAAGTTGAGCATAGATAATAATTTTATATTAATAAAGATTTGAAAAATTTCTCAGGGCACCAGGGTGTAAACAGCCGGGAGGTTTCTTCCCTCACCGTCGTAGTCGAGCCCGTAGCCCACAACGAAGTCGTTGGGTATTTCAAAGCCTACATAGTCGATATGGATGTTCTTCCTGTAGGCTTCAGGTTTGAGAAGCAGTGTTACTATACTTATTTCCCTGACATTCCTTATTATCAGGTTGTCGACCGTATGTTCGAGGGTAACGCCCGTATCGATGATGTCCTCGATGATGATCACCGATTTGCCGTTCAGGTCTTCGTTCCATCCGATCAGTTCCCTGATTTCGCCCGAGGAACTTGTACCTGCATAGGATGCCAGTTTTATGAATGTGATCCTGGCTTTCAGCTTTATTCTCCTGAAAAGGTCGGCTGCAAAAATGAACGATCCGTTGAGCACACCGACAAAGATAACCTCCTTACCTGCAAAATCGTTGTTGATCCGGTCGGCAAGCTCAAGTACCTTGTCATGAAGGGCATCTTCGGGGATATATTCCCTGAATAATTTGTCGTGTATCTGTATTTCGGAAGCTGTCATAATCCGGTAAAAAATATCACCGCGAAAATATGAAAATAATAGCTTATTTTTGTTCTCATCAGGAAGTTAAATGAAAATATTAAGATGGAACCAGTTGTCAGCATAATAATGGGAAGCACTTCCGACCTGCCTGTAATGGAGAAGGCGGCTCAGGTGCTCAACGATTTCAGGATACCTTTTGAGATAAACGCACTGTCGGCTCACCGCACTCCCGAAGAAGTTGAAAAATTTGCCCTGGGAGCTGCAGGAAGAGGCATAAAGGTAATAATCGCGGCTGCAGGAATGGCTGCTCACCTTCCCGGTGTTATTGCAGCGATGACTCCGCTGCCTGTTATTGGAGTTCCGATTAAGGCTTCGCTCGAAGGGCTCGACTCAATGCTTTCGATAATTCAGATGCCTCCCGGAATCCCGGTGGCGACTGTTGGCATCAATGGCGCGCTGAACGCCGGAATCCTTGCCGCACAGATAATAGGGGCAGGCGACCCTGAGGTGATGAATACTGTGGTAAAATACAAGGAAGGACTTAAGAAAAAGATCGTCGAGGCAAACGAGGAGCTGAAGAAGATCAAATTCCCGTTCAAGACGAACTGAATTTTCCAGTGAGCCGCATTACCGGGAGCTGCAAATCCTTTCCATAATCTGAATTGCCAGAAATAACAACAAATTTTTATCGACTTACGATAATTTTTGATATGATATTCGACAAATTTTTTACCTGAAACGATATGTGTTTTGAAGACAGATGATACTCGCCTGACCGTTTTACCCCCTGCCCCCTAAAGGAGGTCATTTTCTTAACTCCTTCTCAAAAATATTCCCTTTCCCATATCCTGGTTTCATATTTATTGCATAACTTGCTTAAGTTAACTGAAACAGTTTGTACTCGCTGCGTCTTATACCTGTTTCGTTCATATTTGTTTTTCTCTTTTCCTCAGCCCGTGGCGGTGATCCTTATTTTCCCGCTGCCGGTGCCGGTGAATCAGGGATGGGATGGTCGTGCGTGATGAAACCCGGATTCTGGTCCTCATTTCATAATCAGGCTCTTCTGCCCTTCAACAAATCGGCCGCCACAGGAATAAACTACCACAGCAGGTTTGGCATCAGTGAGCTGGGAACAAAGTCGGCCGCGCTTGTCATGCCTCTTGATAAGGCTGCACTTGGATTTGTATACAGCCATTTCGGGTACCGCGATCTTGCCAGGCATTCGGCCGGACTTGCCTGCGGGATATTGCTTTCTGAAAAGATATCGGCAGGGGTTCAGGCTGATTTCTTTGCCGAGAAGACGGCTGGTGAGTATCGGGAAAGAAGGTCGCTGTCGTTCGAGGCGGGAATACATATAAAGGCATCGGAACAGGTAAGCCTTGGGATCCACCTGTTCAATCCTGTTCCCGGATCTTTCAGGAAGGACAAGCTTCCTTCGTCAGTCAGGGTTGGGTCAGGAATCCGCCTGAGCCGCGACCTGTTCGCCTCTGCCGAAGCGGAGATGTCGACAGCCGGCGGACTTGACATCAGGACCGGATTTGAGTACGATCCGTTCCGTAGTTTCACAATAAGGGGCGGATTCAGCAGCGGAGGCAACTCTTTCTGCTTCGGGATGGGATACATCGTCAGGTCGGTTCAGATGGACCTGGGATTCAGCACTCACGACAGGCTTGGGGTTTCAACTGCCGTCTCGGTGATATTTGCCTTTAAATGAGACGGATGAAAAGGGGAATAATTATATTAATCGTTCTGCTCCCGGTCAACGCGGTTTACCCTCAGGAAGAAAGGATTCCGGATATCATTATGGAGATTGCAGAGCAGCTTTCGGAAGATGAGACTGACGCCGATGCAGCAGGGGATTTTGCTATCAGGCTTTATGAACTGGCCGAAAAGCCTGTCAGGATCAACACGGCTGATGAGTCTGAATTGTCACGCCTGTTTTTCCTCACCGATTTTCAGATAAAGGCCCTTGCTGATTATATCCGCAAAACGGGAAGGATTTACTCGGTTTACGAAATTGCGGCCGTTCCGGGGTTCAATACCCCCCTGTCAGCCATGGTGGCGCCTTTTGTCACACTTGAGGAAGGGACACAGGAAGAGAAGAAAAAAATCAGGTTAAGGAATGATATCCTTATGAATTTCTCTGTAAAATTTCCTCCCACTGACACCTCTGCCCCGGGAGGATCGTGGAAAATGCTAACGAAGTACAGGTTCAGTGCAGGACCATTCTCGGGGTCAGTGACATCTGAAAAGGATGCCGGAGAGAAATTCCTTCAGGGAAAAATCCCGGTTACCGACTTTCTTTCAGCAAATCTTGTCTGGGAAGGAAAGGGATTTGTGAGGAAGGTCATCGCCGGCGATTTCGGCGCCAGGTATGGGATGGGCACTGGCATAAACACAGGGCTTCGCACCGGATTATCTCTCACGCAGCCTGGTTATCTTTCCGGCGGTGATGATATCAGGCCCTACACTTCAACCGACGAAAACATATTCTTCAGGGGGGCCGCTGTTCAGCTCCGCTCGGGTAAAACGGGAATGACAATGTTCTGGTCACGGAACCTTATCGATGCTACGCTTGATACCGCCGGCACTCAGGCTTATGTTTATATCAGTACGTTTCAGCGGTCGGGGCTGCATACCACGTCATCTTCGCTGGCGGCAAGGGATGCAGTTGCGGAAACTTCATACGGACTGAGTCTTTCTACCGATATCAGGTCGTTAAGGTTAAGCCTTCTGTGGACGCAGAACAGGTTTTCAGTACCGGTCATGAATGATGATCCGGCTCCGCGGGAGCTTTATGACTTTACAGGTTCAGTAAACACAACTTTCACAGCCGGTTACAAATATATGCCGGGCAGGGTGCTTCTGTACGGGGAATTATCCGTTAATCCGACGGGCCGGAAGGCTTTTGTCCAGGGGCTGTCATTCAAACCTTCCGACAGGTTGTCAATGAACCTGGTGTACAGGCATTATGATCCGGGGTATATCAGTTTTCACGGCAAGGGGCTGTTCAGCAGTTCATCGGGTGACAATTCGGAAGGCATTTTCGGAAATTTCATTCTCGAGGCGGCAAAACATCTGTTTCTCAGCGCCGGTGTTGATGTAAAAGTCAATCCCTGGCTAAAATACAGATGCTCCGCCCCTTCATACGGCATAAGCAGGGAGGTCAGGTTAAGATACCTCCCCTCCGAAAAGGTGTCATTTGAGGCGGTTTACAGTTACCGTCAAACGATGCTTGACCAGCCGGAATCAACCGGGATAAAGAAACAGTGCCAGTCGGAGGCTACTTCGCTCAGGGGATCATTCCGTTACATGCCCCTTGAAAAACTGACCCTGACAACCAGGATCGACCACAAATCGGTCAGTCCGGCAGGATCGGCGGGGATAAGCATGCTCCAGGACATAAGCTGGCGGATAGGGGCAATCCCGGCGACGGTCTGGTTCAGGCACTGTATCTTCAGAACCGGCGACTGGGACTCAAGGATCTATGCTTATGAGAACGACCTGGTTCACAGTTTCAGCATCCCGGCATTGTGGGGCAACGGAAGCAGAAGCTGTGTCATGATTTCAGTCAGGCCATCAGGCCATGCTGATTTCAGGATCAAGTTTGCCTTTGGGGAGTCATCGGTACCCGACGGCTCTGGAAGCAGCAGCGAACTGAAGGTTCAGGCCAGGATAAGGTTCTGACACCAGGGGATAACAAGAAAAACTACCTGTGTATATGCTTCGCAGAAGTCTGTGGCAGCCAGTGTAACCGGAGATTGTTCACAAATTAACCGGAAATAAGTGCGGAAAACAGTAAAAAGCAGCGGGCAGATCAGTTAAGATCCCTGTTCGTCTTGATATCCCGTATGTTGAGCTGCAGTTTACGGTTACCCCTGAACTCATTCATTTCGATTGAATAGCAGATGTCGAATGGTTTTCCCGCCCTGATATTTTCGTAGTGTTCAGCCAGACCGAATGCTATTGCCGGGAAGCTTTTGCTGCCGGTTGCCTCGTGACATAGGTCGAGTTTCAGATGTTCTCCGCTGTTGCCAACCATTCGTCCGGCTCCCGTATCAAAAACATTCCGTGAGACAAAAACCGGTGACATATTTTCAGGACCGAAAGGCTGGAACTTGTTAAGAAACTCGTAGAAATCAACAGTGATTTCGGAGAACGAGAGTTCGGAGTCGATGAACACTCTGGGGACGAGCTGTTCCTCACTTATAGTATTGTTGACATATTGCTCAAAACGTTCGATGAAAGGAGTGATGTTTTCCTTTTTAAGAGTAAGTCCTGCGGCGAACATATGACCTCCGAAGCTTTCGAGCAGGTCGCTGCAGGCCTCGATGGCCTGGTAAAGGTCGTAACCCTGCACCGAACGTGCCGATCCTGTGGCAAAGCCGTTTGATTCGGTAAGTATCACCGTTGGCCGGTAGTAAGTCTCGATAAGCCTGGAAGCCACTATTCCGATCACACCCTTTTTCCATGAAGGATTATATAGGACTGTGGTTTTGGCATTTACACGTCCCTGATCTTCCGAGATCATCCTCATGGCTTCGGTTGTTATTGACCGGTCGACGGTTCTCCTCTCAATATTGAAGTTGTTGATCTCCTTGCTGATGCCGGTAGCCAGGCGGACGTCGCTTGAAACAAGCAGTTCCACGGCCTTTCTGCCTGATTCCATCCTTCCTGCGGCATTTATCCTGGGCCCGATTTTGAAAACCACATCTTCGATTGTGAGCGTGCGGCTCACTTCCGCCTCCCGTATGATTTCCTTCAGTCCGGTTCTCGGGGCTTCATTGAGCTGCCGCAGACCGAAAGAGGCCAGCACCCTGTTTTCACCTGTCAGGGGCACTATGTCGGAAGCGATGCTCACGGCAACCAGGTCGAGATAGCCGGTGATGTCCTTAAAAGGTATGTTGTGGACCCTTGCATAGGCCTGGACCAGCTTGAAGCCGACTCCGCAGCCTGATAGTTCCTTGTATGGATAGCTGCAACCCGGCTGTTTGGGATCGAGTACTGCCGTGGCATTTGGTATTTCATCGCCGGGGTAATGATGGTCACAGATAATAACGTCGATTCCCCTGGAGCGGGCGTATTTCACTTTCTCAACGGCTTTTATTCCGCAATCGAGGGTGATCATCAGCTTGCAGTTGACCTGCTGGGCGAAGTCAATGCCCATAAGTGAAAGACCGTATCCCTCCTTGTAGCGGTCGGGGATATAGTATTCGACGTTCGAGTATTGTTCCTTAAGGAATGAATACATCAGTGCGACTGCCGTGGTACCGTCGACGTCGTAATCGCCGTAAACCAGTATCTTTTCATTTTTCTTGATTGCAGTCGATATCCTGTCGACTGCAGTAGTCATCCCCTTCATCATAAAGGGGTCGTGGAGGTATCCCAGGTCCGGTTCAAAAAAAGCCTTTGCCTCCTCCGGGGTGGTAATTCCCCTCTGGACCATCAGGTTGGCAAGCGCCTCCGAAATATTCTGAATACCTGCAAGCTGTCTGACAACTGCCGGATCTCCCTTCTCCTTAATCACCCAACTCTTATCCATGTCTTCAGTCAATTTATCCATTTAAGGTCGAAAACCTCCCGGAGGTTATTTTTGACCAGCAGTTTTATCTTTTCAGGATCCTGTTTTCCGCCAAGTTCCATTTCAAGCGAAGTCACGCCCTTGTCGGTATAGCCGCAGGGGTTAATATAGTTAAAATACGTCAGGTTGGTATTTACATTGAATGCAAACCCGTGCATTGTGACATATTTGCTTGCCCTCACTCCTATCGCGCAAATTTTTCGCGGCCTCTTCCCCTGTTCCGCATCGAGCCACACACCGGTTGCATCCTTCAGCCGCGAAGCCCTGATGCCAAAAGCGGCGACTGTAAGTATAACAGCCTCCTCGAGCCTTGAAATATACTCCCTGAGACCTATCCCGATCTCTTCCAGGTCGAAGATTGGATAACCGACAATCTGGCCCGGCCCATGATAAGTAATATCTCCTCCCCTGTTGGTACGGAAAAATTGTGCATCCCTTGTCTGCAGCTGAATATGATCAATCAGCAGGTTGTCTTCCGATCCGCTTTTTCCAAGAGTATATACATGAGGATGTTCAACAAGGAAGAGTGTTCCGGGCTGTGCCGGTTCGTCGGTGGGGTTGTTTTTCTGAAGGGCAATCTTTCTGCTGATAATCTTTCTGAAAACATTCTCCTGCAAATCCCACGCCTCCTTGTAGTCCTTTATTCCAATATCCTGATATAAAACACTATAACTCAATTCAACTTAGATCGGTTAAATCAGTACAATATAGTCATTTTTCCTCAAGGCCCATCTGCTTTTCAGAATGAAAAGAGGATCTCACCAGAGGATGGCATTCCACATATTCAAATCCCGCGGCGAATGCCAGCTTTCTGTATTCCGCGAATTTATCAGGGGTAACAAAGCTGACTGCCTCCATGTGGTTCATGGTCGGTTGCAGGTATTGTCCCACTGTAAGTATGCTGCAACCTGCATCCCGGAGGTCCTTTATCGTATCGGCCACCTCAGTTTCTGTTTCCCCGAGACCAACCATAAATCCCGATTTGGTTCTCACACCGTTTCCCGAAAGGTATTTAAGGACTTTCAGGCTGGTCTCATATTTTGCTTTTGTCCTGATGAGCGGAGTAAGCCTTCTTACAGTTTCTATGTTATGGGAGATGATATCGGGTTTCGAATCAATCACATTGCTCAGGTAAGATTTTTCTCCGTCGAAATCAGGTATAAGTGTTTCGATTGTTATTCCCGGATTTTCATGTTTTATCATCCTGACCGTTTCGGCCCAGAAAGATGAGCCACGGTCGGGAAGGTCGTCACGGTCGACTGAGGTAATAACACAGTGTTTTAGGCCGAGCGACTTTATGCTGGCGGCAAGACGGGCCGGTTCTTCAGGATCGGGCGGCAGGGGTTTGCCGGTCCGTGTGGCACAGAACCTGCAGGCTCTGGTGCAGATGTCGCCCAGTATCATGAAGGTTGCAGTGCCGGCGTTCCAGCACTCGCCGATATTGGGGCAGTTCCCGCTGGTGCATATGGTATGGAGATTGTTAAGCTCCACTATCCTTTTCACCCTCGAATAGTTTTCCCCGCTTGCCCTCTGCATCTTAAGCCATTCCGGCAATCTTCTCCCCTTTTGCATGTCTGGATAATGAACGGCAAATTTACTAAAAAATCAGCGCCCGGAAAACATGCGGAGAAGTAAAACAATGATCAGATGAGTAAACGGCATGGAGAAAACAAATAACAAAAAAAAACTATATTTGTTAAGTGACAATTTTATCGGTTAAACATATAAAAAGGGGAATATGTCAGAGAACGAATTCAGAATCAGTAAAGACTACCAGACAGTCATCGGGGATTTCGCGAAAGTAGGGATCCGGCCGGTGATTGATGCCCGTGAAAGGGGAGTACGCGAGTCGCTTGAAAAACAGACAATGGGGATGGCCAAAGCTGCGGCTGCCCTGATCAGCAAGAATTTAAGGTACCCGGACGGGAACCCGGTGGAATGTGTTATTTCCGACACTACAATCGGCCGCGTAGCGCAGGCTGCAGCCTGTGCCGAGCAATTCAGGAAAGCCGGTGTGGGTCTGACCCTTACCGTTACTCCGTGCTGGTGTTACGGAAGCGAGACAATAGATGTCGATCCGATGATGCCAAAGGCCATCTGGGGTTTCAACGGTACGGAAAGACCGGGAGCAGTATACCTGGCAGCGGCTCTTGCCGGACATGCCATGAAAGGACTTCCGGCATTCGGCATTTACGGACGCGATGTGCAGGATGCAGGCGACAAGACCATTCCGGAAGATGTTTCGGAAAAGATACTCCGCTTTGTAAGGGCAGCCCTGCCGGTTGCCTTCATAAAAGGAAAGTCATATCTGTCCATGGGTTCCGTTTCGATGGGAATTGCAGGTTCAATCGTCAGGGAAGATTTTTTCCAGGAATATCTGGGGATGAGGAACGAATATGTCGACATGAGCGAATTCACCCGCCGGCTCGACGAAGGGATCTTTGACAAGGAAGAATATGCCAGGGCGCTTGCCTGGACTAAAAAATACTGCAAGGAGGGAAAGGACATGAACGGGAAACCCTCATCGAGGAAAAAGAAGGACCAGGAATGGGAAACTGTTGTCAAAATGGCCCTGATAGCGCGCGACCTCATGGTTGGAAATCCGGTCCTTAAAAAACTTGGTTTTGGAGAGGAATCCCTCGGTCACAATGCAATTCTGGCTGGATTCCAGGGTCAGCGTCAGTGGAACGATCACATGCCCAACGGCGATTTTCTTGAGGCCATCCTTTGCTCCTCCTTCGACTGGAACGGAATCAGACCTCCCTACCTGGTTGCAACCGAGAATGATGCCATGAACGGCGTGCCGATGCTGTTCGGCTATCTTCTCACCAACACCGCCCAGATGTTCTCTGACATTCGCACCTACTGGAGCGCCGCTGCGATTGAGAGGGTTACCGGCATGAAACCCGCCGGGCTTGCAGCCAACGGGATCATTCACCTTATTAACTCCGGAGCTTCCGCGCTCGATTTTTCAGGCAGGGAACGCAGAAAGGGAGAAGCATGCATAAAGCCCTTCTGGGAAATAACCCCCGAAGATGTAGCCGAATGTCTTAATGCAACACTTTGGTCGCCGGCCAGTACCGGATATTTCAGGGGAGGAGGCTTCTCATCCCAATTCACTACCGTTGACGTTATGCCAATAACAATATCGAGGGTTAACCTGGTCAGGGGGCTTGGTCCCGTAATGCAGATCGCCGAAGGCTGGACGGTTGACCTTCCCGAAAAGATGAACAAGATCCTAACCGACAGAACCGATCCGGGATGGCCTACCACATGGTTTGCACCCAGGCTTACCGGCAAGGGACCCTTCACCGATGTTTATTCTGTTATGGCCAACTGGGGAGCCAACCATTCGGCTTCGAGCTACGGTCACATTGGGGCGGACCTGATTGCGCTCGCTTCCCTGTTGAGGATACCTGTTTGCATGCACAATGTTCCTGATGAAAAGATCTTCAGGCCAAGCTCATGGAATGCATTCGGCATGGACAGGGAAGGATCGGATTACAGGGCTTGCGCAAGCTATGGTCCCCTTTACGGTTAATGACAAGGCAGGATAAAAGAATATATCGAGAGCAATATACGGTTACAACACTGAAATACAATGGAAACATCTCCGGAAGAAAGGAAACTTGAAATTGGTCCTGACGCACTCAAAAATCTGAACACTATGAGAATATGGACCACATTCCTTTCGGTGCTTGGCTTCATTCTTATAGGATTGTTTATTATTGCAGGAATTGCAACAGGCATGTTCCTTACAACGTTCAGCACAACCAAGGCGGCCCTGGGCATTCCCGAATCGATGGTTATCATTCTTTTATTTGTGGCAGGCGCTATTTCCCTGTTTCCCGTTGTGTTCCTTTTCCGTTTTTCGAAAAACATCAGGGATGCTGTTCAGAACAACGACCAGCAGAAGCTCGACAGGGGAATAAGGAACCTGAGGAAATTCTTCGCTTTCATAGGGATACTGGTTATAATTGCCATCACTGCCTATGCCCTGGGGCTGATATATGCCGGAGCATCGATGTCGTTTCTCAAAGGAGCCTGACCGATGCAGCGCGATACAGCAATTGTCTTCGACTGCGGTGCAACAAATGTAAGGGTGATTGCCATCGATGCGGCAGGAATCATACTTGCGTCGGAGGCTTTCCCCAATTCGACACGACCCGACCCTTTTTACCCGGCATACAGGATATGGGACACAGGGGAGATATGGGAGAAGATGTGCCTTGCCTCAAGGAAAGTGATTGGGATGATCAAACCCGAAAGAATTGCCGGTGTAACGGTCACTACTTTCGGAGTCGACGGGACCTTTTTCAGCAGGGACGGCAGGATGCTTTACCCGGTCATTTCATGGCAGTGTGAAAGGACAAAACAGATTATGTCAGGGATCGGCAAGTATATCCGGCAGGATGAACTTTACGGCGAGAGCGGAGTTCTGCCGTTCAGTTTCAATACAATCTACAAGCTGATATGGTTTAAGGAGAACAGGCCGGAAATCATCTCCGGCAGTCACATGTTTCTTTTCATGCCCTCTATTTTCATCAGGCAGCTTACAGGCGCTTTGGTTAATGACACCACTATGGCCGGAACATCCATGATGATGAACCAGCGGGACAGGGAGTTCTCCGAAATGATTCTTGGAAAGGCAGGCATCGGCAGGGAGCTGATGGGGCCTCTGGCAGAACCCGGGACAATTGTCGGATCTGTGAGCAGAAAAGCTTTTGAAGAAACATCAATTCCCGCCGGTACTCCTGTTGTGGCCACAGGGCACGACACCCAGTTTGCCATCTTCGGATCGGGCGCCGGGAAAGACGAGCCCATTCTCAGTTCAGGAACATGGGAAGTACTGATGGTCAGGGCAGGAAGCTTCAGAGCCGGACCTGAACAACTGGATATGGGCATCACCACCGAACTTGACGCGAGGCCGGGTCTTTTCAATATTGGCACGCAGTGGATTGCTTCCGGGGTAATAGAATGGGTGCGCCGTAATCTTTACAGCGACCTGGGCGATGATGCTTTTGAACTTATGATAGAAGGAGCTGAAAAAGTCGCCGCCGGCTGCAACGGGGTTAAGGTGATCCCGAAGTTCTATGAGGAAAGGGAAGGCAGGCGGGGAGGCCAGATACTCGGACTCACAATGGACTCGACAAGGGATGAAATATTCAGGGCTGTTCTCGAGTCACTTTCGCAAAGGCTGGCGGAAGGAAGAATTGCGCTTGAAAATGCCGGAGGATTCAGGGCAGAAAGTATCCTTTGCGTGGGTGGAGGATCGCGTAACCGGCTGTGGAACAGACTCAGGGCAAGATCGGCCGGAGTGCCGCTCAGGATAATAAAACAAAAGGAGACTACGGTGCTCGGAGCCTCCCTCTTCGTTCAGGCGGCCTGCGGAAACTTCAGATCGCCGGAGGAAGCAAGGTCGGAAATAGATTACAACACCGAGGTGATCGAACCCGGATAAAAAAAGATCAGGAACAGGAACTGGCAGATACAAATTGTGAAACAGTAAACTTTTTCAGGACTGATCTGTTTATAAATAAGTTAACCTGAAAGCAAAATGGACATAGCATATTTCAATGGCAGTTATATGCCAAGGGATGAGATCAGGATAAGTCCTGATGACCGCGGATTTCTGTTTGCGGAAGGCATTTATGAAGTTGTAAGGTGGTACCAGGGATTCTTTTTTGATATGGATGGTCATGTGGCAAGGATGAAAAGGAGTCTCAGGGAAATTCTGATTTCGTGGCCGGAAGAGGACAAATTCCCGGTAATGGCACGGGAACTGGTTAAGCTTAACCATCTTGAGAACTCGCAGGCTCTTGTTTATCTTCAGGTTACAAGGGGAGCCGCCAGCCGGTCGCATGCATTTCCTTCACCTCCGGTAAGTCCGACAGTCTATGCCTTTGCCAGGGAATTCACACCCGAGAATGCAGGCAGGGAGTCGGGAGTTGCCATAACAGTTAAGGAAGACATCAGGTGGGCTCGCTGCGACATCAAATCCGTTGCTCTTTTACCCAACACCCTTGGCTTTCAGGATGCCGTCACCAATGGTTTCTTTGAATGTGCCTATGTCAGGTATGGATTAATCACCGAATGCTCACACTCCAATATTTTCTTTGTTCAGAAAGGAGTTCTCTATACCCATCCTGAATCGGAAAGCATACTATCCGGCATAACCCGGAAAAACATAATCAAACTCGCCCGCAGGGAGGGCATCCCCGTAAAGGAGGAAGCAGTAGCTCTCAGAAAACTGTCGAAGGTTCAGGAGATATTCATAACCAATACCTCTGGTGAAATAACACCTGTCGTCAGAGTGGACAATTTTGAAATCGGCGGAGGGGTTCCCGGACCCGTCACCAGGATACTCAGGGAACGGTTCAACGATCAGATCTGCTCGCTGAAACATTCATGAACCTCATTCAGGCAATAGCTGAATTTTGATATCTTTGCACAAATTTTTAACCGACCGGTTTTATGATGTTAAGTGAACAGGAACTGATACGGAGGGATGCGCTTGCAGAGTTAAGAAAGCTTGGCATTGACCCGTATCCGGCAGCAGAATACAGGACGAATGCCTTTGCTGCCGAAATATTGAATGAATTTGGCAAGGATGAATCGAAGTTCGGGGATGTATGCCTTGCCGGCAGGATAATGAGCCGCCGGATCATGGGGAATGCCTCCTTTGCCGAACTGATGGATTCGACGGGAAGGATACAGATCTATGCCAGAAGGGATGATCTTTGTCCGGGTGAGGACAAAACCCTGTACAACACTGTTTTCAAGCGTCTGCTCGACATTGGTGACATAATCGGGGTTAAAGGTCATGTTTTCAGGACGCAGATGGGTGAGATAACAGTTCATGTCAGGGAATTCACAATACTTAGCAAATCCATCAGGCCGCTTCCTGTTGTAAAGGAAAAGGACGGGATTTTCTATGATGCTGTCACTGATCCCGAGATGCGCTACCGACAGCGTTATGTGGATCTCATTGTCAATTCTCATGTCCGCGACGTGTTCCGGAACAGGACAAGGATAGTTCAGTCGATGCGCGAGCTTTTCAATTCGCAGGGTTACCTTGAAGTGGAAACCCCTATCCTCCAGCCCATTCCCGGAGGCGCTTCGGCAAGGCCTTTCATCACGCATCACAACACACTCGACATACCGCTTTATCTCAGGATCGCCAATGAGCTTTACCTTAAAAGGCTGATAGTTGGCGGATTCGAGGGAGTTTACGAATTTGCCAAGGATTTCCGTAATGAAGGAATGGACCGGAATCATAATCCCGAGTTCACTGTACTGGAGATATACGTTGCATACAAGGACTACTTCTGGATGATGAGCTTCACAGAGGAGATAATCCGTAAGGCGGCAATGGAAATTCACGGCAGGACGGAAATCGTATACGGAGACAAGAATATTAACCTCACTCCCCCGTATAAAAGGATATCGATGACGGATGCAATCAGGGAAAATACCGGGGTAGACATCACGGGTATGACTGAGGAGGAACTGAGAAAGATATGTGACCGGCTTGAAGTGCCTCATACACCTGAGATGGGCAAGGGCAAGCTCATCGATTCGATTTTCGGAGAAAAATGCGAGCATAATTATATTCAGCCCACATTCATAATCGATTATCCCGAGGAGACCTCTCCTCTGACGAAGAAGCACCGGAGCAAGCCAGGTCTGGTCGAAAGGTTTGAGCTGATGATAAACGGCAAGGAGATAGCAAATGCCTATTCGGAGCTTAATGACCCGGTGGATCAGCTCGGGAGATTTCAGGACCAGTTGAAGCTCTCTGAAAAAGGTGATGACGAGGCCATGTTCATTGACCTTGATTTTGTAAAAGCGCTCGAATACGGCATGCCTCCCACCTCAGGTATGGGTATTGGCATCGACAGGCTGGCCATGCTGCTCACCAATCAGCCCTCGATCCAGGATGTTCTCCTTTTCCCGCAAATGAAACCCCTTATCCAGAAACCACCGGTAGAAAGCGCTAAAGAGGAGTACCTCGAAGCCGGAATCCCGGAAGAATGGATTGAACCCCTGAAAAAGCTTGGATTCACGACACTCTCAAAGCTCAGGGAGACTGCAAAAGCAGGCAAGTTGTCGAACGATCTGAACGGCTACAACAAAAAGAATAAGCTCGGGCTGGCCGGGCTAAGTCCGCAGGCTGTTGAGGAGTGGCTGAAAGTGAAAGAGTAAGCGGGCTAAAGATTTTCTGTGCCAGGCGGACAATGAACATCATTAATTAAATATTTATCGGCAATTAGTTTGTTATTTTGCCGTTATTAATAATAATAGGTTGCTGGCTTTGCCCGCCATAACTTTCTTCGACCACCGAAACGCAGTGAAGGTGGTAGCGGAGGCGGGTTACTGGCTTTGCCCGCCATAACTTTCTTCGACCACCGAAACGCAGTGAAGGTGGTAGCGGAGGCGGGTTACTGGCTTTGCCCGCCATAGCTTTCTTCGACCACCGAAACGCAGTGAAGGTGGTAGCGGAGGCGGGTTACTGGTTACTGGTTGCTGGTTATTGATATAATAATGCCGAAATTACGTTTTTATTAAACCCATATGCCATTGAATAAAAAAATTCTACTCATTCTTTTAGCCGTAATCGCCTGTGAATCATCGTTCGGGCAGCAATCACCCTTCAATCCGGTTTCATACAGGATCTACACTCCGTTTGTCCTGAATCCTGCCGCCGCCGGAAGCAAGGATTACTTATCTGTCGACTTGAACGCTGGTTTCAGGGGACAGTCTTCTTCCCAGATCCTGAGCGGGAACACCCGTCTGATGAAGAAAGCGCTGGGCTATCTTCCATCAGGAAGGACTTATTCCTACTCAAACATCGGTGTCGGGTTATACGGCTACAATGAATATGAAGCCGCCGACTCGACACACAATGCAGGAGTAAGTGCATCGGGAGCTTATCACATACCCCTGAGCAGAAGGGGATTGTCGTTCGTTTCTATTGGCGCAGCAGTCAAAGGGATGTATCATTTCAAGGAGGGGAAAGCTGACCAGGAAATACAATACAAGGAATTCAGTTATCCCAATATCGATTTCGGCGTCTATGTTTATAATCCAAAGGCTTATGCCGGGATCTCTGCGACCAATCTGCTTAATCCGCCTAAAGACACGGCAACGCTGCATAATTATTCAGTTCCTGTATCGAGGCAGTATCATCTGATCGGCGGTTACAAATTTGTGCTGAGCGAAGCCCTGGATATTGTACTTGAACCATCAATTCTGATTCATACAGACGATTCGCTTTCGTTCGATATAAAGGAAAGCATAGAACCGCTTCTGAAACTGTATGTGGGCAATTTCTGTATCGGAACGTATTTCAACGACTACAGCAAAGTTTCATTCTTTTTCCAGTACAGGTATCCCAAATTTTACGTCGGAACCTATTTTGCCCTGCCTAAAGATTCACCTTTCTACAAAAAAGCCTTAACTTCGGAGATTGCTGTGGGTATAAATTTCTCGCCCAACAAGTCGGGCTACATTAAAAGCGGACACTGGTAAAATGTTTTGTCAGAATTATGAAAATATCAACTACTAAAATATTGTCTTTACCGGCAACAATGCTGCTCATGGCATTTACCGCCGGCTTTGCCTCAGCGCAGTCGCCGGGGCAGCAGAATTTCACGAATCTGGTGAAAGTTGACCGGTTCAGCCTTGATTTGATTCCTCCCTCATCAGGCGTACAGTTTTACCGCGACGGTATTGTTTTTCTTTCGGATACGAAAGGCGACGCCAGAATGCTTGAGAGTCACACCTCATTTGGAAAGACAGATGCCTATTATGCGATTCCTCTCGATACCGCTGCCGGCTCCCACAGTCTTTTCTCTCCTACCCTCTCCTGGCAGGTCCCAACCGAGGCAATGACCTTCAACTATGATTATACAGTGATGTATTATACCAGGAAGCCTTCAATCAGGGAGCCTGAGAAGATCTTCAAGGCAAAGTATGAGCTTGCCAAAAACAAAAAACATGAATGGATCAGCGAAACCAAACCGGTTAGTTTCTGCTCCGACAGATCGCTATATTCCCATCCGGCACTGTCGCCCGACGGTGAAAAGATGGTTTTCAGCAGCAACAGGAGCGAAAGCCTGGGCGGACTTGATCTTTTCATTTCATACCGGGAGGGCACCGAGTGGTCGGCTCCCATAAATCTGGGAAACCTGATTAACACAAAGGGAGATGAACTGACACCATTTCTTGACCAGGACAATAACCTGTATTTCTCTTCTGACGGCATATCCGGTTCAGGAGGCTATGACATTTTTTTCTGCAGGTACAACGGAGGCAAATGGGACAAGCCGGCCAATCTCACCGAACTTATAAACACTCCTGATGATGATCTTGCATTCAAACTAAGCAGGACCGACGGTAAAACAGCTTTCTACACAACAAGATACAAGCAAGCGGGTAAAGCTCCGCAGTTATTCAGGGTCACCCTGAGAGATCAGATGGCTCTTGGCAATGTTCGCAATCTTCAGGAAGCCTTCAGTCTGATTGCCCGGGCTGTTCCCGCCCTTGAGGAGGAAATAGTTCCCGTGGCCACAAAACAGGAAGAGCCTGAACCTGCTGCACAGGAAGCTTTGCCGCCTGTTGAAAAGCCCGTGCAGAAAGTTGCCGAAGCAGTAAAGGCGCCTGAACCGGCTCCGGCAACGGTTGAAAAACAGGCTGCCCCCGATCCCGATGCTTTTGTGTTTCGTGTTCAATTCCAGGCCACCCCGGCAAAAAGGGCTGACAGAACCATCACAACAGGGGGAAAGAAATACGATGTTTTCGAGTATTTCTATAATGGCACTTACAAATCCTGTGCAGGGGAATTTCCTTCGCCGGCAGCAGCAGCCGGACTTCAGGCGCAGCTTCGCAGGGATGGTTACAGTGATGCATTCGTTGTTGCATTCAAAAATAATGAACGTGTAACAGGTTCATTGCAGAATATAGCCGCCCAGGCGAGTGCGCCAAAGCCCGCCGGAGAAGCCGTAAATACACAGAGAGCGCCGGCACAGGTTCAGAAACCTGCAAAGCCTGCCGCGCAAAGTACTGCGGCACAGGACAAAATAGTCTACCGGGTACAGTTTGCCTCTTACATGCAGCCAAGGGGAAGCTTCGAAGTGACGTTCGGAGGGACCAGATACAAGACATTCGAATATATGTATAACGGAGCCTATCGTGTATGCGCGGGTGAATTCAGCACTTCAGCCGAGGCTTCAGGACTCCGGAAACAGATAATGAAGGAAGGTTATCCCGATGCATTCGTGATTCTGACCAAAGGGAATGAAAGAGTGACAGTTACGGCGCAGTGATAAAGGTCTGAAATCAGTCCTTCCGTTCTAGTGTGGTCAGCTGTCCGTCGAATTTCATCACTTCACCCTTTCCCGTTTCAGACGAGAATTTAAGACCGTTATAACTCAGAGAAAGAGGCATTCCGGATACTGAAGTCACTTTCAGACTCGTCAGTTTACCTTCATCCCATTCAAAATCGAATTCAAATCCACCTCTTGCCCTTATTCCCCTTATCTTTCCCGATGGAATCCCATCGGGCAGGGCAGGCAGAATCTCGATTTCATCAAGATGGCTCTGGATAAGCATTTCAGCAATTCCTGCCGCTCCTCCGAAATTCCCGTCGATCTGGAACGGAGGGTGGGCATCAAAGAGATTCGGATATGATCCTCCACCGGCAGAACCGCCGCCCCTGGCCTGGGAGGAAGGCATCCCCTGCGGCCGGAGAAGCATCCGAACCATTTGCCATGCATGGTTTCCTTCCCTGAACCTCGCCCAGAAGTTAATCTTCCATGCCAGGCTCCAGCCGGTTCCCTCATCCCCTCTTGCGACAAGCGATTTTTTTGCAGCCTCCATGAATTCCGGATTATCCTTCCAGTTAATTTCCTTTCCCGGATGCACACCCCAGAGGTGCGAAACATGACGGTGCTTATTATCCGGATCATCAATATCGTCCATCCATTCCTGGAGCTGTCCGAACCTGCCAATCCTGTAAGGCGCTATCCGTGGAAGCATCGCTGCAAGAGTATCTGTAAAGGCATCATCGGAATCGAGTATACTGCCCGCCTCTATGCATGCCCTGAACAGGCTCTTTATTATCTGGTGGTCCATGGTAGGACCCGATACCAGGCCTCCGTTTTCGGGGGAATTGGAAGGACATGAAACCAGCCATCCCGTTTCCGGATCGGTCACAAGCAGATCGGTATAGAACAAAGCTGCATCCCTCATAACAGGCCAGGCCTCGTTTCTGAGAAAGGCGGTGTCTCTTCCGAAAAGGAAATGCTCCCAGTAATGATGTGCCATCCATCCGCTTCCGGTAACCCATATTCCATGATCAGATGCATTTATCGGAGCTGCACCCCTCCAGATGTCGGTGTTGTGGTGAAGAACCCAGCCCGATGCATTGTAATGATCCCTTGCAACCTTTGCACCTGCCGGAACCAGCTCATCAATCATTTTGAACAGTGCACCGTGGCATTCGGCAATATTAAGAATCTCTGCCGGCCAGTAGTTCATTTCGATGTTTATATTGACAGTGTACTTGCTGTCCCACGGGGGATTGAGTCTGCTGTTCCATATACCCTGAAGGTTTGCAGGATAGGTCCCCTCGCGGCTTGAGGACAGAAGGAGATAACGTCCGTACTGGACGTAGAGGGCTGCAAGGGAATTGTCCATTGCCGCCGGTATCTCCTGTATTCGCTTGTCAGTGGGCAGATTCTCCTTTCCTGACAAACCCAGGTCAATAGAGAATCTGTCAAAATACTTCCGGTAGTCACCTGTATGTTCCACCCTTAGCTTTTCATAGGTCTTGCCTTCCGAAGCGTCGAGGTGTCTGTTGCACAAGGCGGCAGGATCGCCGGAAACATCGCTGGGGTTGACGAAATTAGTGGCAGCCGACAACAGGATTGTGGCTTTATCGGCTTTTTCAATGCGAAGGCTGGTATCTGATGCGGTGATCTCTCCTCCTTTTAAAAGAACTTTGGCAACTGAAGTGCCGTAGAGGGAACCGTTTTTAACCTTCACATCAAGAGTAAGAGTATTGTCTTCGCCTGGAGTCACCTTATAATCTTCGTGCAGTGCTGTCATCGAGAGATCGAAGGAAAGTGACTTTTTGCTGTTACATGACAGGTTTATTACGATCAGGTTTGCCGGGTAGCTTGCGAAATATTCACGGGTGAATTTTTTCCCTCCTGTTTCATATGTGGTTCTGCAAATAGCGTTTGAGATATCGAGCTCCCTCCGGAAGGAAGTTACCGAATCGTGTCCGCTGAACTTAAGCCACAGATCTCCGAAAGGCTGGTATTTCTCCTGGTGCAGGGGCACGCTCATGAACTCAGCCAGGGCAAGTTCTTCAGCCTCGTCCTGTTTGCCATCCCATATGAGTTCCCTTATTTTTCCGAGGTGCTGGGAAGCCCCTTCATTTGAATAATCATGGGGTCCGCCTGTCCAGAGGGTTTCTTCATTGTACTGGATGTGCTCCACACCCAGGTTTCCGTAAATCATAGCTCCCAGCCGCCCGTTCCCGACCGGAAGCGCTTCCTCCCATTTAGAAGCCGGTTGTTCAAACCAAAGCTTAAGGGAAGCATCATCCTTTACCCCGCTGCTGCATCCGCAAATAAGGGTAAGACAAAATACTACAGGAAAAAAGTTGATGGATTTCATTATCAAATGAGATATGTGGTTGCATCAGCAAGATACAAACTATTTTTCCTGGTTGGAACGGCAAAAATATTGATACGTCATGCAACCTTATGGTTTTTTACGTGTCTTTATCATGAATAAAAATTTTCAAACTAATATTTAAGGCCATGAAGAACCTGAAGTTCGGACTGTTATTGATTCTTGCTTTTGGAATAACCTTCTGCACCAACGGGCAGATGCGCAGGACGGTATACGGCAATAACAAGATAGAAAAGGAACTTAGGGATGCCGGGCAGTTCTCAGCCCTGAGAGTAAGCAGCGGAATTGATGTATACCTGTCGCAGGGGGAAAGAGAATCGATTGAGGTGGAGGCTGATGAAAACCTTCATGAATATATTCTGACAGAAAACAGGAACGGGGTTCTGCATGTTTATTCCGAGGTCAACATCAGGGAAGCTGATGTATCGGCTTCGAGCGCCGGAGACATAAACTACAGGGGCAATCCAAAATACATTGATGCACATTCCTCGGGCGCGGGGAGTGTGAACCGGAAATAGTCCTTCCCTGAATACAAAATGCTTTCACTTACAAGGCCGGCAGGTATATCCTGCCGGCTTTTTTTTAACTTTGTCAATTCGTAACCCTTTTTAAAATATTGACAGATGAAGGAACCCATAAGTTTAAGTCTTAAGAATGTTACAGATTTCATATCGCTTGAAGAAATAACAGCCCTTGCCCAGCAGTCGGTAAGGCATCTTGACAGCCTGAACAACAAGACCGGAGCCGGAAGTGATTTTCTCGGCTGGCTGACATTGCCGGATGACATTCTGCCACAGCTTGACAATATTGAAAAGAGCGCAGAGTATCTTAGATCAATATCCGATTTCACTGTTGTGATAGGTATCGGAGGATCTTATCTTGGATCGAGGGCGGTAATCGAGGCTCTTTCACATACCTTCTCAACACTGAGACAGGACTCACATCATGAAGTCATCTTTGCAGGGCAGAATCTGTCTGAGGATTATATTGCTGATCTTCTTGAGATTCTTGACAAGGTCAATTATTCGATAGTTGTTATTTCCAAATCGGGTGTGACGACTGAACCGGCTATAGCTTTCCGCATAATAAGAAATCATCTTGAGCATAAGGTCGGAAAGGCAGAGGCAGCTAAAAGGATCATTGCCATCACCGACAGTAAAAAGGGAGCTTTGAGACCCCTTGCACAGAAAAATGGATACCAGACATTCGTCATTCCCGACAATATTGGCGGGAGGTATTCGGTTCTTACTCCGGCGGGATTATTGCCGATAGCGCTGTGCGGGTTTGACATCAGGGCACTGGTGAGCGGAGCAAAATCAATGGAACAGATCACCCGCATCAACAGGAACGGCGCAACAAACCTGTCATTGCTTTATGCCGCCGCCCGCAATCTGATACTGCAGTCGGGAAAAACGACTGAGATTATGATAAGCTATAATCCCAAGCTTCATTACTTTGCCGAATGGTGGAAACAACTGTACGGAGAGAGCGAAGGTAAGGACGGGAAAGGGATATTTCCGGCTGCTGTCGATTTCACAACCGACCTGCATTCTCTCGGGCAGTACATTCAGGATGGACAGAGAATAATGTTTGAGACAGTTCTTTCGGTAAAGGAACCTCGCAAGAAGGTAACAGTTCCGAAAGAGGAAGAAGATGCCGATCAGCTTAATTATCTTGCAGGACAGAGGTTGTCGCAGGTTGATCACAATGCTGAAGCCGGAACCATTCTGGCCCACAACGACGGGAAAGTGCCTGCAATGCACATCACAATTCCGGAACTCACTGAATACTACGTCGGCCAGTTGTTTTATTTCTTTGAGCTGGCATGCGGTGTCAGCGGATATATTCTGGATGTAAATCCATTTGATCAGCCCGGTGTGGAGGCATACAAGAAGAATATGTTTGCCCTGCTCAGCAAGCCAGGCTATGAAGAGGCAGGCAAATTACTGAGGGAAAGACTAAAATAAATCAGATATGAACATAGATCTTAGAAAAAACTTCAAATGGTCGCTGGTGGTTCCCACCAGCATGGGGGTAAGAATAACTCCCGCGAACGGACAGCCTGTACATTCCAGTGACACTTTTCACATGCAGGTGACCAGCGCCGAGACCAACGTAGCGAGCGTTTCCTCCTACCTCGGACTCCCGGTTAAGGTACTGACGACCTTTGTTAAAGACAGCCCTATTTCAAGAATGATCAAGGACAACCTTGCATCGAGGCATATGACATATGAAGGTGTTGAACTTGAGCAGGGCGGGCCATGGGGATACCGTCATCAGTTCAACATTGCCGACAGCGGTTACGGATCGAGGGGGCCAAGGGTTCACAATGACAGGGCCGGCGAAGTCGGAAGAACTCTCAATGTCAAGGATTTCGACCTTAAGAGGCTCTTTGAGGAAGAAGGAGTTCAGATCCTTCACCTGTCGGGGCTCATTGGAGCCCTGTCGCCCGAAACAAGTAATTTCTGCCTCGAGCTTGCACGATCGGCAAAGAAGAATGGAACCCGGATTGCATTTGACCTCAATTACAGAGCCACATTCTGGAAGGGAAGGGAAAAGGAACTCGCGGCCACCTTCAGGGAAATAGCCGGGCTTGCCGATATTCTTGCCGGCAATGAGGAGGATTTCCAGCTTTGTCTGGGTATCGCCGGACCGGATGAGGGAGGCAAGGACCTTGCGGCAAAGATAGAGAGCTTCAAGGAGATGATCCGCAGGGTTAAGAAAGAGTTCCCTGCCGCAACTGTATTCGGGACCACCCTGAGGCAGGTTATTAATGCCAACGAACATCTCTGGGGTGCCATAATGCTGGAAGGAGAAGAATGGCATGTAGTGGAGCCCAGGCCAATCCATGTCCTCGACCGCATTGGCGGCGGTGACGGGTTTGTCGGAGGTTTGCTCTACGGGATCCTCCGGAGCTGGGAACCCGAAAAATGGATACAGTTCGGATGGGCTACCGGCGCTCTTGCAACGACATCCGTAACCGACTACGGCCAGCCGGCCGACGAGGAACAGGTATGGAGCATCTGGAAGGGCAATGCCCGGGTAAGAAGATAGGATCAGTTCTTTCCTTTCAGACCGAACTTATTCACGAACTCATCTATCACCTGCGTCAGATTGGGATCACCTATTTCCTGAAGATCATAATATACCCTGGTGTTGGGTTTCCTGATGTTGATTATCCTGTTCAGATCGATCGGAGTTGCAATGACAACGCTGTCGCAATCGGTCTTATTGATTGTTTCCTCCAGATCCTTTAGCTGCTGTTCTCCGTATCCCATTGCCGGAAGTAGTGTTCCGATATTCGGATATATGCTGAATGTCTCAGTGAGTTTTCCTACAGTAAACGGCCTCGGGTCGACCAGTTCGGCAGCTCCGAACTTCCTGGCTGCCACGGTTCCGGCTCCCAGTTTCATTTCACCATGGGTAAGAGTTGGTCCGTCCTCAACAACCAGCACTCTTTTTCCTTTTATCACCGAAGGATTGTCTACCCTGATGGGTGAAGCTCCGTCGATCACGATTGCCTTCGGATTGACCTTTTCAATGCTTTCCCTGACCACCTGAATCCCCTCGGGCGATGAGCTGTCGATCTTGTTTATCACAACCACATCGGCCAGACGGAGAGTTACTTCGCCGGGATAATATCTCAGTTCATGACCTGCCCTGTGGGGATCGGTCACGGTGATCATCAGATCCGGTTTGTAGAACGGAAAGTCGTTGTTGCCGCCATCCCAGACCACAACATCGCATCCGGCAGGATCGTTCTCAGCGGCGCGGAGTATTGCTTCATAATCGACTCCGGCGTAAATCACATTGCCTCTGACAACGTGAGGTTCATATTCTTCCATCTCCTCAACCGTGCACTTGTGTTTTTCAAGGTCGCTGATTGTGGCAAATCTCTGTACTTTCTGTTCGGCAAGGTCGCCGTATGGCATCGGATGGCGCACTGCCACCACCTTGAGCCCCAAGTCCATGAGAAGCTCAATTACCCTTCTTGATGTCTGGCTCTTGCCACAGCCTGTTCTGATGGCTCCCACCGCAATCAGGGGTTTTGTGCTTTTCACCATTGTTGCATCCGGACCCAGAAGAACGAAATTGGCGCCGGCGGCATTCACCAGGGCGCTTACAGACATCACTTTCTGATATGTGACATCGCTGTAAGAAAAAACACAATCCTCAACCTTGAATTTGTGGATCAGACCGGCAAGATCTGCCTCCGGAAAAACCGGAATCCCTTCAGGATACAATTTACCTGCAAGTACGGCCGGATATTTCCTGCCATCGATATCAGGAATCTGGGCGGCAGTAAATGCGACTACATTATAGCTTTCATTATCCCTGAACCAGGTATTGAAGTTGTGGAAATCCCTTCCTGCAGCTCCTATTATAATTACATTCTTTTTTGGCATAATTCCTCCTTGATTCTTGATAATTAATTTCCTGGAAAAAACGTTATTACGTTAAAAGTGAAACGACAAATTTATAATTTGCGGGTCTAAAATCCGAACAATTGAATTGATTTTTTCGGGTATGCTGATTATGCCGTAATTAATTGATTAATTGATGACTTATACGCAAATTCATGCCTTTTGAAAATATGTTAAAGAAAATGTTTCCGGTATAACCGGGCTAAACTTATTTCTTTGTACTATTATGTTCTGAAATGAATGTCCTGGCACACATATACCTTTCTGGTGATTCTGAAAAAATAATCATAGGAAACTACATAGGCGATTATGTAAAGGGGCGCGATTATTTAAAATATCCCGAGCAGGTAAGGAAAGGAATAATTCTTCACCGGCATATTGACGATTTCACCGACAGGCATCCGGTTGTTCACCGGAGCAAGATCCATTTCAGCAGAAAATACCACAAATATTCGGGTGTTATCACAGATATTCTTTACGATCATTTCCTTACGAAAGAGTGGAATTTCTTCTCGCGCAGACCCCTTGAGAGCGTCACCTACAATTTCTACAGGGCAATGGTCAACAACTTTGACATACTCCCGGAAGATGTAAGGAAGATGATGCCGTTCTTCATAATAAACAACTGGATAGAATCGTACGAGACACTAAGGGGGATAAGGCACGTTCTGAACACTCTCAGCAAAAGGTCATCGCTTCCGAATGAGACAAGGTTTGCAATGAAGGCTTTGAAAAAAAATTACTATTCTCTTCAGGACGATTTTATGGAGTTTTTCCCGCAGCTTATAGACTATGTTGAAAAGGATTTCGGAATAGAAATATCGCACAGGATAACTATTCCATTCTGATCACACCAGGTACTCCGCGCGGCTCGCGTCGAGCCGGAGAAAAATAAACAGCAGTATCGTAAAAGCCCAGAGGGAGCTTCCTCCGTAGCTCAGAAATGGAAGCGGAATTCCTATTACGGGGACCAGTCCGACAGTCATTCCGATATTAATGAAGAAATGGACGAAGAAGATCGACACCACACCGTATCCGTAGATTCTTGAAAAGTCGGATCGTTGCCTCTCAGCCAGCATTATCAGCCTTATCAGCAGAATCACATACAGGGCAATTACAACGAACGAGCCTATAAAGCCCCATTCCTCACCTATTGTACAGAAGATGAAATCGGTGCTCTGCGCCGGAACAAATTTGAATTTGGTTTGGGTTCCCTGCAGGTATCCCTTGCCGGAAAAGCCTCCCGAGCCAATCGAGATAATCGACTGGTTGACATTGTATCCGGTACCGTGGGGATCCGATTTTATCCCGAGCATTATTTCAACTCTTTCCTTCTGATGCGGTTGCATCAGATTATTGAATGCCAGGTTAACGGAGTTGACAAAGGCAAGACTCCCGGCCAGGAAAAGGTAGATCATCAGTAGCGAGATGGCCTTTTTATTATAGAAGTAGACTGCAAATATCACACCTGAAAGCAGAACGGAGATCAGCAGTATGTGTTCGTTTTTCAGCGATTTGATCAACAGGCTGTTAAGCCCGTAAACCAGAAGGGACATTCCGGTCAGGATACCCAGTGCCAGAAGGCAGAGTTTCCATTTTCTGGTGATTATCCATGCCAGAACCAGAGCAGCAGATATCAGGCTTATAGCCAACCAGGTGTTATTGAATATCAGGGTAAAGAAGAAGAGTATCGCCATCAGGAGCCCCGAGATCAGAATATAGGGACTCATGCCTTCCCTGAAAAGTACAATGAAGAGGGCAAAGAAAACAACAGCTGAACCCATATCAGGCTGAAGCACAATAAGCAATGCCGGCAGTATGATAATTCCAACGGAAATCATAAAGACAGTCAGCTTTCCCAGGTCATGCCTCGAGGCATTGAGATAAGCAGCCAGGGCCAGAGCGGTGCCGATTTTTGCGAATTCGGATGGTTGAAGGCTGAGTGTCCCGAACTGGAACCACGATCTGGCGCCGTTTATGTCCTTCCCGACGAAAAGCACAAGAAGGAGGAGGAACAGCAGAAATCCGTAGATGAAATAGGCAAAGAAAAAATAAAACCTGGTATCGATCACCACAACAAATACTGCAATTACAATTGTTGCAAGAATCCAGACAAACTGTTTCCCGTATCTCTGGGAAAGGTCAATAATCCTGGTGTGCTCCTCGTTAAAGACAGCCGCATAAATATTGAACCATCCTATAATAACAAGCAGAAGGAAGATCCCTATTGAAGCCTTGTCGAGCCTGTTCCATATATTGATGTTTCTAGTCACCGGCAATAAGATTCAGGTCCAGTATCCTCTGTTCCGAATATTTATTTGTCACCTCGCCGGTCAGATATTTCTCGATCATCAGGCTGGCAACCGGAGCCGCATAGGTTGCTCCGAATCCTGCATTTTCGACATAAACCGCAATGGCTATTTTGGGGTCATCCTTCGGAGCAAAGGCAATGAACACCGAATGATCCTTCCGGTTCCCGTGAGGATTCTGGGCAGTTCCTGTTTTTCCGCACACTATTATATCTTTCAGGGCAGCGATCCTTGCCGTAGCTCCCGCAGCTCCGTTTACAGCTTCTTCCATTCCCTGAACTATGAATTCAAAATTCGCCGAATCGATACTGATGGTGCGTTTTGTAATATATTTTTCGTCGGGTTTTATGTCAGTCCCGATCGCCTTAACGACATGAGGCGTATAAAAATATCCTCTGTTTGCAATGGCCGCAGTCATATTGGCCATCTGCAGGGGGGTTGTCTCAATTTCGCCCTGTCCGATTGCCATCGAGATTATAGTAAGAGCCTTCCACCCGTTTTTTCCGTGATATCTGTCGAAGTATTCCGGTGAAGGAACGAGTCCCGTGAGCTCATTGGTGAATTCAATTCCGAGTCTTTGACCGAATCCAAACTGATCAAGATATTCTTTCCATTTTACATAAGCGGCCTCAACCGACGGATATTCCGGGTTCTCCATGATCCTTCTGAACACCTGGCAGAAGTAGGCATTGCACGAATTTGAGATACCGTGGATAAGGTCGAGGGGAGAACTGTGGGAATGGCATCCTATAAACATATAACCGTGGTTGCAGCCGAAAAGGGTTGAAGGTTCAATAACATTCTCCTGAAGACCTATCAGTCCGTTGATTGGCTTGAAAGTTGAGCCCGGGGGGTACTTTGCCTGGATAGCCCTGTTAAACAGAGGAAGTGCAGTATCGGCACTGAGTTTTGAATAGTTTTCTGACCTTATTCTTCCCACAAGGAGGCCGGGGTCGTAGTTAGGGCTTGAGACCAGGGCGAGTACCTCTCCGGTTAAGGGCTCGAGGGCCACAATGCTCCCTGATTTATTTCTCATCAGGAGTTCCCCGTATTCCTGAAGATCCATATCGATGGTTGAGATAATATCCTCTCCCTGCACTGCAACAGTATCAAGGCGGCCATCGGCATAGGATCCCTTTATCCTGCTGTAGACGTCAACAAGATAGATGGTCACTCCTCTCCTTCCCCTCAGGTATTTTTCATATGCCTCCTCTATTCCGAGTTTCCCAATATAGTCACCAGCCTTGTAGTAAGGATCTTTTCTCACCACCGATTCATCCACCTCGCTGACATACCCAAGAATATGACCGGCGATGGGTTTTGTATATTTCCTCAGGGTTCGCGGCTGGACGTAAAATCCGGGATATGAAAAAAGCTTTTCCTGGAATCTGGCATACGATTCCGCGGAGATCTGCTTGAGAAAAACCGACGGCGCCCTTCTTGAATAGTTTATGGCCGCATCCATCCTGTCGCGGAAGGAACTGACTGATATTTCGAGCAGATTGCAGAATTCGGCTGTATCGATATTATTAACCTGTGCCGGGACAACCATAAGGTCGTAGGCAGCCTGGTTAGTAACCATCAGATTCTTGTTCCTGTCGTAAATAAGACCTCTTGCAGGATATTGTGTAACATATCTGAGGACATTGTTATCGGCCGACAACCTGTATGTATCCTTTACAACCTGTATCACAAAGAGCCTGACAAGCAGGATGAGCGCTGCAATCACGACAAATGCCATGATGATGTACTTCCTGTTTATGAATGAGTCTTTCATGAAAGATAAGTTACCTCCCTTTGCGGTAATACTCTATTAGAAGGACAAACCCCAGTGTAAAGACTGAACTCAACAGTATCCTTAATATTGTCCTGAAGAAGTCGGTAAATCTGAAAACCTCTATGAAAAATAGTGCGCCGTGATGAATCAGAACAATAGCCGTTGCATATATCACAAACCACCGGAAGCCATAGGAAGCCATTGAAAGGCTCGATCCGGGGTCGTAGCCGTCGCGCGGGGCAATCACCCTGAGTACAAATGGCCGGGCAAAACCAGCCAGCAGGGTGGCTGATGCGTGCATCCCGGGCGATCCTGCGGAAAGGTCGATTATCAGACCGGTTGCGAATCCAATCAGAAGTATGAGCCACGAAGGGGTGAGAGACGGAAGAATAAGGATTATAATGATGTAAACATATGGATTTACATATCCGCTGAACTGAATATTATTCAGTACCAGAACCTGAAGCAGGATCAGGAGGACACTTATCAGTCCGTATTTCAGGATAGAGTTTATCATTGGTACTGCGATTCAAGTTCAAGCTGTTCTTCCCTGAGCAGGTTTCCGATTACATTCACATACTGAACCTGCCTGAAATCGGTAAAGAGCTCAACGGTTATCCTGTAAAAATCACTTCCGCTCTTCTTTATTTCACTTACCCGGCCGATACCGATTCCTTCCGGAAAGACAGCGGAAAATGCAGTTGTCTCGACTGTATCACCCTGAGTAACTGATATGTGCTGGGGAATTTCGTTAAGCGCCGCGTAGCGCGGATTCCGGCCGTCCCATGTCAGTGACCCGAAGTAACCGCTTGATTTCAGCCGCGAGCTTAACCTGAAATCGAGATTGAGAAGGGAAATTGCCACAGAGAAATTCCGTGAACAGCCCACTACCAGTCCGACCACATTCCGGCCGTCGGTTAAAGCCATATCGGGTTTAATGCCCTGAAGGCTTCCCTTATTGATAGTGATAAAATTCTTCTGCTTATTGACGGAATTATTGATCACCCTTGCCGGGGTGTAATTGTACTGCTGACCCGAGGTTGAATCGTTTACAGATATGAAACCCGGATCCTGCACAAGCGAAAGCTGTTCGAGCCGGTTAAGAAGCTTGCTGTTTTCTTCGGCAAGTCCGGAGTTTACATCCCTGAGGCTCAGATAGTTTTTGGCATTGGTTATCCTCTCCTCCATTCCGCGTGTCAGGCCCTGGATGCTTTTTACCATCCTCGAGTTATGATATGCATTGCCGTTGGTGAGCCAATAGAATGCTATTCCTTCCAGGATAAGAAATACGATTATATTATTGTATTTCAGAAGAAAGTTTAGCAGGTTTCTCATTCACTCACGGCGTCAGGTTATCTCATAAGGAAAGGAAACTTATCCACGTTCTTCAATGCCACTCCTGTGCCTCTTGCTACAGCATGGAGGGGATCCTCGACGACATTGAAATTTATGTTCAGCTTATCTGCCAGTCTTTTGTCGAGACCCCTCAGCAGGGCGCCACCTCCCGTGAGGTAGATCCCCTTGTTCACAACATCGGCATAAAGTTCAGGAGGAGTCTGTTCAAGCACGTTCAGCAGTGCAGCTTCCACTTTTGTTAGCGATTTATCGAGGCAATATGCAATTTCCTGGTATGAGATTGGAATCTCAATGGGAAGTGATGTCATGATGTTTGGTCCCCTGACGATGTAATCCTGGGGAGGATTATCTATATCCGGTAGAGCTGCTCCAACAGCGATCTTGATATCTTCGGCTGTCTTTTCTCCGATTTTAATGTTGTGCTGGTGTCTCATGTACGACTGGATGTCAGCCGTGAAACCGTCACCGGCTATACGTATCGACTTGTTGCAGACAATTCCCCCGAGCGCAATGACAGCTATTTCAGTTGTCCCGCCGCCCACGTCAACAATCATGCAGCCCTCGGGAGCCTCCACATCAAGTCCGATGCCGATGGCAGCAGCCATGGGTTCGTAAATCAGGTAGACATCCCTGCCTCCGGCGTGTTCTGATGAGTCGCGGACGGCACGAAGTTCAACCTCGGTGCTTCCGGAAGGTATGCAAACCACCATTTTCAACGAAGGTGTGAAAAACTTAGATCCTGTATTGATAAGCTTGATCATTCCCCTTATCATCATCTCAGCCGCATTGAAGTCGGCAATCACTCCATCGCGGAGCGGCCTGACCGTCTTTATATTCTCATGCGTCTTTCCGTGCATTTGCCTTGCAGCATCTCCGATAGCTATAAGTTTGCCGGTATTCTTATCGATGGCAACTATTGAAGGTTCGTCGACAACTATCTTATCATTGTGTATGATGACCGTGTTGGCTGTTCCGAGGTCAATTGCAATCTCTTGTGTCAAGAATGAAAAAAGTCCCATATAATGAGCTTATTGGTTTTAATGTTTAAAATGGCGTTTCCCTGTAACGACCATTGCCACGTTGTTGGCGGAGCAATAATCGATTGAATCCTGGTCTCTGACCGATCCTCCCGGCTGAACTACGGCTGAAATACCTGCCTTATGAGCAATTTCAACACAGTCGGGGAACGGAAAGAAAGCATCAGAAGCCATAACAGCACCGTTCAGGTCCTTACCGAAAGCATGAGCCTTGTCAATAGCCTGCCTCAATGCATCCACCCTCGAAGTCTGGCCTATACCGCTGGCGCAGAGCTGTTTATTTCTTGCAAGAACAATCGCATTTGACTTGCTGTGCTTTACTATCTTGTTGGCAAATACCAGGTCGTCGGTTTCAGCGGGCAGGGGGACCCTGGGGGTCACGGGCTTCATATCTTCGGCCAGTTCGGCGCTCAGATCCTTTTCCTGCCATAGCACTCCGTCGAGAAGTGATCTGAACTGGTACTTTTTCACCGCTTTTTCCTTTCGTCTGAGAATAATGCGGTTCTTTTTCTGTGAGAGTATTTCAATCGCTTTTTCAGAAAAAGCGGGAGCGATTATGATCTCTAAGAAGATCCGGTCTATTTCGGCAGCCACCTCGTCCCCTACCGGTACATTGGTTGTTATCACCCCTCCGAAGGCTGAAACAGGGTCGCATGCCAGTGCATCCTTCCAGGCATCAACCGGGTCAGGACGCGAAGCCACTCCGCAGGCGTTGTTATGTTTTACAATTACACAGGTGGTTTCGCTGAATTCATCGATAAGTGCAAGGGCTGAGTCGATATCAAGGAAATTGTTGTATGAAATCTCCTTGCCATGCAGTTTGTCAAAATATTTTCCGGGGTCTCCGTAGAAAATACCTTTCTGGTGAGGATTTTCTCCGTAGCGGAGGGGGTAAGCAGTGCTAATGCTTTCACGGAACACCTCTATTCCTGCTGTCCGGTTGAAATAACCGAAAATGGCTGTATCGTAGCCGGACGATGTTTTAAATGCTTCAGCGGCAAAGTATTTCCTCTCGCCTAGTGAGGTTGTCCCTTTCTTTTCCCTGAGGAGTTCAATCAGTTTCCTGTACTGGTCCCTTGATGAAACAACCAGCACATCGTTGAAATTCTTTGCGGCAGCCCTGATGAGGGAGATGCCGCCGATATCTATCTTTTCGATTATCTCCTCTTCATTGTCAGTCGACTTCAGGGTGTCCTCAAAGGGATAAAGGTCAACTATCACAAGGTCGATTTCAGGAATATTGTATTGTGTGAGCTGCCGGAGGTCTTCCTCATTGCCGCGCCTTCCGAGGATACCGCCGAAAACCGAAGGGTGCAGAGTCTTCACCCTTCCTCCCAGGATGGAAGGATAGGTTGTAAGCGATTCAACAGTCTCCGCTTTTACTCCCAGGTCCTGTATGAAATTGTAAGTGCCGCCTGTTGAATAAATTTTCACATTCAGTTCATCGAGGATCCTTACTATCTCATCCAGGTTGTCCTTGAAGTATACTGAAATTAACGCGTTGTTGATCCTCTTTTCACTCATATACTGAAATTTATGAAAGGTCGCTCCCTGCAGAATCAGGCGGTTAAAAATAGATATTTTTTCATTACACTCCATATAAAATAATCATGATTATTCCCGCCAGTCAGGAGAGCTCCAGTAATCCAAATGAAATTATTACCTTTGACACTCCCGTAATAATTGAAAGTAATTGAAAACACGATTAAGGCTTTTTAAGGAAGGATTTCTGTCAGCCATTAAATCGGTGACAGTTAATAAGCTGCGTACTTTCCTTTCGCTTTTTGGAATTACAATTGGTATATTCTGTATCATATCGGTATTCACGGTGCTCGACTGGATGGAAAAGTCGATCCGCGACAGCATCAGTTCCATGGGGTCCAATGTCGTCTATATTCAAAAGTTTCCATGGTCGTTCGATTCAGAAATGAAATGGTGGGACATAGTAAGGTGGCCCACAGTTTCGATGAATGAATATCAGGCGATTCAGAAGAGATCTACAAAAAGTGAAGCCGTTTCTTTCCTGATAGCAAAGAGCGACAGGATAAAGTACAAGAACAATGCGGCAAATGATGCCGTACTCGCAGCAGTTACCGATGATATGGAAAAAGTTGTATTGTTCGAGATAGACAAAGGCAGATATTTTTCACCGTTTGATTATATAAGCGGGAGCAATGTTGCAGTGTTGGGTGCCGAGGTTGCCGAAAGGCTTTTTGGCGACACAGAGCCGATCGGAAAGGTGATCACGATGGCAGGAGGATTTAAAGCTGAAGTTATCGGGGTGCTCAAAAAGGAAGGTCAGGGTGCCATTAGCCTGAGCAATGTTGACCAGATTACACTAATCCCGATGAATTTTGGGCGGAATTTCATCAATATCCGGAACAGGTTTGTGGATTCCCAGATGATGGTGAAAGCCAAACCGGATGTATCTGTTCAGGAGCTGACTGATGAACTGACAATGATAATCAGGGCAGCAAGAAGGCTAAAGCCGGCCGAGATTTCAAACTTTTCAATCAACAACTCAAAAATGCTGTCGCAGGGTTTCGAAGCGGTATTCCAGGGTATAAATATCGGCGGCTGGATAATAGGGGCATTTGCCATCCTTGTGGGAGGCTTCGGAATTGCCAATATAATGTTTGTCTCGGTCAGGGAGAGGACCAACATAATTGGAATACAGAAAGCCCTCGGGGCAAAGAGAGGATTTATTCTTCAGGAATTCCTCACCGAATCGGTTCTGCTTTCCCTTGCAGGCGGCATACTCGGCCTGCTCATGATATTCATTGCATCGCTGGTGATTAACTACCTGTATGAACTGAACATGCATCTCTCTCCCGGGAATATAATACTTGCCCTGACGATTTCGGGAGTAATAGGAGTTGTTGCCGGTTATGCCCCTGCCAGTGCCGCGGCGAAAATGAATCCGGTTGATGCAATCGGATTCTCATTCTGAAGATTCAAGATTTCCTTCGATCCAGTTGGTAAGATCAACAAACTGGTCAACCGACAGTTGTTCTGGCCTGAGCTGCAAAATGTGATTATCTTCCGACTTAATATTAAAAGCCGCCCTTACAGAGTTCCTCAGTGTCTTGCGGCGCTGGTTGAAACAGCCCTTTACAACCCTCAAAAATAATTCTTCATCACAATCGAGATGTTCCCTGTTGTTTCTGGTCAGCCTCACAACCCCCGACATTACTTTCGGCGGCGGCGAAAACACCCCTGCCGGCACTGAGAACAGATAGCTGGCCGAATAGTATGCCTGTAACAGGACACTAAGTATACCATATACTTTTGACCCCGGCTTTGAACAGATCCGCTGGGCAACCTCTTTCTGGAGCATGCCGCACACTTCGGCTATTATATCGCGGTTTTCAAGGACCCTGAAGAATATCTGACTCGAAATATTATATGGGAAATTACCTATAATCGCAACTTTCCCCTCAAAACTGCTCCTGATATCGAAAGCCAGAATGTCGCCCTCTATTATGTTAATTTGTCCGGGGTACGCATCCCGAAGATAGCTTACCGATTCGCTGTCGATCTCAATCACCCTGAAATCGGGGAATTGCCTCTTCAGGAGGAAGCCTGTGAGGATTCCCATGCCAGGGCCCACCTCGAGCACGCTGCTGCAGCCGTCTCCCGAAAGCGAGCCGGCAATTTTTTCAGCGATCGACTTATCCCTGAGAAAATGCTGGCCGAGGCCTTTCTTTGGTTTCACCCAGTCCATCAATCCTGATTTTTATTTTACTGCCGGTTCTTCTTTTCCGATGATAATTTCCTGAATATGCCGGGCGTGTTATCCGTAAGATTCTCAGGAAGCATTATCCCTGAAGGAGTTCCCTGCCAAACTTTCTCCAGATGGGCAACTTAAGGGACTCGAGAAATTCAATGAAGCGCTTGAGAAGGTTGAAGTAGAGGGTCACGAAAAGCCCGACGGTCATTATCCATATTGCCAGAACATTAAAGAGAAGGGTATCGATCCTGAGTTTTCCGATCTGTTTGTATGGGGCGTAGAAATGTGCCCGGCCATATTTTGAGCCGGGTTTCATAAATATGGGATCGGCCTTCTGGATGAGTTTTTTTCCGGCATCATATATTTTATTGGTACTGAGTCTATTGAGAACAATATTTGCAAGGCTCTCGTTATAATTTGCTTCCTTCAGAGCCTGGTACTCATCATTCCCCATCGATGCTGTGAGGGATCTGACCAATGAGTCCTTCCTGCCTGAAACAACCCTGGTCCGTACCCTGATCACAAAAGCAAGGGAATCCAGATAGATCTTTGCCTGGTCGGCCGTAAAATCCCTGAATCCTTCATAATTGACTGATGAAGCCCATGAACCCGGTTCCATTCCTGCTGCATCCGACAGTTCACTGAGGTGATAGTTTATTGTCCTGAAGTTGTCTCTGCACAACTCTTCATACCTGGGATTTCCGGCCATGGTCCTGCATTCATCGACTTTGATTTTAAGGGTAGGAATAAGGAAGGCATTGTACCATCCTGTCTGGCTTATCTCCATGTCGTAATCAAACAGGGGCTTTTCGAACCTGTTGCCCCTGAACTGTTCTACCAGGAGAGCCTCATATGCCCATCGGGTAACCATGGCATCGCCTATTACCGGCACATAAATCTTTCTGCTTATCGATTTATGCAGGTCGTCGAATTTTATCATGGCGCCGCCGAGAATAAGCATGGGAACAAGAATCAGCGGGATAAGGATATAGATGCTGACTGCCGTTCGCATACCTGCTGAAATATTCAGTCCCAGAATATTCCCGAAGCAGGCGGTTGAAAAGAGAATAAGCCATTGCTGAAAGAGCATTCCCTTTACCCCGAGAAGTGTGTTGGCTACAAGGACGAAACTAAGCGACTGAACTGCTGAAAGGAAGAATAGTAAGGTAATCTTTGACAACAGGTAACTGGATCTGCTGATATTGAGAAATTTCTCTCTTTCAAGAATTTTCCTGTCGCGGAATATTTCCTCGGCGCTAACAGTCAGACCGACGAAAAGTGCGACAACGATCGCCATAAAAAGAAATACCGGATAATTTTTATTAGCTCCGAATGAGTATATTCCCTGTTCGCTGTATTTTGAGATGAATCCCAGAATGAGTGCCAGCAATGGCACCTCAAGCAGGTTGATCGTCATGTATTGTTTGTCGGCCCGTTTTCTTGTTATGTTTCTCTTGATGAAAGTCTTTGCCTGTTCCCGTTTTTTCGGGATCTTGAAGTTGCTTTGCGGAAGGGTGGTTTTGGGAGGAATTTCCTTCAGTACCGGCATCATCTTCTTTTTGTATTTCTCATACCAGTCTTTCGGACTTACCTGCCGTTCTTTTCCTGCAAACCCGGCATTGTCGATCACCTTTACCTCCACGATCTGAAGGATACTCTCGGTATCGATATTTCCACAATTCGGGCATTCGCTTTCGGCAGCATTGGCCTGTGATGTCTCAGTCTTGAAATACACAAGGGCTTCAACCGGATCGCCGTCGTAAATCATATAGCCGCCCTTGTCGAGTATCCAGAGCCTGTCGAACATCTTGAGGATATCGGATGACGGCTGATGAATGATTGTGAATACCAGTTTCCCGGAAAGGGCCTGGTTTTTCAGCAGAGTCATTACTTTTCCGGAGTCGAAGGAAGACAGCCCAGAAGTAGGCTCGTCAACGAACAGCACGCCGGGTTCCCTCATCAGTTCAAGCCCGATGTTCAACCTTTTGCGCTGGCCTCCGCTCACCTTCTTGTTCATTATGTCCCCCACCTGAAGATCCCTTATTTCCATAAGGTCAAGGTCAGAAAGGACTTTGTCGACTGTCTTGTTAAGTTGTTCCTCGTTGTAGTCGCCGAAACACAGTCTGGCGTTGAAATACATATTCTGGTAAACTGTCAGCTCTTCGATCAGCATATCGTCCTGGGGGACGAAGCCGATAAGTCCGGAAAGATTTTCCGATTCGGTGCTAAGATCATATCCGTTGATGAGGATATTCCCTGAGGTAGGTATTGTTTTCCCGTGAAGGAGATTCAGCATAGTCGTCTTTCCGACCCCGCTGCCTCCCATGAGTCCGACAAGGTTACCCGACTCGATGTGGAAATTCATTTTTCTTATGCCGTTGTCGGAGTTCTTGAACGCGAATTCAATATCCTTTCCCTCAAAAATTATTTTCTCAGGAAATTTCCTGGAAACGAATTTCTTGAATATCCTTGAAAAGTAAATCGGTTCAATCCCCTGGCCTTTTATGTTCACGCCTCTTTCCAGCAAATAGGGCCGGCAGGCTATAATATCCCTTCCCTTGAAGTAAAGGGCCAGTGATCCGTCGTAAGTGAAGATAAGCGATCCGGTACTTTCGATATGCAGGAAAAACATATGCCCCCTGAATCCCTTAATCCTGATGTGCCTCCATTTATCGTAGTTTTTAAAGGAATCGGCTGCCCAGTAAACCGGGTTTTCATTTTCGATTACAAGAATGCAGTCGGGAGTTACTTCATCGTAAGTCCTGCCTATCATGAAAGCCATTGCATTCTCGTATTCCTTTTTTGAAATATTGAAGGTACGCGCGACAATATCGACAATTGTTTTTTCCTGTTCGGAAATGGTTCCATCCTCGAACGCGAATTCCAGGAGCTGAAGGAATACAACCATCCTTTCCTCAAGGAATAAACCCTTCTTTATCTGACGGCAGATATTTGTAATCTGGAATGTTATCAGGGAGTCCTCATCGGACAATTCGGTCTTATCGACGGTTTTGAGTTCATTTGAATAAAACTCGAGGTTGTTTTCAAAAAGTGAATAATACTCTTCTTCCAGTTCCCTGTTAAGGTATCTCCTGAGGTAACTTCGCAGTATCTTTTTGCCCCTGGAGGAGATTCCTCCCGGATTGACGGTGGATACAATGGCAAAGATATGTATCAGAGCCAGGAGTACAGATTCCCTCATAAAAAACTAATATCAAAAAAAGACCGCAAAATGAATCCATTTGCGGTCATTATGGTATACAAGAACTATTATATAATTTGACCTCTGATTGTCTCTATAGCTTTGGTTATGTCGATGATATTCTGATTGGTAAGGCTTGTAGTCAGACCTTCATAAACTTTTCTGACAGGTTCCAGCCTTTCGACGAATTCCTTTACATCCTGGTCGGTCAGATACGGCTCGGTGATTTCGATGAACAGGTCGAACGATTCCTTTTGTTCAATGAGAACCTTTGAAATGCCTGCCACCTGGTATGCTGCTTCCGATACGTGTGTTGTAAGGTACATGCCTTCAACCCAGGCTCCTCCCACTACAAGAAGGGCAAGACCCTGCTGATCATTCTCGCTCAGATAGGCATATGTCTTGTCAAAAGCTTCCGTGAGGATATTGACAAGCTCTTCCTTTTTATCCTGGTTCTGACGGATCCTGTCATAAAGTGTCTCATCATATATCTGCGACATATTCAGATCATTGGCCAACCCCCTGATTGCATCGAGGTAATTAAGTACCTCCTGTTGGATATTGTACAGGGTGCCATAGCTCAGGTCGGCGCCGAATACTCCCATATTGATCGCCTTTCCGGAACTGGTAAGGTACTTCCTGGCATTGGCGACAGGGTTTGTTATACCCATAATATATCCGACTTCAAGCTCTGAAAGCATTTTGATTACTTCAGCTGAAGTCGGCAGCGGGTAAACATTTTTCTCAATTTCCTTTTCCAGGGTCTGAACCTGTTCGAGTTCCAGGTCCTTTTCGCTGGTTTTTGCTCTTTCTGCCTTGTTTTTACATGAATTGAGTCCACTGAAGGACAAGATCAGGATTGGGATAATGAGTACAGCTATAGCCTTTTTCATTGTGATAGGTTTAAGTTAAAATCTACTCTGAAAGAGATCATAAAAATAATAAATATTATTAAAATACGCCTACCGCTTACATCTATTTTACAAATTCATTCACTTATACATCATTCGATCACCGGGGTAGTGTTTTTAATGCTGATCCCCGTTTCCTGAATCAGATACAAGGTGATATGAACAGACGGGGAATGGCTATTTTAATTATCTTTGAGCCCCTGAAACATATTCATTTCAGATGAATTGGAATTTTGATGAAGAGGTCGCAAGGGAAAGGACGAACTGCGTGAAGTTTGACCTCAGGAAGGCTGTTTTCGGATCTGCGGATGTCATTCCGATGTGGGTTGCTGACATGGATTTCAGGACTCCGGATTTCATAATAAAAGCTCTCAGGGAAAGGCTCAGCCATGAGGTGATGGGTTACACTTTTCATCCCCGTGAATATTTTACCTCAATAGCGGAATGGCTTCGGACCATGCATGACTGGGAGGTAAACGAGGAATGGATCTGTTTCTGTCCGGGAATAGTGCCTGCACTTAACCTGTGTACACTTGCCTACACCCGTCCGGGCGACTCAATTGTCATCCAGCCTCCGGTTTACACTCCATTCTTTGATGCCGTCGAGAATCACGGCCGGAACCTTATCCTCAACCAGCTTGTGTTCAGCGAAGGCAAGTGGAGGATGGACCTTGATTCGCTCCGCAGAATTATCACCCCGGATACAAGGATGATTATCATTTCCAATCCCCATAACCCTGTCGGAAGATCGTGGGATCCTGAAGAACTAAGGGAACTGGCTGCAATATGCATTGAGAACCATACCCTGATCCTGTCGGACGAGATCCATTGCGACCTTGTCCTGCCCGGTTACANNTTGCTCCCAGCAAGACATTCAACGTGGCAGGTCTTTCTACATCTGCCGTGGTCATTTCGAATCCGGTACTCAGGAAATATTTCAAGTCGAAGATAGATCATCTTCATATCGGCAACGGGAATATCTTTGGTACAGTATCGTCAATAGCCGCATATTCGGAAGGCCGGGAATGGCTTTCCAGCCTTCTGGAATATATAGAAGGTAATGTCAGTTGTGTGATGGACTACTGCAGGGAATTCATACCCGAAATCATACCTGCCCGGCCGGAGGCCACATACATGATATGGCTCGATTGCAGGAAACTTGGCATGACAGGTAAGGAGCTGAATGAGTTTTTCGTCAGCAAGGCAGGGGTGGGACTGAATGAAGGCTCATCCTTCGGACCAGGTGGAGAAGGTTTCATGAGAATGAACCTGGGAACCACCCGGAACAGGATAATGAAGGCGATGGAGCAGATACGCAAGGCAGTTGAATCAGTTAGATAATAATAAATCAGATGAATAGCAGAATTAGAATAAAACTCACTCTCGAGGATGGCACCATTTATAATGGATGGTCGTTCGGGGCTCCTGTTCCGGCAGCGGGTGAAGTTGTCTTCAACACAGCCATGACAGGCTATCCGGAAAGCCTCACCGATCCTTCGTACAAAGGGCAGATACTTTGCCTGACATATCCGCTTGTCGGCAATTATGGTGCGCCGGCATTGAGTGAGGAGAACAACCTGTATAGTTTCTATGAATCCTCCTCAATCCATATCTCGGGGCTGATTGTGTCGGATTACTCATCGGAATACAGTCACTGGAATGCAAGCGAGAGCCTGGGTGAATGGCTTGGACGGAACAATATTCCCGGGGTTTATGGCATCGACACCAGGGCGCTTACAAAAAGGATACGTGAAAAAGGAGTGATGCTTGGGAAACTGGAACCTGAAGGTTCAGTGACAGATTTCTACGATCCCAACAGGACCAACCTTGTTGCCGGGGTCAGTACCAGGGAGATCAAAAGATATGGAACGGGAAAATACAGGATAATGCTTGTCGACTGCGGAGTCAAGTATAATATAATAAGGAATCTGCTTAAGAGGGATACTACAATTATAAGAGTGCCATGGGATTATGATTACAGCAGGGAAGAATACGACGGGCTGTTCCTTACAAACGGTCCTGGCGATCCCAAAATGTGCTCCATAACGATTGAGCACATAAAAGAATCATTTTCAGATACAAAGCCCATCTTCGGGATTTGTCTTGGCAACCAGTTGATGGCGCTGGCATCGGGAGCCGATACCTACAAGCTTAAATACGGACACAGAAGTCACAACCAGCCGGTTATCAAAGCAGGCACGGACAAAGCCTGCATCACTTCACAGAATCACGGGTATGCCGTCAATAATGAAACCCTTCCGGCCGAATGGGAACCCCTCTTTATCAATCTGAACGACAACACCAATGAAGGCATGCGTCACAGGACAAGACCGTTCTTCTCAACCCAGTTCCATCCTGAGGCTTCCGGCGGACCGACCGATACCGATTTCCTGTTTGATGAATTCATTGAAAACATCCGGCTCGCTAAATCATAGAACTTTCAGCAGGGCAATCTGCAGCTTTATTGGTCCGGCGGCCAGAATCCACGGTCTATTTATTTTTCAGCATCCCGGCAATCAGTTCTCCTGATGGTAAAGAGTTGAAGCATTTCATCCTTTCCCTGAACAACTTCCTCACCTCATCGTTGCAGAGATTCCCGATACTGCCTTCATGGACATATTCAGACAGGGATGTAACCTCGAATACCTTCTTCCCTATCATGGATGAAACCGCTTTATAGGCATCACGGAAAGGGACACCCTCCCTGACAAGCCGGTTGGCTTCCTCGGTGCTGTAAATCGGATTATAAAGAGGATTACCGGCAACGTTGTCATTTACCCTGATGTTTTCAAGCATCACGACGGCCATGGCAATACATTCTTTAAGCTCAGCGAAAGCATTGAATATCATTTGCTTCAGTAACTGAAGATCCCTGTTGTATCCCGATGGCAGACCTGTGACAAGCAATGAAACCTGACCGGGGAGCGACTGCAGTATATGCGTTCTGCCCCTGATCAGTTCGAAGGCATCAGGATTTCTCTTCTGGGGCATTATGCTCGATCCGGTTATGAATTCGTCGGGGAAATCAATAAACCGGAACTCTGCCGTCATAAACAGACAAACTTCTGCAGAAAACCTTGCAAGGGTCTGAGCCGCCGAAGCAATTGCTGAAGCGACTGCAAGCTCTGCCTTTCCGCGGCTCAGGCTGGCATAGGCGGAGTTGTAAAGCAGGCCGCCAAAATCAAGAAGTTCTGTTGTGAGACTTCTGTCGAGGGGCAGCGATGTCCCGTAACCCGCTCCGGTTCCGAGCGGATTGCGGTCAATAACAGCCCGGGCCGATCCGAGGATCAGGAGGTCGTCAGCAAGCGACTCTGCCCAGGAGCCGAACCAGAGTCCGAATGAAGACACCATTGCCGGCTGCATATGGGTATAACCCGGGATCAGCTTATCCTTGTGCTGTTCGCTGAGCTCCTGAAGTTTGTTGAACAACCTCTCAAGATCAGCGGCAAGGGAATCGATCGCGTTACGAGTCCAAAGCCTCAGATCGACAAGCACCTGGTCGTTCCTCGACCGGCCGGTATGTATCTTTTTACCGGTATCACCGATTAAATCGGTAAGCTCTTTTTCGACCTGAGAATGTATATCCTCAACTCCCTCCTCAATTATAAGATCTCCTTTCACGGCCTTTTCGTAAAGTGCCGCAAATCCCTTCAGAAGTTCATCCTTTTCTGCCGTTGTAATCAGGCCTGTTTTCGCAAGCATTATCGCGTGAGCCATCGATCCGGCAATATCCCATTCAGCAAGACGCAGATCCGCAGTCCTGTCGCCAGCCGAGGTGAATTCTATCACCCTTGGATCGGGAACTGCGTCTTTTTTCCAGAGTTTCATCTTTATCAGGTAATTAACACGGTGAACATATTCCTAAATCAGCGTTTTTTGCATGCTTCAATAATAGCGCGGTGAGCCATAAGCCTTATCGCATTGATCCTTATGAATCCCTTGCTGTCGGTCTGGTCAAAGCCTCCTTCGATATCCATGCTCGAGAGCTCCTTATTGTAAAGTGATGAGGGGGATTCTCTACCTTCGATTATAACGTTGCCCTTGTACAGACAGAGATGAACGCTTCCGTCAATCAGTTCCTGGCTCTTCTCGATTGCAGCCATGAGAAAATCCATTTCGGGGCTGAACCAGAATCCGTAATAGATCAGTTCCGAGAACTTTGGGGTAAGCATATTCCTCAGTCTCATCACCTCCCGGTCCATGGCCACCCCTTCCAGATCCATGTGTGCAATGTGCAGCACGGTTGCTGCCGGAGTCTCATATACACCTCTCGACTTAATGCCTACAAAGCGGTTTTCGACCATGTCGAGCAGGCCGATTCCGTTTTTACCGGCAAGCTCATTCAGATACACATACATCTGGTAAGCGTCTTCCTTTATGGTACCGTCCTCCTTATTTATAAGCTTTACCGGAACACCGTTCTTAAAATGGATTGCCAGCCTGGTCTCCTTGTCGGGGGCATCCTGCGGCATCACCATTTTTTCGAGAATACTTTTCCGGGCAGTATACATGGGATCCTCGAGAATACCAGCCTCGTGGCTGATATGCATCAGGTTGTCATCCTCGCTGTAGGGCTTGTCGATACTGGCTTTTACGGGAATGTTCTTCTCAGCAGCATATTTCAGGAGATCAGTCCTGCCCTTGAACCTTTCAAGGAATTCCCTGTCTTTCCAGGGAGCTATCACTTTTATATCCGGCTTAAGGGCATAATAGCAAAGTTCAAATCTGACCTGGTCATTTCCTTTTCCTGTGGCGCCGTGTGCCACGCAATTTGCACCTTCGCTAACAGCAGCTTCAATCTGCTTCATTGCAATCAGGGGCCTTGCAAGAGCCGTGCCCAGGAGGTACCTGCCCTCATAGACAGCATTTCCCATTATTGCCTTAAAAACGTAGTTCTCAACAAATTCCTTCTTCAGGTCGGCTATTATTACCTTTGAAGCGCCCAGTAGAAGGGCCTTCTTCCTGCATTCCTCAAAATTATCAGCCTGCCCCACGTCGGCAACAAATGCAATAACCTCATAATCCTTCTCTATCAGCCACTTCAGGATAACCGAAGTATCCAGGCCGCCGCTGTATGCAAGCACAACTTTCTCTTTCATCGTTCTGTTTATATTAGGTACTTTGATTTAAGTATTGAATTTTCTTCCGGGATTGACTTCCGGGCTTCGCGGTCGGATATGGCCGTGGAGCCCCGGCATTATAATCTCAAGGCAGTTATGAACCTGTTTCAGACTGATGCCGTTTCTCGGTATCAACAGAATTGTATCATCGCCTGCTATCGTTCCGGCAATTTCATACCTGCGTGAATTATCAATGAAATATGCAGTGGCATTTGCATGTCCGGGGATTGTGCGGATCACCATCAGGCCCTTTGCCTCGACAATCCCGCGGACAACCGATAACATGTTCATCACGGAACCAGGTTCGGCAGAAGAGGAGTCCGGGCTGGTAAGTGAATACCTGTAGCTGCCTTCCCCGTCGGGTATCCTGCTGACACCCAGCTGCCGCAGGTCGCGCGACAATGTTGCCTGAGTGCAGATAATCCCGTTACCTTTCAGTTTCCTGAGCAAGGCCTCCTGGGAGGTGATATTCTCCCCCGTTATTATCTTTTCTATTGCCAGGAGTCTTAAGGCCTTCTGCATATTTATGCATTTTTTTTGCAAATATATACATATTTTTTATTCGGAGGTCATATTTGGAAATTTGTTATATTTTTGTTGCCTAAAATGTGCAGATGAGAGATGATATAAAGAAGGTGGTCATCCTTGGATCAGGAGCGCTCAAGATAGGAGAAGCCGGAGAGTTTGACTATTCCGGTTCCCAGGCCCTCAAGGCTTTGAAGGAAGAGGGTATCGAGACGATCCTGATAAATCCCAACATCGCAACAGTCCAGACTTCAGAAGAGCTTGCCTCGAAAATCTATTTTCTGCCTGTGACTCCTTATTTTGTCGAGAAGATTATTGAAAGGGAGGCTCCCGACGGGATACTGCTTTCGTTCGGGGGGCAGACTGCACTGAACTGCGGGACCGGGTTGTACAGGAGGGGAGTGTTTGAGAAGTACAATGTTAAAGTGCTGGGCACTCCGGTCGAAGCAATAATCGACACTGAGGACAGGGAGCTTTTCGTGAGAAAGCTTGACGAGATCGGTATCCTTACACCGAAAAGCATAGCTACCGGGAGCATTGAGGAAGCCGTTGAAGCAGCAGGGAAGCTGGGATTCCCGGTTATCATAAGGGCGGCTTTCACGCTTGGCGGTCAGGGAAGCGGTTTTGCGTCCAATAATGATGAATTGCGGGCGCTTGCATCAAAGGCATTCTCCTATTCCGGCCAGATCCTCATAGAGGAATCGCTGAAAGGATGGAAGGAAGTGGAGTATGAGGTGGTAAGGGACAGGTTCGACAATTGCATCACCGTGTGCAACATGGAAAACTTCGATCCCCTGGGTATTCACACCGGCGAGAGCATAGTGGTTGCTCCATCGCAGACACTTACAAACAGTGAGTTTCACAAACTGAGGGAACTCTCCATAAAAATTATCCGTCACATAGGAATAGTGGGCGAATGCAATGTTCAGTATGCACTCTCGCCCGAATCGGAGGATTACAGGGTTATTGAAGTCAATGCCCGTCTTTCGCGCTCCAGCGCCCTCGCTTCAAAGGCAACAGGTTATCCGCTGGCTTTTATTGCAGCTAAGCTCGGGCTGGGTTACGGACTGCATGAGCTCAAGAACAATGTTACAGGAAAGACAAGCGCCTGTTTCGAACCTGCTCTAGATTATATAGTCTGCAAGGTGCCGCGGTGGGACCTCAACAAGTTCAAGGGGGTATCCCATCTCATCGGGAGCAGCATGAAAAGCGTCGGAGAAGTAATGGCGATAGGGAGGTCGTTCGAGGAGGTGATACAGAAAGCCCTGAGGATGATAGGTCAGGGGATGCATGGTTTCACCGGCAACCTCAAGCTGGGCTTTGATAATCTCGAAAAAGAGCTGGCCGAACCGACCGACATGAGGATCTTTGTAATTGCCGAGGCTCTTGAGAAAGGAATCTCTGTTGAAAGGATACATGAGCTTACAAAAATTGACCTTTGGTTCCTGTTCAAACTGAAAAATATAATCTCGGTAAAAGAAGAACTCTGCAGTCATTCTTCCCTCGAATCGTTGCCCTCAGAACTTTTAATTCAATCCAAGATTTTTGGCTTCAGCGACTTTCAGATAGCCAGGCATGTCCTTAAGTCAGGCACGTCAGCGATCCACCGCGATCTTCTCAGGGTTCGCGAACACCGTAAGAAGCTGGGCATTGTACCCTATGTAAAACAGATCGATACCCTGGCAGCGGAATATCCGGCAGTAACCAATTACCTGTATCTTACCTATGCCGGCTGTGAGCACGATATACCATTTGACAGAGACGGGAAATCGATAATTGTTCTCGGTTCGGGGGCATACCGCATAGGGTCGAGCGTGGAGTTCGACTGGTGTTCTGTGAATGCTGCCGATACAATCAGGAAAGAGGGTCTGAGATCGGTCATGATAAACTACAATCCGGAGACTGTCAGCACCGACTATGACACTTGCGACAGGCTTTACTTCGATGAGCTGACCTTTGAAAGGGTTCTCGACATCGTCGACCTTGAAGCGCCCGGAGGGGTGATCGTTTCGATGGGCGGACAGATTCCCAACAATCTGGCAATGCGTCTGCATCAACTTGATATTCAGGTTTTGGGAACTTCTCCCCAATCGATCGACAGGGCTGAAAACCGCCACCTTTTCTCGTCGATGTGCGACATGCTGTCTGTTGATCAGCCCCGATGGCAGGAGCTTTCGTCGACCGGCGACATCTTTGAATTCATCGACAGGATAGGCTTTCCCGTCCTTATAAGGCCTTCATACGTTCTTTCAGGCGCTGCAATGAATGTGGTCTCCAACAAGAATGAGCTTGTTCACTATCTCGATCTGGCCACGAGGATATCAAAGCAATATCCTGTTGTGGTCTCGGAGTTTATAGAAAACGCCAAGGAGATTGAAATCGATGCTGTTGCACGCGAAGGTGAAATTATGGCCTATGCAATAAGCGAGCACGTGGAATTTGCAGGTGTTCATTCGGGTGATGCCACAATGGTCTTTCCTGCACAGAAAATCTATTTCGAGACTGTCAGAAGGATAAAGCGGATCTCAAGGCAGATATCGAAGGAGCTTAACATTACCGGACCTTTCAATATTCAGTTCCTTGCCAGGGACAACGACATAAAAGTTATAGAGTGCAACCTCAGGGCAAGCCGCAGCATGCCGTTCGTCTCGAAGGTACTCAGGACGAACCTGATCGAACTTGCCACAAAGGTTATGCTGGGCATACCTGTCGAAAAGCCTCACAAATCGGTGTTTGAACTGGATTATGTGGGAGTCAAGGCGCCACAGTTCAGTTTTTCGCGGCTTGCCAAGGCCGATCCGGTTCTGGGAGTCGACATGGCTTCAACGGGAGAAGTGGGCTGCATAGGCGAAGGCTTCTATGAGGCAATCCTTAAAGCCATGTTTTCGGTGGGATACAGGGTTCCAAAAAAGAGCATACTGCTTTCAACCGGACCAGCAAGGTCGAAAGTTGAACTGCTGAACAGTGCAAGGGCACTCCGCGAAAAAGGACATAAGCTGTATGCAACCAGGGGAACCTGCGAGTTCCTCACAAATGCCGCGATTGAGGCCGAGGTGGCATACTGGCCCGATGAAGACAAATCGCCCAACACAATCGAGCTGATAAGAAGCAGGGAAGTCGACCTGGTTGTAAACATCCCCAAGGACCTTTCGGCCACCGAGCTTAACAATGATTACTCAATACGACGAAACGCCGTCGATTTCAATGTGCCGCTTCTCACAAATGCACGACTTGCCAGCGCGTTTATACTTGCCTTTTGCAGGATGAGTGAGGAAGACCTGAAGATAAAGAGCTGGGATGAATACAAATAGAAACACGCGGAGCAGAAATGGAATGGCTTTCCCTGATAATACTGATCCCGTACCTTTACCATATTATAAGGATATGGAAGGCCCTCTCCGGCATTAAGGCTTTCAGAATCGGAAAAAGCCCCTGCCTGTTTGTGTCGGTGATCATCGCCTGTCATAACGAGGAAAAGTATCTTCCCTGTCTGCTCGCAGATATCTCAGTTCAGGAATATAACCAGGATCTTTACGAAGTCATCGTTGTTGATGACAACTCAACCGACACAACTGCCGAAACTGCACGATCGTTCAAGGGAATAAATAACTTAAGGGTGATCAGCAACAGCGGGAAGGGAAAGAAGCAGGCGGTAAGGACCGGCGTTGAAGCATCGGCAGGATCGTTTGCAGTTACTACCGATGCAGATTGCAGGGTTGGAAGTAAGTGGCTCAAGACAATTGCCTCCTTCGCTGAAGAGAAACATCCTGTGATGACTATCAATCCGGTAGTTATAAATGCAGGAAGGGGTTTCTTCAACAGGTTTCAGGAACTCGAGTTCCTGAGTCTTCAGGGTATAACTGCCGGAACGGCAGCATTGGGAGATCCCGTCATGTGCAACGGGGCAAACCTGGGAATAGCAAAGGAAGTCTGGCTGAGAAATGCCGGCCGTCTTCATGATGAACTTGTATCGGGAGAGGATGTTTTTTTGCTTCACAGTCTGAAATCGGAAGACGGACCGGGAATCTTGTGGCTGGAATCAGCGGATGCAGCAGCAGCTACACGGGGCTCCCTCAATCTTATATCTTTCCTCCGTCAGAGGGGAAGGTGGATATCCAAGGCGGGTTACTATAGTGATCGCTATACAAGGCAGCTTGGAATTGTAACATTTGTTACAATTCTGGTCCAGGTTCTCTTATTTCTTTGTGGATTCATCAATCCCGGATTTTTTACGGTCTTTGCCGTCTGCACTCTTCTTAAATCGGTTCCTGATTTCCTTATTCTTCACAACACCACAGGCAGGTATGGCAAAAGGGAACTTCTGAGATGGTTTTTTCCATCCCAGCTTGTTTATCCCCTGTATGTGATTTCAGTTTTGCCCTTTTCGTTCCGGGGCAGGTCGGTCTGGCAGGGTTAGTTGCCCATTTCCGACAGGAACTTGATCCTCATCAGCCTGATCTCCTCCTCTTCGAACTCGCTGCCAAGCTCAGCGATTGCTTCCTCAAGAGAGTCGGACTCGGCTTCTTCCCTGAAATATGAAAATATATCGTGCTGGCGTTCCTCGTCTATTACCATATTAATATAGTAGTCGAGGTTTATCCTTGTTCCGTAATTAACAATGGCTTCAATCTCAGAGATCAGTTCATTCATTTCCAGTCCCTTTGCTTCAGCAATATCCTCCAGGGGGCGTTTCATGTCGATACTCTGGATTATGTAAACCTTGATTCCGGACTTATTGACAACCGATTTCACGACCATATCGAGCGGCCGGATGATCTCTTTCTCTTCTACGTATTTCTTTATCAGTTCTACGAATTCACTGCCGTATCTCTGGGCTTTTCCGGCGCCTACTCCCGAAATATTCTGAAGTTCATCAAGGTTAACGGGGTACTGTATTGCCATATCCTCGAGTGAGGGATCCTGGAAAATGACGAAGGGAGGAACATTTTTCAGTTTTGAAATCTTCTTGCGGAGATCCTTGAGAATGCTGAAAAGCTCTTCATCAACGGCGGCAGTCTTCGCTCCGAATGCATTTTCCTCATCACTGGTATCGGCATAGTCGTGGTCTTCGGCGAGCATGAATGAATAAGGTTTTTCAAGGAAGCTCATCCCCTTTTCGGTGATTTTGAGCAGTCCGTAGTTCTCGATATCCTTTGTAAGAAATCGTGCTATCAGGGCCTGTCTTATCACCATATTCCAGTATTTCTCGTCCTTTTCCTCTCCGATCCCGAACATTTCGAGCTTATGATGCTTATACGACTTTATGGCAGAGGTTACTTTACCTGCGAGGATATTTGAGACATGGTCGGCTTTGAATTTTTCCTTTACTGCCAGTACTGTTTCGAGAACATTTACAACAGCCTCGCTACCCTCGAACTGGGCTTTGGGGTGGAGGCAGTTATCGCAGGCTTCGCAGTTTTCGGCAGGGTATTCCTCCCCGAAATAATGAAGAAGCAGTTTACGTCTGCACACCGATGATTCGGCATAGGAGACTGTTTCGAGCAGCAGCTGCTTACCTATTTCCTGTTCGGCGATAGGTTTTCCCTGCATGAATTTCTCGAGTTTCAGAATATCATTATAGCTGTAGTAGGCTATGCAGTTACCCTCTCCCCCGTCGCGGCCTGCCCTTCCTGTTTCCTGGTAGTAACCCTCGAGGCTTTTTGGAATATCATAATGGATGACAAAACGGACGTCGGGCTTATCGATACCCATTCCGAATGCGATTGTGGCAACAATGATATCGGCTTCCTCCATCAGGAATTTATCCTGGTTGGCAGTCCGTGTCGCTGAATCCATCCCGGCGTGATAGGGAAGCGCTTTTATTCCGTTAACCTTAAGATTTTCAGCAAGCTCCTCCACCTTTTTCCTGCTGAGGCAGTAAATTATGCCCGATTTACCCGGGTTGTTCTTTATGTATTTTATTATCTCCCTGGTAACGTCCTGTTTTGATTTCACCTCGTAGTACAGGTTTGGCCTGTTGAAGGATGACTTGAATTCGTCTGCATCAAGAATCCCGAGGTTTTTCTGGATATCATGCTGGACCTTGGGGGTGGCAGTGGCGGTCAGGGCAATGATCGGCGACCGGCCTATCGTATCGATTATCGGCCTTATCCTCCGGTATTCCGGGCGAAAATCGTGGCCCCACTCCGAGATGCAGTGTGCTTCATCAACCGCGTAGAAAGAGATGTCGATATTCCTTAGAAATTCGATATTCTCCTCCTTGGTAAGGGATTCCGGGGCAACGTAAAGCAGTTTTGTTTTCCCCGAGAGCACATCTTTCTTCACCCTTGCACTTTCTGTTTTAGTAAGGGATGAATTAAGGAAATGGGCTACTTCGTCGTCGGTGCTGAAGTTGCGCATGGCATCTACCTGGTTCTTCATCAGCGCTATCAGCGGCGAAATAACTATGGCTGTGCCCGACTTCATAACGGCCGGCAGCTGGTAGCAGAGTGATTTTCCGCCCCCCGTGGGCATGAGCACAAAAGTGTCGCGCCCGTCAAGTATGCTGTTGATTATAGGTTCCTGATTACCCTTGAACGTATCAAATCCAAAGTACTTCTTCAAATAATCATGTATTGTTGCTCCATTCGTCATCTTGTTCCTCTCTGATGATTATTTATCTTTTTATAAAGTTCTCCACTCACTAGTATATAAAGTTAAATATTTTATTATTCAAACCGAATATTTCAGGCATAATTAACAAAAATGAATTGAATCAGATTTCTGCTTCCGGTTTTCACTAAATTTAATTTGTTTTGTTTTGCAAAATAAGATTTATCATCTTTACAGCCTGAAAATCCATACCAACCTCCGGAAAAAATATGGCCACGGAAAAAAAGACAAGAAAGAATAACGAGGGAGAGATGTCGTTTCTGGAGCATCTTGAGGAACTGAGGTGGCACTTAATAAGATCCGTCGTTGCCATATTCGTGTTAATGATAATCGCCTTCATGTTCAAGAATGTGATCTTTGACAGCATCATACTTGCTCCCAGAAGTCCTGATTTCTTTACCAACCGCCTTCTCTGCAGGTTGAGTGATGCAGTGAATATCAAAGCCTTATGCATCAACTCAAATCCGGCCAACCTTATAAGTATCAAAATGGCCGGTCAGATAACCACCCATATCACCGTTGCACTGGTCGCCGGACTCATCCTTGCATTTCCGTACGTGTTATATGAATTCTGGAAGTTCTTCAGGCCGGCCCTTCACAACAACGAGCAGCAGGTAGCCAAAGGCGGTGTTCTTGTCACTTCCCTGCTTTTCTTTACAGGTGTTCTTTTCGGATACTATGCGCTTGCTCCCCTGTCAATCCATTTCCTTACCACATATGAGGTCAGCCCCGAAGTGGTGAACCAGATCAACATCAGGTCATACATAGGAACCATAACCTCTATCTGTCTTGCCACAGGTCTGATTTTTGAGCTTCCGGTTATAACATTTTTCCTTACAAAGGTGGGGCTGATAACTCCGGAATTTCTGAAAAAATACAGAAAGCACGCGATCCTTATCATTGTTGTTGTCGCGGCAATAATAACCCCGCCCGATGTATTTTCCCAGATGCTTGTATGTATCCCGCTGCTGATCCTGTATGAAGTGGGGATCATCATCGCGAAGCGCGTAGTTAAGCAGAAGGAGATGAAGCACAAAGAGTTCATGAAAGAAGAGGCTTCCTGAAAATCCTGTAATATAATCAAGGGATGAAGCTATACACCGAAAATCTTGTAAAGAAGTACCGAAACCGGACTGTTGTTGACCATGTCTCAATTGAGGTTGAACAGGGCGAGATTGTCGGACTGCTTGGACCCAACGGCGCCGGTAAGACAACCTCCTTTTATATGATTGTAGGGCTTATCAGGCCGAGGGAAGGAAACATTTATCTTGAGGGAGAGAATATTACAGCCCTTCCCGTTTACAAAAGAGCACGCAAGGGCATAGGTTATCTTGCCCAGGAACCCTCTGTTTTCCGTAACCTGTCGGTAGAGGACAATATAAAGGCAGTGCTGGAGATGTCGGGACTTCCAAAGGCCGATCAGGCTGAAAGGCTTGAAACCCTTCTCAATGAATTCGGCCTCCAGAGGATAAGAAAGAGCAAGGGGATCCAGCTCTCAGGCGGTGAAAGGAGACGTACCGAGATAGCCAGGGCTCTCGCCCTGAAGCCGAAATTCATCCTGCTCGATGAACCATTTGCAGGTGTCGATCCGATAGCTGTTGAAGATATCCAGGACATCGTCTCAAAGCTGAAGGACAAGAATATCGGAATAGTAATAACCGACCACAACGTACACGAGACGCTGGCAATAACCGACCGGGCCTACCTGCTTTTCGAAGGCCGCATCCTTATGTCGGGAACCTCCGCCCAGCTTGCCGAGGATGAACATGTGAGAAAAGTTTACCTTGGCAAAAACTTCGAACTCCGCAAGTAACACTCACCGTTTGTAATAACAATTATTTTATCTACTTTTGCGGGGATTTTTCCGCGGATGTGTCGTAATTGGTAGCCGAGCAAGACTTAGGATCTTGTG
>DIWB01000040.1 GCA_002428385.1 Bacteroidales bacterium UBA6117
CTGCGGTTTTTTCGTTTAGCCGCTGGCAGGGTTAGTTGGTGTAGCCGCTGCCGCGGTTTTGAGGTTTTTTGTAACCAAAATGTAACAATCTTTTGTCCATTATACGGCCATTATTACAGAAAGCAGAAGTACTTTTACTTCATCGGCTTAATTCAATGAGCACAAAGTTAAGGCACATTGAATCAGTTAGTTCTAAAATATCATACAATGACCAAAGATAGTATTCTCAAAGTTTTCACCCCTAAATACCATGCACTGTTCCCGGTGTTTGAGAAAAGTGCGGACAACCTTAAATCCGCAGGCCTCAAACTGAAGATTCTGATGAATACCACGAACCAGGGGGAAAAGGAAGCTATAATCACTGAATTAGGGAAGCTTGAGGCAAAAGGAGACAAAATAGCCGGCGAAATATATTTGATTCTCGATAAATTGCTCATAATTCCGTTCGACAGGGAGGATATAAACAGGCTTGTCAACAGGATAAATGAGCTGCTCCATCAAATCACTGAAATCGGGAAAATGACAGGAATGGTGAAAAGCCCCGGGATCATTCCCGTTTATCAGGAACTTGCTGAGATAATCTCACTTTCAGCAGATGAGGTTGCTTCGATCCTTTTAAGCCTGAAAGACATCAATAACACGAAGAAGAAGATAACGGAAACCTGCAGGTCCATCAGCCGGCTTGAGAAACAGGCTGAGGAAATATTCTATGAAGGTGTTAACGGCCTGTTTGCATCAGCTAAAGGTGATATTATCCACCTGTCGTTAAGGAAGAAGACCATTGAGATTTTCCTGGAATGCATAGCCCAGATCCGGGAAATTTCGGAATCGGTCAGAACCATTGTTATAAAAGCCTCCTGAGTTTGGGGAGAATATCATTCGACAGTTGCAGATTTCAAGTCCCCCCTGGGACCTGTCTGCCGAAGCGACAGCGCGGGCAGGGATTTAGGGGTTATTTCGGAAGGGAGAACAGGAATTCGGTTCCACCGCCGGCGCGGTTGCGTACAATTATGTCCCCCCTGTGTAGCAATATCGCATTTTTGACGATAGCCAGGCCCAGACCGGTTCCCCCGCTCTTTCTCGACCTGCCTGAATCAACCCTGTAAAACCGCTCAAAAACCCGGCTTATGTGTTCCTGCGGAATTCCTACTCCATCATCGGAGAAGGAAAAATGGTAGTACCTCTTGTCTTCGTTGTAAATCAGAATCCTTATCGTTGTATTGTCGCCGGCATAATTGATAGCATTCTCTATAAGATTCTGAAAGACCGACGTTATAAGCGACTTATTGCCTTTGACAGTAACTTCGTTGTCAATTTCTATCTCAACTTTCATGTTCCTTGCTTCAATCGCCGATTTGAAATTGTCGCGTACCTCCCGGATCACCTTCTTTAACCTGATCTTTTCAGGGGTGAATGATGCTCCTGCTTCTTCAATCCTGTTCAGCACCGATATGTCATTTATAAGTCCGGTCAGCCTGTCTGTCTGCGCAAGCGCTTTCTTGAGAAAGTAATTCTTTTTCTTTGGCTCGATTTCCGGGTCGGCAATAAGAGTTTCAATATAGCCCTTTATCGAAGAGACGGGCGTTTTGAGCTCATGGGCAATGTTCGATGTCATCTGCTGCTTTATGAGCTTGCTCTTGCCGAGCCTGGTTATATCGGTCAGGATCACCTCGAAACTTTTATCCAGGAATATAACACACTGGATGCTGAAGAACCTTCCGTCCCTTGCAATCTGATACTCCATTTTGGGGAGATCGGCCGGATTTATTTCAGCGCCGGAATGTTGGGCTATGAAATCACTTGCCGGGGCAAATTCAGTAATATCAAAGAAGTTGGAGGAGAAGATCTTCAGGTCTCCCGAAATCAGGTTCATATGATGAATGAAGTGATTATTGCTGAAGATGATATCCCTTTCATTCGAAAAAATTGCAACACCTTCATTCAATGCATTCAGATGATTGAAGAATTTGCCCTTTTCAATAAGCAGCTCGTTTTTAGCTGCAAGAAGGTTGTTGTAAATGGCCAGGATCTCCGATCCTATTTCCCCAAGCTCATTTTTCGGGAAGTCCGACACAAAGGGCTCATCATTCTTAAGGCTGAATGTGAAATCCTGCAGCCGGGTTACTGACTCCCCAAACCTTTTGGTTACAAGAAGCAGTATGCCGCCGATCACAATAAAACATCCGATTGCGATAAGCAAAAAACTCATGTTTGCCCTCATGAACCTGGAGATGCTGACATCGTAGACCAGCGCTGATCTTATGAAATAATCGCCATAGAACTTTGAATAGTAATAGAATTTCTGACCTGTGCTTTCCGATTTCCTGATATCGGTCCCAAATTCCGCTTCAAGCGACTCTGCTATTTCTTTCCTGGTAAGGTGATTCTGCATTTTTGACCAGTCATCGACAAAACTGTCGTAGAGAACTTCGCCGGATTTGCCGATTACTGTCAGTCTTAAGTTGCTGTGCGGAAGAAGACGGTTAAGGGAATCGATAAGGTCGTAATTACCCGACCGGTAAATCGAGTTGATGTTTATGTAATTGTCTGTGATCCTGGTAATATTCAGCAACTCATCATTAAGTGTTGCCACTTTGTATTGCTTCTCCCTGTTGTACAGATAAGCGATGATGAGCATGGCTATAACAAGGAAGACCGCCGAATAAAAGATCAGAAGCGTGTTTCTGAATTTATTTCTTTTCCCTGGCATGCTTCAGAATTGTCAGAACTCAAAATAATATCCGTAACCTGTCTTGTTCTTCAGATTCTGCCCATACGATCCTAACTTGGTCCTTAACCTGGTAATATTTACATCAACCGTTCTCTCGGTAACTATAACATCTTTTCCCCAGACGTTCGTCAGAATCTCATCCCTCGAAAAGACCCTGGTCGGGTTTTCGAGCAGGAGCTTCAGTATTTCGAATTCCTTTTTGGTCAGTTCAATCTTTTCATTGTTGATTATCAGTCTTTTCCTGACAGTGTCCAGCTCGATATCCCCGAACTTCATCATCGAAGCCTGTTTCGCCCTGTCGCTTCTGGCACGCTTGAGCACGGCCTTTACCCTTGCAGTCAATTCGTTAATGGAAAAAGGTTTTGCTATGTAATCATCAGCTCCCAGGCTGAAACCCGTCAGTATATCATTTTCCGTATCCTTGGCAGTAAGGAAAATTATCGGAACATTTACGGCCATATCTTTCCTGACCTTGTCGGCAAGCCTGAATCCCGACATTGGTCCCATCATTACATCGAGGAGTATCAAATCGTAGCTGAGGAGAGGCAGCTTCAATGCTTCCTCTGCCGAATGTGCCACCTCTGTAATGTATCCGTCATTTCCAAGATTGTACTGAAGAATTTCACAAAGATCCTCTTCATCGTCTACAATCAGTATTCGTTTGTTTCGGGTGTCCATGGAAAGGTAAATAAGGTATAAAAGTAATAAAATTGATGATAACCGGAATGGTAAAATGCCCGTCAGAACCGGTAGCATCAGTTCAACGGGCATTACAACCAATCATGCGTCAGAATGCCAGCCTAAAACAGGGCATAACTCAGTTTCAGGTGGCAGGTTATCCCGGGATCCAGTTTGGTGAAGAACTGGTCGGTCGGATTAAAGGATTTAAATACCGATTCTTTTTTATCGTTAAGAAGATTGTCGATTTTAAGTTCCAGCTGCATCTTTTTTTCTCTTCCAAGCTTCCGCGAAGCAGTGAAATTCAGATTATGGAAAGGAAGGGTATAAATATCAGGCCTGTCGGCAATACCCACATACTGAAGAGTTTTGCCCTGTACATTGTAATAAAGTCCGGCATCAAAGCCCGACCAGAATGATCTTTCACCGCCGGCGTAGGAAATACCGCTGTTAATAATCCAGGGAGACTGACCGGCCATTTCGCGTACCCTGCTGATCTTTTGCCCTGTACGTGAATTTTCAACCCGTGAGAAATATTCAGTCAGACTCAGTTCGATCCCTGACGTTATAACAGAGATATTGGAAGAGAAACTGAAGTTCTCCAGGGCTCCGTTAAGAGCGCCAAGGTTCTGCCGGATCTCCAGTTCAACGCCGAGAACCTGACCGTCGCCGACATTCCTCGGCTGGAAGGTACCTGTCTGTGTGGCGTACTGTACCACTTCAATAGGTTTATTGAAATATTTATAGAATCCGCTGAGCGATAACATCTGGCCGTCTCTCCGGTACAGCTCCCACCTGAGGTCGATATTGTGTATATCAGAACTTTCCAGGGCGCCGTTCCAGTACTCCCTTCCGGCATTATCATCTGCATCACGGAACATGCCGCCCACAAATGTCCTTCCGCTTATAGGATCGGCAATCTCGGCAAACGACAGTTCCTTGAATGAAGGCCTCGCAATTGTGCGCGCATACGAAGCCCTCAGGTTCTGATAAGCATTGAGTTTATATATAAGGTTGACAGAGGGAAAGAATCCGATATCGTCGAGAACCCTGTCATTATTCAGTATTATGGAGCCAAGCTGATTCTGCCCGGTGTATCTCTGGGTGAATTTTTCAACCCTCACGCCGGCTATTACTCTCAACCCCCTGAACATGGTCAGTTCAGTAGAAACATAACCTGCCCCGTTGTATGAACTGGCTGAGAACTGGTTTGGATTCGACGGCAGGAATCCGGCTTCATAGGTTGTTCCGCTGCCATAGTCGGTTCCGTTCAACGGCCAGATGTTCTCAGGCCTGAACAACTCATCAGGATCGCCCGTGAGGGGCACATTCCTTACGTTCAGCATGAATTTCCTTATCATGAAGTCGCGTTCCTTGTAAGTGTAAGCTCCTCCGAAACTGAGTCTTGCAGCTTCGCCATTGAATCTGAATTCCTTTGTTGCATGCACAACTCCGGCGAGATTGTTCTCTGAAAGCGTCCTCCATATCCTTTCGGGAAATCCCGATTCGGTATTGATAAGGTAATTATCAGTGCTTCCTTCAACATAACGGACGAATCGCGCATCGGGATCCTCAATTTTCGAGAAGGTGGGTGAGAGCTTCCAGACAAGATCCCATTTGCCATTAAGGAAAGAGTGTTTCCCGTCAAGCAGAATATTTGTCAGGGAACGCTGGCTGTATTCCAGGTTATGCTGGTAACCCGAGAAAACGCTTCCCTGATCGGATCCCTCATAATCAAAGACCCCTGCTTTCGATTCTCCGTTCTGAAGATGGATAATGTTGAGACGGTATTTTGAGTTGGTTGTTTTTACTGCAAATCCGGCCAGCCCGCTGAGCAGCACGCTGCTGACACCGAAATTGCCTTTCTGAAATTCTCTCACTTCCAGATCATTTACATCAGGATCGCTTGCCAGTCCGTAACGGCCGTATTCTGCATCCTTATAAAACTCGGTGTTGTTCTTGTACGAAAAGCCGACGTTGTATCCGAGTGTAACATTTTTTAAAGGTATCTGGTTGCCGAAGGTTGCCCCTGCATTGTAATCGATGAAACTTCGCTGTTTAATGGCTGCCATGTCGGGATTGAAGCTGTGGAGGACATCGCGGTACCTTTCTGCCTGCTCGCCTTGCGGATTGCCTATCACTGAAGCGAAGAATGGAAGATTGCCGGTTGCGGGAATAGCCCTTGTGCCGTCATCGAATCCAAGGAAATCGGTCTTGCTTCCTCTGTAAGTCAGATAGTCATTCTTGAAATGATAATCGGGATTATAACTTGTTCCGATGCTTAGGTTCCCCTTTTTCTCATCCGGGAAATCCCTGAGCGCAATATCAATTATCCCGCCTGTGAAATCGGCAGGCAGCTCAGCGCTGAACGATTTGTGAACGATGATATTGTCGATAAGGTTTGTGGGGAAGATGTCCATCTGCATGGTGTTGCGGTCGGGATCGAGCCCCGGAATATCAACACCGTTTAGGATTGTTTTCGTGTAGCGGTCGCCGAGTCCTCTTACAAATACATACCTGCCTCCTTCTACTGATACACCGGGAACCCGTTTCATGGAGGCCGCAGCATCTGAGTCACCCATCTTCCTGAAGTTGGCCGAAGAGATTCCGTCGACAAGGTTTGGCGACTCCATTTTTATAGCCATGACGGCATTTTCGGTGTTTCTCTTCATCTCGGCGCTTACCGTTACCTCCGAGAGTCCGAAGGTTGCAGATTTTAACATCAGGTTGTCAAGGAGTGTGACATTGCCGGCGGTTACCTTAACATCGCTCAAGGTGAAGGTTTCGTACGAAACAAACGAAAATCTGAGATTATAAACTCCGGGGTCAATGGAGAGATTGAATTTCCCGTCCAGATCAGTCAGCATGCCTTTTGTGGTGCCTTCAGCGATAACAGTTACTCCGATAAGAGGTTCGCCTGTGGATTCGTCTGAAACTGAGCCTCGTATTATTCCGTTCTGACTATGGATTTCATTGAAGAAGAACATCAGAACAGCAAACAGGATTATAAATTTTTTAAGACGCATAATTGATTGGTTATTGATAATTATAAAATCCGCGGGCTGTTACGCCCGCGGATTGTTGCATGATAAGATTTTAAAAGTTGTTAAGTGAGCCGGAAACTGCAGTCCACGACCAGCCCAGGAATACATCCGGGTTCGCACCCTTTGTGTTTGCTCCTGTTGCTACGGCTGTCGCGAAAGCATCGCTTCCACCCTTGAAAAAATCGGTAAGATTTGAACCCGAAGGAATGGTTGCCTGCAGATTTGAGAATGTGCATGCGTACACTGTCGGGAGTTCATCAAAATCCTGTCCTGCCTTAAGCCCGAAGAAATAAATACCGTCCATGTCGACGTTTGAGTTCGGATCGAGATCAGCCAGACCCTGTGCATCACCGGCATAGCATGATCCGTTTTTCAGGATATGTTTTGCCACCATTGTGCCTTCCGGACCGTCAAGCTCGAGACACTCGTCACCGGGATTTATGATTATGAAGTTGTCGAGAGTTCCTCCCCACGACTGGTCGGTGTCGATAGCATCGTCGCCGGTATTCCAGACAACAGCATTCTTTACGTTTACAGTTCCGCCAAACCACTCGATACCATCATCCTGGTTGGAGACAATTTCCACGTGTTCAATGATAGTCCCGGCGCCGACACCGCCAAGTGTAAGTCCGTTTATCTCGTTTCCCTCGCCGATGTTTGCTCCGCCGTGACGAATGGAAACATACCTCAGTATACCTGAATTGTCAGCAGGATCGGTGCCTCCGTAAAGACCGTTAAGATCTGAAGCAGGGATGCCCTCGATCTGCATTGCTTCCGCTTCGGCTGAGATCGGAGCCCTTCCAAGGATCAGGAGTCCGCCCCACAATCCATTCATTGTAGGAGCAAGGTTGGGACTCGCAATCTCACCGGGAATTATGTTGTCTGAGACTGATGTAAATATAATAGGTGAATCTGCCGTGCCTTCTGCCATGATTTTTCCTCCGCGGGCAATCATAAGTGCGGTGGCGTTTGACTCTGATCCTTCACGTCCCTTGACAATAACTCCGGGCTGAATTGTAAGAGTGACTCCCGATACTACCGTTATGCGGCCTTCGAGAATATATATGTTGCCGGTAGTCCATGTTGTGTTTGCCGTAATGTTCTGTATAACTGAGATAACAGGAACACTTTCTATTGAAAGTACCGCTGTGGCGCTTACAATCTGGCTGTCATTGTCAGTAAGTGTAAGAATCACCGATCCGGCGCCGGTAATCTTTCCTGCAGTGAATGTTACAACAATTGTTCCTGACTCTGCTCCCGCGCTGCCATCGTTCTTTATTTCTGCCTCGCCTCCGGTCGCACTGACGGAAGCTGATTTGAATCCTGCCATGGCATTGAAACTGAAATTAAGCTCAACCGTTTCAGTTATCTCAACTGAAGTGCTCTGGGGAGCAGTTATTACAGGCGGATCATTCTCCTTCTTGCAGCCTGCGAGGATGATTGTGAATAAAGCAATAATTGTTAAATACTTTTTCATGATTAATGTTTATTGGTTCTACAATTTTTTTCTCTTTACTTTCTGCGGCAAAAGTATGGCCGGAATAATTCAGGACGGTTAAGAATTGATTAAGGTTTTGTTACAAATGAAACCAGGGCCAAATGCCATCTGCTACCTGTTATATTGCCTTAGTTGCTGATAATAAAGAAATTAGATAAATTTATTCAGGTATACCGAAAAATCATCAGAATTTTTATCGTAAAACGATAATTTTATATATGAAAATCGATAAATATTTGCCCTGAAACGATATGTTTTTTATATGATTTTCATAACTTGCGTTTTTATTTCCAATTAAATATGACAAGGAGATTATTAATCGCGGCAATTTTGCCGGTTCTGTTAGTTGGGGTGCTTAACTCACAGACAATCATTAACCCCAACTATTCTCTCAAAAGCCATGAGACTCTCAGGATAATTAAAATTGAACTGAAGCCTGAAGCGGCGATCTTCTACATGAGCATTGAAAACAGGATCGAGAACGGTACTTTCTGCGCCGACAGGAATATAAGCCTGATCTATCCCGACGGGAAGAAAAGTAAACTGATTTCTACTTCCGATATACCTGTATGTCCCGATTCACATGTATTCAAATCACCCGGGGAGAAGCTCGATTTCGTGCTTACCTTCCCGCCGGTTGGCAATGGGATCGAATGGGTAGACCTGGTCGAGGAATGCAATGAAAACTGTTTTTCATTCTACGGAATTGCCCTTGATAACGATCTCAACCAGAGAATAGACAATGCATTCAGGCTTGCTGAGAACGATGAGACCTCCAGGGCGCTGGCCAGCTTCATAGCGCTTGCTGACGAGCTGAGCGCGGACAATCATGGTATTCTGGGATTGCTTCAAATTAACATAATCAAGCTTGCCGCAGCAGAAGGCGATCACAAAAAAGCCGGCGAGTGGTACCGGAAAATCAAATCGTCGGATTTGCCAAGGGTGGATGAATATCTGAAGCATCTGAACGATCAGGGGATAAGGTATTGAGCAAGGAGGCGTAACGGCGTAACGGCTTGAAGGCCCTGTGCCCTGTGGTCTGTGCTCTGCGCCCTTTGCCCTGCGCCCAACAAAAAAGGTGCCCTCTTCAGGCACCTTTTCTTGTAGCAAGCTTATTTTTTTCTAGAAGCTCAGATCGAGGCCGATGCCGAATACAAGTGTACTTTTCTTGTATGTCTCGGTTGGCATCAGGTTAACGCCTTCGAGGTAATGGTTAACCTTTATACTGTCGTCCATGTACTTGGTGTATGATACACCGAGATTGAGCTTCACATTGTCGCTGAAAGCAAATGCGCCGCCGGCTCCAACTGTATGTGCTGAGAGTCCGTAGGTGAGATCGCTCTGATAAAGGCTGTTGACGCCCTGATTTGCAAAGGAGTAACCGGCACTTGCGGCAAGCCTTTCAGTAACGTTGATCTCGGCGCCTGCCTGAATTGACAGACCGTTGTCTGCTATGATATTCTCGTTTTTGATAGGAACCAGATAATCTGTTGAGTTTTCAGGTGTCATATCAATATAATGACCGTAGTCTGCCGACTTGTCAAAATAGTAGTTAGCTCCGGCGGTTACACTGAACAAGGGGAACCTGAGCTCGGCTCCGATGGCCAGCATGGCAGGCAGGTCGTTCCTGATTTTTGCGCCATTCGGGAATCTGGTGATCGGCTTGGTGGGATCTTCACCCAGATAACCGGTGGTAAGATCCTTGGTGGTTTTATTGGTGAGTTCGAGCTTGGTTGCCATTTCATATTTAATGGCAATGTTGAAATTTTCGCTGGGTGAAATGTTTACACTGAAGAATGGAGCTATGCCCGAACCTGTCTGCTCAGCTTCAGCTTCCTGATCTTCAAGAAGGGAGGCTTTATTTCCGTAGCCAGTTGAGGCTACATAGAACGTGGCCTGGCTCTGTGCTATTGTCAGGGCAGCAGCATTGGGAATGCCAAGGCTGGTCAATCCACCTACAATAGCGTTCCTTGTTGCCTCATTAATAACCTCTGCCTGCACCAGCTGATCCGCTGTAAATCCTCCAAGGTTATTGTTGATAAGCTGATTCAGTCCGTCCCCTCCATTCTGGGCTGTGGCTGCAATTTCGCCAATGACAGATGATGCATCTGCCCATCCGCCAACGGTATTAACCTGGACATCCCTGAGGTAACCTTCATAGGTGTTCTTTGCCGTGACATATCTCGCACCTGCTGCAACCGACAACCAGTCGTTTACCTTATATGACACTGCTCCCTGAAATCCGAGGAAGGCTGATGTTCCTTTGAAATCAATGTCCATCCTGTATCCTGTTACCCCATAGGGTGTATTGGCAAGTGAGGGAACCAGGTCCGACTGACTCATCTCTAATGAAGGAAGGCCATCGTTATAGGTCGCTTCTCCACCGCCTCCGATTGGAAGGAATCCTACCGAGAAGGCGATCTTGTCCATCTTGAATGCTGCATAAATTGACGGGAAAAAAGGAGTTGTGACGCTTCCCTTGTAAGTGCCTGAATTCAGGTAAGGGTAAGTGTTTTCTATTGTTCTTTTCTGAAAGATTGTCTGATTGTTGAGAGAGAAATGGAATCCGTTATCCATCATCATTAATCCTGCCGGATTGTAGTAAACTGCATCGGCCTTTATAGATGCATTCCTCGAGGGCATCCTGGCCCAGGTTGCACTCTGATTGGTGTTGGTGACCAGTCCGCCGGCAAACAGAGTTCCAGAGACTAATGCTGCTGATACAAAAGTCAATAGTCTTCTCATAGGGTAAATTTTAAGTTAAAACTTGGGAATTGTCCGCTCCTTTAAACAAGCCTGGCTCATGTTCCCTTTTATCTGCGTTAATATTTAATTCGAACGGTTCAAATAACAATTGAAGCGCAAATGTATGAAAATATTTGAATCATGCAAATAAGTCTAAAATACCATACTGATATCTAATCAATTGTAATGAATTTTAGCCGTTGTTCGAAAAAGGATCGATTTTGCAGGTACCCGGTCCTTAAATTCGTGTTATCCATCATTGCCATATCCTGCAGGCCGTATCTTTCCCGAAAACCTGACACTGAAACTCCTCTGAGGCTGGATGTCCCCCGGTCTGCCCATGTATTCGGTGTTTGTTAAATTCTTAACAGCCAACGACAGGGTGAACTTTTCATTAATCATATATCCGACATTCCCATCGATGGTCGCGTATCCCCTGTTGTGACCGGCCCAGTATTCTCCGAAACCGGGCAGGATGGACGTGGTTTTAAAAATTTTATCAATATCAAGGATTCTCGACCTCATAAAAAGGCTGAATCCTATGGTGGTCCGTTTCATTTGAGTGTCGAGGGACAAAACACCCGAGTGCTTTCTTCTGTATTTCAGATATTTTTCATTATTCTGGTCAGTGTATTTGTCATATTCCACGGGATACATGAATGTATAGCCTCCCGATATCGTTACAATTGTTTTTCCGAAATTCCTTGCAAGAAGCGCTTCTGTTTCAAACCCGTAGACTCTCGACTGTTCTGAAATTGATTATTCCATTCAGCGCCGCCGGGTCCGGTGGCATCCACGCCATTGGCAAGCAGGCTGACTGGTGTCCATACCGTGCCAGTCAGGAAATTGAACCTGTCCGATTCATCCGTGTCGCAACAGAGGTTCGCAACAAACTGGATATCAGAATTCCCTGATCTTTATGTTTTTGAACCACACCCTGTTGCCGTGATCCTGAAGCAGTATCCTTCCTTCCTCAGTTTCAGCGAATCCCTTAATCTTGCTGAACTTGCTTGCTGCCACCACTTCTTTCCATGCGTCAGTTCCTTTTTCATATTCCACGGTAAGGAAACCGTTGAGCCAGTGCTGAACCTTGTTGCCGTTGACGATAATGACTGCCCTGCTCCACTGGTCGAAACCATTGTCCCTTTTATTCTTTGGAGCGATCAGATCGTACAGCCCGGCAAGGGTACGGGTACCTGGCATTCCCAGTAAGGCATCCGGGTGATTGCGGTCATCGAGGATCTGGTACTCGCATCCGATTGAAGCAAGAGTTCCTTTTTCCTTTTCAGTGTCGATGAAATATTTTATTCCGCTGTTGCCCCCCATTGAATACTTGAAGTCGACAGATAATTCGAAGTTCCTGAATTTTTCAGTTGTAACAATATCACCTCCTCCGCCCGGCTGTTTTGCTTCCGGATTTAAAGTAAGTGTCCCGTCAGTTATTTCCCATCCGTTTTCAGGAAAATTTCCGGTTTTGGCATTTATCCAGCCTGCAGCTGTCTTCCCGTCGAAAAGGAGTTTCCATCCTTCCTCCGCCTCACGATCTGAAAGCACATTGCTGAGATAGTTAGTCTGTGGTATATCCTTTGTATCGGGATGCCTGTACTTATCAAGTTCTTCAGTCATTATCCGGATATTCCTCCATTTCACCTCAAGTCCCGCCCTGGTGGAATCATTTCCTATTGAATGAACCTGAAGTGCAATGAATCCCGACGGCGTCATATCATCGAGCAGGTCAGCGCACGGAATTCCGTTTATCCATGTCCTTATCGAATTGCCTGTCGCTTCGACTCTGTATTGGTTCCATTCACCAACTTTCAGGGCTTTCTTCCCCCCGGGATTTTTATCGAGGGTGTAAAGCCAGCCTCTTCGGGCTTCATCATAGATTCCTCCCGACCATGCCCGGGGAGAAGGATCCATCTCGACCTGGTAGCCATGAACCCTGCCGTTCTGGTAATCAGCCCGGCTTTCGCTCCTGATCTGGACACCTGAATTCATTTGCGGATCGAACCAGGTTTCAAATTCAAGGATGAAATCACCGTATTTCTCCTTAGTGCATAAAAATGAGTTCGGGGAAGAGGTAACCGTGGTCCCTGTTACAATTCCGTCCTCAAGCTTAAAAGGGGCAGTCCCGTTAAGCTGCTCCCAGGCTGAAAGGTCCTTTTTCAGAAGGTTTGTCCATGGTTCCTTGTCGGAACACACTGTCAATAAAGGTAACATCAGAATAGCAAGAATGAGGCCTGATCTTTTCATATTTTAAATCATTTAATTGTTTCTACATGGTAAAGATATTCAAAGAATTGAAAAAATGACTTTTGCGCCGTAAACCTATTTTTATTACTTTAGTCGGACTCAATTGATATTTGTGTATGATAAACAACTACGGCTATGAAACAATTCAGGCATTCCTTTGACCGGTTTTTTCTTATATCCTTCCTCCTGACCGGATTCCTTTTCCAGAGTTCCTTTGCCCAGCCTGTGGTCGGACTCGACAACTGGTTCAACCGCGAGACCAATGCCAAAACGGGACAGCCGTTCCATTACCTGTGGACCGACACGGAATGGAGCGGTTATTCGAGATGGGGGGAGATATTCACCTCCATGGAAGCAAAGATCACAACAATTGAAAAGCCTCTGGCACCGGTTCTGAAAAACATAGATGTATATATCATCGTCGATCCTGATACCACTACCGAATCAAAAACACCCAACTATATCATGCCTGATGATATCAAGGCTATTAAAAAGTGGGTGAAAAAGGGAGGGGCGCTTGCGGTGCTGGCCAATGATGCTCCCAATTGCGAGTTTACCCATCTGAACCGCCTGATGAAAAACTTCGGGATGCAGTTTAATCATGTCACCCTTCACCCTGTGACCGGAACCGAATTTGAAATGGGCGCAAGCGCCGTATTTGAAGATCATCCGGTGTTTAAGGGTGTGTCCAAAATCTATATAAAGGAGGTATCCGACATTAATTTGTCACGTAACGCCAGGTCGCTGCTGACCGAGAACGGGAAGGTCCTGATCGCGGAGACCTCCTATGGAAAGGGCTATGTCTTCGCCATTGGCGACCCATGGATCTATAATGAATACATTGACCACGACAGGCTTCCCTCAGGATTTGAAAACCGGAAGGCAGCAGAAAACCTTAGCGGATTTCTGCTTGGGAAAGTACCCCCATCCCGAAAGCTTTCGGGACCCTAAAGGGGGCTAAAGAAATGAAATTGATATTTTTTAAACATCTGATTAACTTCAATAATATGAAGAGTTTAATTAGCCTCATATTCATCTCGATTCTTTCTGTCGGATTTCTCTCAGCTCAGTATGTTTCAAGGGACAGTACCATGGTTGCTATGGTACTGGCCAATAAATACTTCATGGAGAAATGGCCCGATGTGGGCAAAACAATCATCACCGAGAGGGAACGTCCGAGCAATATCTGGACCAGGGGCACTTACTATGAAGGCCTGATGGCCCTTTACTCGCTCAATCCCGACCCGGAATACCTCAGCTATGCCGTGAGGTGGGGCGAGTTTCATAAATGGGGACCGCGCAACGGGATTACCACCCGGAATGGCGACGACCAGTGCTGCGGCCAGACCTACATCGACCTCTACCTGATGGATCCTTCAAAAACTGAAAGGATCAGGGATATAAAGGCATGTATCGACAACATGATGGCAACCGACAAGATTGACGATTGGAGCTGGATAGACGCCATCCATATGTCGATGCCGGTATTTGCCCGGCTCGGATATGTTTACAAAGATAACAGGTATTTTGACCGGGCTCATGAGATGTACATGTTCACAAAACTCAGGCACGGCGACAACGGACTCTACAGTGCAAAAGACCACCTCTGGTGGAGGGACAAGGATTTCGATCCGCCCTACGCTGAACCCAATGGCAGGGGATGCTACTGGTCGAGAGGCAACGGCTGGGTTGTTGCAGCGCTCGTTCGCACATTGGAATTCCTTCCGGACGATTCGCCATACCGCGAGGAATACATAAAAACCCTGAAGCAGATGTTCAAAGCTCTTAAGAAGGTGCAGAGGACTGACGGTTACTGGAATGTAAGCCTGCATGACCCATCCAGTTTCGGTGGAAAAGAGCTCTCCGAAACTGCCATGTTCACCTATGCCATGGCATGGTGCATCAACAGGGGTATCATAAGCGAAAGAAAGTACCTTCCGGTTGTTGAAAAAGCATGGTCGGCCATGGTGAATGAATCGCTTCATCCAAATGGTTTCCTCGGGTATGTTCAGGGAACAGGCAAGCAACCTTCCGACAGCCAACCGGTGGGCTATGACACTATGCCGAATTTCGAGGATTTCGGACTGGGCTGCTTCCTGCTCGCCGGATCGGAAATGTACAAAATTAAATAGCCTGTCGAAACATAACTGACCCGGTATTTCTCTCAACCTCAACCTCAACCTCAACCTCAATCTCAACCTCAACCTTAACCTCAACCTTAACCTCAACCTCATGAAAAAAATTATTCTCCCTCAGATCATCCTTGCTGTTTTGCTTACCTGGTCGTGCACGGAAAATAAAGACAACAAGGTTTTAAAACCAGGGACACCTGAATCAGTGCAGGTATCAGCCGAACGGCTTAACAGGATCGATTCAATGATCATTCAAAGTATTGAAGATAAATGGATTGCCGGTGCAACCGGATTGATAGCCCGCGATGGTAAGATCATCTATAACAGGTCATTCGGCGTAAGCGACATCGATAACAGGACACCGATGCAAACCGATGCCATCTTCAGGATAGCATCGCAGACAAAGGCAATTGTCAGTATAGGACTGATGATGCTGTTTGAGGAAGGTAAATTTCTTCTCGACGATCCTGTCTCGAAGTACATACCCGAATTTGCCAATCCGCAGGTTATCGATAAATACAATCCCGCCGATACGACATATACTACCGTTCCGGCAAAGCGTGAAATAACTGTCAGGGACCTGTTCACTCACACGTCAGGAATTGATTATGCAGGCATCGGATCTCCGATGATGAATGCCGTGTACTCAAAAGCAGGTATCATGGGAGGCTTCGGAAACGACAGAATCACTATTGGAGATGACGTCAGGATACTGGGGAAACAGCCGCTGGTCCATCAGCCTGGCGAGAAATTCACCTATGGACTGAATGTGGATGTGATCGGATATCTCGTTGAGGTGCTTTCGGGACAAAAGCTTGATCAGTACCTGAAAAGCAGGATATTTGACCCGCTAGGCATGCAAGACACATGGTTTTATCTACCTGAGGAGAAGCATCCGAGACTTGTACAGGTAAATACCGAAGATGCGAACCGGAATGTAATCCCCATGCCTCAGGAATATGTTAATTATCCTCTTGCGAAAGGCACCTATTTTTCGGGAGGAGCAGGACTGAGCTCAACAACAAAGGATTATGCCACCTTCCTCCAGATGCTTCTGAACATGGGTGAGTATAACGGCAAACGGCTGCTTGCAAGCCGCACGGTGGAGCTGATCACATCGAACCAGATCGGAGACCTGAATGTGGGGAAAAACAAGTTCGGCCTCGGATTCGAGATCACTACTGAAGAAGGCCAGGCTGTGCTGGGAATATCAGAAGGATCGTTCGCGTGGGGAGGTTATTTCGGAACCACTTACTGGGCCGATCCTGAAGAAAGACTGGTCTGCCTGCTTTTCATGCAGCAGTCGCCTCTCAGTCGCGGTGAAATCCAGAACAAATTCAAGGCAATGGTATACCAGGCCCTTGATGACTGAATAACCTGCTGATCCGCCTCGGAACCTGATCTACTTGACGCCTTGGCGCCTTTACACCTTTACGCCTTTACGCCTTTTTCCTAATACCTCTTAAGCAGTTCGAGCAGTTTTCCGTCGAGCTTGTGGCCATACCAGTCGGTGTATTCAATATCGGTCCTGCGTGAATCAAGTATCCCGAAGTCGCCCCTGAAATTCCAGAGCGCATATCCGATGTTGTGGGGTGTCAGTATGTCGAGAATGTCGCCAAACCACGCCAGGAATACATTGTGCGGAGTTTTATTGTAGCATCCGCCTTCACCGCAGTGAACACCCACGCCCTTGTCGACCAGTTCGAGCCATGGCTTGTAGAACTCCTCAAGCTGGGCACGCCCGAATTGTTTGCCGTCAATAACACCCGGCCATACCGGCATGGGAGCATCAGCAGGATTCTTCCAGACCCATGAAGCCTGGTAGTGCGACACATAATGCGGATAGTACGCCCGGCAGCTCTGGGCAATATTCAGATCAGCCAGCTCCGGTATTACGTTGCTGCCGCCGCTGTTGCCGTCGGCCACGATCAGGCGTTTTTTGTTGTATTTCCAGATCACGTCCGAGGCGCCCACAGCCACCTTACGGTAAATGTCGCCCGGAACAGGTCCCTTCTGTGCAAACTGGTCATTCATATCCTCGATGTAGGCCGGCTCATTCAGCAAGTCGAAACTCAGTAAGTCAGGAGAAATGCCCTTGTATCTTTCAGCCCACATGTTCCAGTGGGCAAAGAACGCATCCTGGGCTTCCTTGTCCTTCCACAGGTTGAAAGGCTCATGAAATCCGGCGTTGATGCAGTAGCCAGGTCCCCTGTGGAGGTTGAGGCTCACATGCAGGTTGTGCCTGTTTGCCATATAGATCAGGTTGTCAATCTCTTCCAGTACCTTCTGGTCAAAGTTGCAGATCTCATCCTTATTTATATCCCTGGTCCTGTCGAACGACAGATANNGAACCCGGATTCTGCGGCGGAGTGGGGGAGAAGAGGTCAAGGAGATTGAAACCCTTCCAGCGGGGAAGCTTGTTCTTTATTGCCGGACTTTCGGAAGAGCCGGCCCATGCAGCTGAGCCGGCTATTGCAAGTCCTGCCGCCGCTACGGCAGTATTCCTGAGGAATATTCTGCGGTTGATCTTTTCTGGTTTCATGGAGGTTGATTATAAGTATATTATAACTATTTATCTGATCTTTTTAAGGGGTGTGATTGTGACCGGTCCGGGCAGTCCCGATTCAAGCGGTTCCCATGCCGAGGCGTCAAACACACCATTCTTATTATTTTCTCTCAGCCTTGCGGCCATGTTAACATTGTAGAACTTCTTCCATTGAACGCCGTTTCGGTCCATCCATGCAATCCTGTTGGCCATCAGGTTTGATACCTCTATCAAAAGAGAATTATTCGCTTTTAACAATTTCTTGCCGATGACAACAGAGAACCCCGGACCGGGAAGAACCGCAACCTTGTTACCGTTAAGCATAACACTGGCGCTGTTATATACTTTACCCAGATCAAGGAGCCAGGCATCGCCTTTTACCGGAGGTTTTTTGAAATTTACAGTATACCGTGCAGTGCCGGAGAAGTTCTGATATTCATCGCCTTCAAGACTTGTCCAGGAAACAGGAACTGCACTCTCCACAGACGCTGGCAGCGATGGCCCTCCTTCAATGAATTCAACTTTCCAGGTGCCGCTTATCTTGGCAGGAGCGGAGACTGGATCATAATACTGGTATGGTTTACCCTTTTGTACTGTTTCGTAGGTTTGTAATATCAGCGATTCATCCGGATTGATCCTCAGGTATACTTCCAGATTGCCGCCGGCTGTCACCCTGGACCTTGCCAGTCCGAGCCTGTCGTCCATCGGATTGAAAATACCTGCTGATAAACCGCTTGCCTGAAGTGATACCCAGCCGTCAAAGGGCTTGTCGCTCTGACTTGTAATGAAGTAGACTGTTCCGTTGAGGTTCTGCCGCCGGGCAAAAGCAAGTCCTTGATCGGACATGGTTTCCCGCGGTATTCCTGCAAAAATCATGAGCTGCTCAAGGTTGCTGCCGGTGAGCAGCGATCCTTCTCCGTAGCTTGCTTTCATCACCTGCGGATTGTTTGTCGGGGCAAACCGGATCCCTGATTTGAGTGTTTCAAAAAATGCGGTTTTTTCTTGTGCGTCTCCCCAGCCGGAAATGTTCTCAGGAAGATCGCCAAGGAATATCACCTTTGCACCTCCATTTGCAAGCCTCAGAATATGAGAAAATGTTTCAACGGGAATGTATTTGCATCCGGGTACTACAAGGGTGCCGTAAACATTTCCCTCGGTCTGGAGAAGTCCTCCGAGCGGTACCGTGTTTGTCACCTGCAGGTCGGAGATGTAGTCGAATCCATATCCTTTTCTTATCATCTCATCGGCGGCTGTCCTGAAAGGTGTTCCGTTGAAGGCCGGACTAATGGCGTCAAAATGCTCGAGCATTCCTTTTCCGGGATCGGCATACCTATCGAAGACCGGAAAGTAAAGCAGTATGTCGTTGTCGGCCATTCCCTGCTGAAGGAACGACTGCACTCTTGATACATATTTATTGAGTCCGCTGAAATCGCGCCACAGGGGATTGGCCGGCGTCAGCTCGACGGCTGCATAGAAGAGGAAGCCGGGCCAGGGTTCTTCCTGGGGTGAAAAGCATGTTCCATGGTAGAATACATGGTTTATCCCGGCAAGGAAGAAGAGATCGACGGCTTTCCTGATATCGCCGAGCGACGAGAGGAAATGTTCATTCAGCCATGTTGCCGCTTCGCAGGAGGCATATTTCTTTCCGGTAACATTTGCGGCTGACGAGGCAAATTTCAACCGTGTCAGTTCGTTGCCTTCGGTTTCGGGTATGTCGACTGCTGCATAAAGATCAAGTATGTTCCCCGGCGATCCGTGAGCCTGGTTCCTTGTTGTCTTGCCCTGCCGGTGTGCCCAATCTGTCCAGTGTGTGGTGAATTTCGCGAGAATGAGATCGGAGATCGTCTGACGGTAGTCGGAGAGGACCCTTTCGTTTTTATCCGGATCATCTTTCTGAAAAAGCGCCGGGAGGTGGCCCCTCAGGTCGTATCCTCTCCTGATGATGAACTCGCTGAAGAGATCGTTGGTCCAGTCGGCCTGCCCGGATGCGTCATCAACTTCATATGAGTCATTGAAATAACCCCGGAGCGACTTGATATCATAGTCCTTGAATATGGTGTCGAAATGCTTCAGATAATTGTCAATTGCCAGTCCCGAGAAATGATCGATTACTTCTCCCTCGCCGCCCGGACCTGCCCGTTCAGCCATTTTTCCGTGCCATCCCTGGAAGACGCCGTAAAGCGTCCACTTTCCGGGCGGGGCTGTCCAGTCGAGTTTTCCTTCGGGTGTGACAAATCCTGTCAGATCTGCCACGATGCCGCTGTCGGAATAAGCCATCAGGGTCTTTAGCGGAAGGGGCTTTTCAAACCTGATCTGGTCGAGGGCATACAGCTGGAGATTGTCGTTCAGGCTGATCGGATCCTTCAGCTTATTTATGTCGGGCCTTTCACCCACAGGCCTTACAAGAGGCTGCTGGATAAATTCGACCTTTTCCTTCAGTGAATCGCCTCCGGCTTTTGTCCAGGTCTTGTAGTTTACATTCTTAGTGGCATCGGCCGGACTGACCCACGGTCCTCCGAAAGGCCATCCTGATGCGTTGGCAAGTTCTATCCCAAGATCGAGACGCTCACCTTCTTTCAGGACATGGGTAAACATGTCCATCCAAAGGGGCGACAGGTAATTGATGAACTTGTCTTCCTGCCCTTTTACACCGTAGATCACCGCGATCTCCATACCACCCAGACCGGCATCGCGGTATTTCTCCATCGCGGCGGTGAGGTCGGGCTTTGTGACGATGCTTCCCGGCCACCACCAGCGGGTCCATGGCTTGTTCTCACTTGTCATCTCGGGCCAGGCTATCTGCTGCGCAGGCAGTGCCTGTGACACTAGCAGCATTAAAAACAGTATCTTTTTCTTCATGGTGCAGGATTGATACTTAATTTCGAAATTCCGTATGGTTTGGTCAGTATCTGTAATTTCTCCAGTCGGTGCCCGGTTTGTAGAACATAACTGCCGAATCGTTGATCTCTATACCGAAATTTTTGGTCAGATTAAGCATCTCTGCTCCGGCCATTATTACCGGCCCGTAGCCATGAGCTGCAGCAGGGTGTACCGGACGGTGGTAATAGAATGCCGGATCAAATGCCATCCCGGTTCCGACACATGTCCCTTCAACCTGTCCCTGTGCATTGACCTTAGTCTGGACGGCATTCCATCCGAGTACTGAAACCGGACCATAAGACTTTGAATCGAGCCAGCCCATATTAACCCCGTGGGCAATGCAATATGTGAAGATTGCTGTAGCCGATGTCTCGGGGTAGGAATCGTTCCGGTCGAGCAGCTGATGCCAGAATCCTGATCCCGACTGCATTGAGGCTACTCCTTTCACATGTGCACGGTAGAGATTCAGAATGTCCTTCCTCAGGGGGTAGCCTTCGGGCAGCACATCGAGCAGCTCAGTCATGGCAAGCATCGCCCATCCGTTGCAGCGTGCCCAGTGAAACTCGGGGTGAGGTTCCATATCCTCCACCCAGCCATGCATATAAAGTCCCTTTTCAGGATTAAACATCCGTTGTGAGAACTGTATAACCTGTTTGCAGGCATCCTCATAGTAATCATTGTCGCCGGTCAGTTTTCCCATCCGGGCAAGGGCAGGGACACTCATATAAAGGTCGTCGAGCCACAGGGTGTTGGGCAAAGGCCTGTTACGGGCCAGTGTGCCATCCTGAAGCCTTTGCTGCTTATTCGAGATATAGTCAATGTAGTTGTCTATCAGCGGCCTCAGCGATCCGCTTCCGCCCGCGTTCATTGTCTTGATCATTGCCGAACACATCGATCCGGCATCATCAAGCGCCCGCGGCTCGAGAACCGATCCGGCAGGATTGTTCATTCGTTCGACTGCAGGGCTGACCGATTTGAAGTACTTCGCAACCTCTGCAATCAGTCCCATCCTTTTGAGTGTGTAGGCAGTGAACTTGTCATCCCCGGTAGCTTCACCGGCAAACAGCAGTGCTCCATAGGTTACTCCCCATTCATAGCTGATGAGCCTGAATACCCCAGGTTCAAAAATTGCAGTGCGGGTCAGGCCGTCCCCGGTATTTAACCAGGCCTTTGTTTTGCTGTCAATCATCCTTGCAGGTGTAGATGCATCGAGATAAGTCAGCAGGCGGTCAAGCACCGCCTTGATTTCTTCGGCTGAAGCAGGGCCGTATGGAACCGGATAATCGGGTTTCATGGCATGAAGAGGGGTGTTGGTGTCGGATATTTTCACCGCAGTTTCCTGCGCTGCTCCATGGATGCCGGATGCTGTCAGCAGAGCCATCAGGAGGATCAGATTCTTGTGCATGGTTCTGATTTTGGTGATTTGTGATTTGTGATTTGTGATTTGATTTGTGAACAGAGATCAGACCTTCAGGAAGATCTTCTTTTTGTACAGTATATAAAGGAACACCCATCCGACAGCTGTGATACCAATGCCGTTTATAAAAGGAGTCCAGGCTTCCGGTAGTACCTTGACGAATCCGCCGAAGAAGAAATCCGATGCATGGTTGAAGTTGATAATTCTCCTGGCGAGGTATATCGTAATGGGATTCATCCCGATGACAACGAAAAAGAAGGCCCATTTCCTGAAATTCCAGACGTCGATTATAAGATAGAAGACTGCAAAGAGAAGCATACTCAGACCTCCTACATAAATTACGAATGAACTGCTCCAGATGTTCTTGTTGATAGGGAAGAACTGGTGCCAGATCCTGCCAAGTATCATGAGTCCTATTCCCGCGGCCAGGAGGTACAGAACCTTTTTGATTCTTTTGTCGCTCAGGAAATCCGACTTCATAAATTCCCCGGTGAACATTCCCAGAAGAGCGGTACCTATTGCAGGTATCGTGCTGAAGAGTCCTTCAGGATCATGATTGCCCAGATAGAGTTTTCCGGGCATAAGCATCCTGTCGATGTAGCTGGCAAGATTGCCAGTCTGGGAGAACGGATCGGACGATCCCAGGTCGTGAGCCGGGAACAGAAGGAGCAGGAGCCAGTATCCGATAAGTATGACCCAGAACCATATTATCCTCCAGGTCAGTTTCGTGTTCATGAAGATGAGGGCAGCAAACATCCAGGCAAGACCGATCCGGCCAAGAACGCTTCCGTAGCGAAGTTCCCCGAGGTTAAACCTTATCCCGTTGTTATAAATTATTCCCAGCAGTACCAGTATAAGTCCGCGGAAGATCACATGCCTGTAAACTGCACTCCTCGGTTCATTGTTTGCAGTCCGCTTTGCCATGGAGAAGGGGAATGAAATTCCGGCGATAAAAAGGAACAGGGGAAATATCATGTCATAGAAGTGAAATCCGTGCCACTCTACATGTTCAAGCTGTGTTGCCCACCATTTAAGCGCTGGCCAGCCGGTCAGGGCAGCAAGTCCGGTGAATATTGTTTCGCCGCCCATGATCCAGAACATGTCAAACCCGCGGAGGGCATCGAGGGAATAGAGGCGTTTGGGTAGTGACTTTTTATTGACTTCCATAGAGTATGATTTTCAGATTATCAAAAAAATAAAATCTTCATTCAAATATATAAAAATCACAAGTCACTACTGTACCCATGAAAAATCAATTATTTTCGGAGTATCTTAATACATTGTTCAACATACCCAAGAAATGGAGATGCATATCAGAAATTACCTGAGATTTGTTTTGTCCGTTTTTGTTGCAGCCGGACATGTAAGTCTTTACCCTCAGCCTTCACTGATTCACCTTAGCATTGGCTCAGACCTTACGAAGGGGAAATCAGCTCCGATTACAGTTACCTGGAGTTCTGAAAACATTACAGGTATGCAGAATGTGGTTTTTGGACAAAAACCTCATCCTTCAAAAAGTGTAAAAGCCAGAGAGACCGGTTATAGCGGTGGAGCCGTTTACAGCGCTGAACTTAACGGACTCAGGCGAGGTAGAACATACTTTTACAAATGCGGATCCGATGCGGCAGGATGGAGCAGGATTTATTCTTTTTCCACGGAGCCCTTGAAAGGAAGTTTCACTGTGGCGGTTATTGGCGATACACAGGATAATACAAACAATGAAAATTTCGTAAAATCGGCGGGTGTTTTAAGCGCCGTCAGGCAACATAAGCCAGACCTCACTCTTCATATGGGTGATATTGTAAACGACGGTTCAATGACATCTAGTTGGGAAAATTATTTGAAAATGTCACAGGATATTAACGCTGAATCGCCTTTAATGCCTGTTCTTGGTAACCATGATGTTAATAATGTAAAAGGAGATAATTTTCAGATGCCTTTTGACGATTTTCATGACCTTTTCAATCTTCCAGGTGATGAGGTGAATTATTCCTTTACTTACGGTAAAGTTCGTTTTATTGGTATCTTTTCAGGATATGCACAAGCCGCTGAACCTCTTGGAGAGGTGAAATTCAAACCCGGGTCACCGGAATATGCATGGCTTGATACTGAACTTACCAGAGCTGAAAATGACCGTGGAATAGATTGGATAATTGTCTGGATGCACTATCCTGTGAATTCGTTTGGATGGAGCAATGTAAAAGGATGGGGAGACAATATTCTTCCGCTTCTCAACAATCATAGTGTAGACCTTTGCCTTGCCGGACACAGACATGTATATGAGCGTCATTTGCAAGTGAAGAACGGGAAAGTCGCGGAGAAAGATACTACAAAGTCACTATCGGCAAGCGAAGGTACCCTTTTCATAACAAATGGAACGGCTGGTGGAAATCCTACTAATCCCGGCGGTAAGGAGATTTCCACAGTTGCTTATACCCCGGACAGGATTATGTACAGTTATGCGATAATGGTTATTGACAGAGGCTCGATTGCCTTCAAGGTTTTTGACGAGGATAACAATACAATAGATCATTTTGTACTTACTAAGTAGAGGTAATATATTCCCGATCGTTGTCCAGGCCACTCGTTGGCAAGGCTCAAAATCAGTATTTTCAGACAGACAGGTTTTTCCCATTATTTGAGCTAAAAGCATTTCAAGGCCTCATAGAGAGCTTATACGGTTTATGGAATCTGGTTCTTAAATCTCTGTTAATCAATATCATATGTTTTGGTTTTGCAAGTGTGTTAATTAATGTTAAAAGCTGTTCTGAAAATGTAACAATTTTGCAAAATCTATCTGGATTGCTTAAGTTTATTTATTTATTTATCTTATTAATTAAATCTTTTTTGCTAACCAAAAAACAAATCCTATGAAAACAGTCCTATTCATCCTGTTATTCCTGGCATCAACGGCAGTTTTTGCCCAGAGGATAACCGTAACTGGGACCGTAACAGATCAGCAGGGGATCCCTTTGCCTGGTGCGACTGTTCAGATCAAAGGAACGCTTTCAGGAACGCTTACAGATCTTTCAGGTAAGTTTTCCATGGAAGCGCCCGGCCCCAATGCAATTCTTGTTTTTTCCTTTGTGGGATATGCTCCTGCCGAGGTGGCGATCCAGAACCAGAATGTTATTAATGTTTCTCTAAGGGAAGATATTCAAGGTCTGGAGGAAGTGGTTGTAGTTGGATATGGAACACAGAAAAAGGCCAATTTGACAGGAGCTGTGGATCAGGTAACGAGTTCCGCTCTTGAGAATCGTACAATGTCGAACCTGACTCAGGGATTAAAGGGTGTTGTACCTAACCTTAACATCAATCTTCTCGATGGGAAACCCAACCAGGCTCCAAGCTATAATATTAGGGGTCTTACATCGATCGGACAGGGAGGTAGTGCTCTGATCCTTATTGACGGTGTCGAGGGAGACCCCAGTTTGTTGAATCCTAACGATATTGAGAACATATCGGTTCTTAAGGACGCTGCCTCAGCATCAATTTATGGGGCAAGGGGAGCATTCGGAGTGGTTCTCATTACTACCAAAAATCCTGAAAAGGGAAAAACGAATGTGACATATTCCTCAAATTTTGCTCTCAGAAGGCCTATTGCAGTTCCTGATCTTGTCACTGACGGTTATACCTTTGCGAAGATGTTTGCAGAATCATATTATAACTGGGAAAATACTTTTCCTGCTGCCGTGAACAAGACACTGAAGTTTTCGCAACCTTACCTTGACGAACTTGAAAGAAGAGCAACAAATCCTTTGGCCACTGACAAAGAAGTTGAAATAGATCCAGTGACCGGTGATTACGTTTATTATGCGAGTCATGATAAATACAAAGAACTTTATAAGGATGTAACAACAGGAACTGAGCAGAATCTTGCAATATCCGGTAGTACTCAGACAGCAAGTTTTCTGCTGACGGGCAGACTCCTTAACCAACCAGGGTTATTCCGGTATAATTCTGATGATTACAAAATGCATAACATCAGAGCAAAAGGTGCCGTTCAGGTTTTTCCATGGCTTACCATTGAAAACAATTCAGATTATTCTGACAGAAGCTATCATAATCCACTGAACGTGGGCGAAGGATCAGGGATATGGAGAAATATCGGTGATGAAGGACATGTTCTGGCACCATTGTATAATCCTGACGGAACTCTTACTATGTCAGCTGCATACAACGTGGGGGATTTCCGTTACGGGAAAAATGGGTATGATATGAAAGACAGGGTTTTTCGTAATACTACCGGTTTTATATCCAGTTTCTTTAATAACAAACTGAGATTCAGAGGTGATTTCACCTTAAGGACCAGTAATGATAATGAAAAACGCCGTCAGGTACCGGTTCCTTACAGCAACCATCCGGGAGTGATTGCATATGTGGGTACGACAACAAACGATCTCAGGGAAACAAGAGATGAAAGGCAATATCTTGCAACAAACTTCTTTACAGAGTATGAAGATACATTTAATGGAACCCACTATTTGAAGGTTTTTGCCGGATATAACTACGAACAATCAACCTGGGAAAGAGTGAGAATCCAAAGAAACGGACTTATTTTCGAGGATGCCTCGGATCTAAACCTGGCGCTCGGCCAATCAATATCAACTTCCGGCGGATGGGACAGATGGAATATTCTTGGAGGCTTCGGAAGGATTAATTATTCATACAAGGACATATACCTCATCGAAATCAATGGCCGGTATGATGGATCTTCTAAATTCCCGGCAAACCAGAGATTTGCCTTCTTCCCATCTTATTCTCTGGGATGGAGGATTTCCAAGGAATCTTTCTGGAATGTTTCTCCTAAAGTGATTTCCGACTTGAAACTGAGGGCATCATACGGATCGCTTGGGAATGGTAATATTGCATCCTATACTTATCAGGAACAACTTTCCATTAGTCAGTCAGGAAGAGTACTGAATGGAGTTAAACCTCAATATACGAGGAATCCCAGTGTTCTGCCGGAAGGACTTACATGGGAAACTGCAACCACCCTGAATTTTGGTCTTGACTTAACTGTGTTGTCTGACAGGCTTAGATTTGTTGGCGATGTATATGTAAGGAATACAACTGACATGTATACCATTGGCATGACGCTTCCTGCTGTTTTCGGAGCCACCCCCCCAAAAGGCAACTATGCTGACCTGAAGACTACAGGCTGGGAAGCCAGTTTATCATGGAGAGACAGATTTGACGTCGGTTCAAAGCCTTTTGGTTATGAGTTGCGTTTTACCTTGGCGGACAGCCGGTCAAAAGTTACAAAATACAATAACCCCGAAAAAGTTCTTTCCGATTACTATGAAGGAATGGTTATAGGTGAAATATGGGGATATGAGACTGAAGGATTCTTTATTGATGCAGAGGATATTGCAAGTCATGCCGATCAGAGTCTGTTTAAAAATACTTCTTCAGGTGCAAATTTCCCAGGAGATATAAAACTTAAAGATTCAGATTTGAGTGGTAAGGTTGATTATGGAACAAACCGTATTGGCAATACAGGAGACAAAAAAATTATAGGTAGCAGCGCAGCCCGGTTTACATATACATTTAATTTAAATGCTGACTGGCATAGTTTCTTTCTTTCCGCATTTTTCCAGGGTGTAGGTAAACAACAGTGGTGGCCAAGCTATGAAGCCAGCCTCTTCTGGGGTCAGTACAACCGACCTTATAATCCTCTTCCGGAATGGCAATTGAATAATTATTGGACGCCCGAACAGACAGACGCATATTTGCCACGATATGTTTCGAGGCTGGCAAACAGGTCAGGAGCAATGCTCAGGGAAGCTCCTCAGACAAAATATCTCCAGAATATAGCATATCTCAGGCTCAAATCTTTTCAGTTCGGATATAGTTTGCCATCCAATCTCATTTCCAAAATCGGAGCTTCAACTTTAAAAGTATTTGTTTCAGGTGAAAACCTGTGGACTTACTCCCCTCTTTACAAAATTGTGGGAAAGAGCCATCTGGATGTTGAAAATACAGGACCATCGGATCAATTGTTTACCTCGGGCAATGCAGGTGATGGTTATAACTATCCGATGTTAAAAAATGTGACATTCGGCCTGTCAGTAATTTTTTAATACTATCATTAAATTATTGGTTATGAAAAAGATATATTGGTTTTCAATCCTGATTACGGCCTTTCTTTCAAGTTGTGAGCTGGAACAACTTCCTGAGGCAAGTGCCTCAAAGGAGGCTGTTTTTGGCAGTGAGAAGGGCCTGGAGCTTTATGCTAATTCCTTTTATAATATGCTTCCAAGCGGGAGTGACGTTTATCGAACCGAATGCATCACTGATTACGGTGCCCGACGGGACGCTCCGGCATTTCTGGTCGCCGGATCATACACCCCGACTTCTACCGACATAACAAACGAATCAGCCTATACAAGGGTTTCCCTTGGTGGTGATGCGAACTGGGTATGGACCTCCTTACGAAATATTAACTATTTCATTGCTAATCTCAATGATCCTGCACTTACTTCTAAAATTTCTGCAGACGTCCGGATGAATTATCTTGGCCTGGCCAGGTTTTTTAGAGCGTGGTTTTATTTCGAAAAGGTAAAAAGGTATGGAGATGTTCCATGGATAAACAAACCTCTGGATGTTAATGACCCTGATCTTAATAAACAAAGGGATCCAAGAACATTGGTAATGGATTCAATTCTGGCTGACCTGAATTATGCTTGTGCCAATATTAAGATGACAAGCGATGCTTCACGAAGCCTCGTAACAAAGTATGTCGCTTATGCCTACAAGTCAAGAGTGTGCCTTTTTGAAGGAACCTTCAGAAAATATCATACTGAATTAGGACTTTCTGCTACTGCGGGTACCTGGCTGACAGAAGCTGTAAATGCAGCACAGGTTGTGATGGATGAATCAGGCTTTAAAATTTATGAAGGAGCAGGAACATCTGCATCCTACAGGAGAGTTTTCACGAGCACTGCCCCTGTTGCAGACGAAGTAATGATGGCAAATGTAATGGACCTTTCACTTAGCGTCCTCCACACCGCAAACTGGATTTTTACAAGCTCAACAACTGGTATCAGGTTCAATTTTATCAGAACATTTATAAATACTTATCTGAAAACCGATGGCACTCCATTTACAGAAACCCCCGGTTACGAAACAATGTTGTTCCCGGATGAAGTCAAGGACAGGGATAAAAGATTACAACAAACCATCCGGATGGGCGAGTATATGAGACTCAGCGGAGGAACTCTTGTCCCTGCTCCTCCAAACTTTGCTTACTCATATACCGGATATCAGCCTATTAAATGGAGCCTGGATGATACTTATTATGATACAAGAGACCTGAATATTAATGCTGTATCTCTTTTCCGTTATGCTGAAGTACTTCTAAACTATGCGGAAGCAAAAGCTGAGCTCGGGACACTTTCTGATGAAGATTGGGCACTTACTATTGGTAAACTCAGATCAAGGGCAGGAATAATTGGGGGTCTGACAGCCAAGCCGACTGTTGTTGATTTATACCTGACAGAAAAATACTTCCCTGACATCGCCGATCCCGTGATACTTGAAATTCGCAGGGAAAGGGCTATTGAACTGTGCATGGAAGGTTTCCGTTTCTACGATCTTATGAGATGGAAAAGAGGCGAATTGCTTACTATGGAATGGAATGGAATGTATGTTCCTGAACTAGTGACTCCTATGGACTTAAACGAAGACGGTACCCCCGATGTTGCCTTTTATCAGGGAGACAAACCATCTCCGGCAGTTCCGGGAGTTTCTTACATTAATGTTTCGGAAACCAGTGGAGGGAAACCTAATTCTCAAAGACTGAAAAACGGAACCTATGGTGAAATGACCTGGTTGAATACTATTCCAAGAACATGGGAGGATAAGATGTACTTTTATCCGATCCCTGAAGCTGACAGGTTGATGAATCCGGAACTGTTGCAGAACCAGGGATGGTAATGTAAAGTTTAAATTGAAGTAATCCTGAAGCTCCTTTTAATTCACTTTAAAAGGAGCTTCCCAATTTCCTGCCAGTCATTGACCCGCATATGCCTCGTTTCCATTACCAATTTGTTGTGAGGCTGAGTGAACAGTATCGTCACGCCGTCGAAGTTGTCGAGGTTTTTAAAATGGTCATCGATCATAATATCGGCTTTTATCATATTCTTATCGCCGCAAAAGACTATCTGTTTCCAGGATATGAAAGGAAAGTTTTCGTGGATCCACATCTGCTTGTCTGTCATGCTTTCAGGAAATTCAGTTGCAAGCGATCCGATTATTATTTCATATTTGTCATTTAGCCGGCTGAGGACCTCCCGGCTGTCTTTCATGACGGGAAGACTGCGAAAAAAACCCGGAGTGTTCACCCATCGGCGCTGGTTAACGAAAGCCTCAGCTTCAAGTTTACCCTCAATGTCGCTGAATGTCAGCTTTTCACCGGTCTCTTTTTCGTGAAGTTCAAAAAAGACCGGGTAATTATCAACAAGGACACCATCCATGTCCACAAGTATCCGTTTCTTCATTCTTTCTCTCCTGCCGGCATCGTTTCCGGACCATAAATCTTTAATCGCCGGCTGATTTTATGTTTAAAGGCCTGAATGTAAAAAAAGGAAGCTTATATTAGCCAAACTAAGTTCTATTTATTTTACATTTACCTGATATTAACTTCAGATCATTATATAAACAATTTCTGATACTATGACAACACGCAGAGAATTCATTCAGAAAACAGCGCTTGGAGCAGCCGGTCTTACACTGGGCGCCAGGAGCTATTCCCGTGTTCCGGGAGCAAACGACAGGATCCGGGTAGGGATAGTAGGCTACTCAGACAGGTTCAGGGGTGCACTTTCACCAGCATTCCTGTCACTTGCAAAAGAATTGAATTTTGAATTTACAGCAATCTCCGATCTGTGGAGCAAGCGCAGGGAAGATGCTGATGCCTTTTACAAAGCTCAGGGGATCAGTCTCAGGCTTGCCAGGAACAACGAAGAGCTTTACGGCAAGGATGATACGGATGCAGTGTTTATAAGCACGGCCGATTTCCAGCATGCTCTTCATTGTGCAGAAGCCGTTGAGGCCGGAAGAGACGCCTACGTAGAAAAACCATTTGCCGAAACCATGGCCGACGCGAGAGTTGCACTCAAAGCGGTGCAGAAAACTGGAAAAATCGTCCAGATTGGTTCACAGAGGAGAAGCGCAGGCAACTATATTGCTGCTAACGAGTATATAAATTCGGGGAAATTCGGCAAGATAGTGATGGTTGAAATGACATGGAACGTGAATCAGCCGGGAAGGTGGAGAAGGCCCGGAGTGGTTCCGACGCTGAAAGAAGCGGATACCGACTGGAAACGTTACCAGATGAACCGTCCTGCAGCAGCTTTTGATCCGAGAAAATATCTTGAGTTCAGGCTCTTCTGGCCTTATTCATCAGGTATTCCCGGTCAGTGGATGGCTCACCAGATCGATACTGTTCACTGGTTCACAAAACTGGCCCATCCGAGAAGCGTTGCAGCCAACGGTGGTATTTACCTTTGGAAAGACGGCCGTACCAACTTCGATACGATGACCGCGGTCTTTGATTACGGCGATCCGGCTGATCCGAATTCAGGATTCCAGGTTGTTTATTCATCGAGATTCACAAACGGCGCCGGTGGCACCAAGGAACTGTATTACTCAAACGGAGGTATGATGAACCTCGATACAAACAAGGTTACTCCCGAGGGCGGATTAAGCGCGAGGGAGGCACAGGCCATGGGAATGCAGGCAAACCTTCTTGAACCCTTCGAGCTTCCTTCAATAAGAGTTGAGACTGCAGCCAATACAGGCGGCGATCCCATGACAACTGCTCATGTGAGAAACTGGATGGAATGTGTGCGCAGCCGTAAGAAGCCGAATGCCGACGTTGTTGCCGGATATAATCATTCGATAGCAAACATAATGTGTACCGCGGGTCTGAGAACAGGGGAGAAAGCTACTTTCGACGAGGCTACCCAGGAAGTAATGGCCGGTGGTAAAGTATTTCAATATTAATTGAATGGGCATGAAGATAAAAGTGAAAAGATCACGTATTCCGGGCCTTCTGGCAACATTTTTTCTGGCCAAGGCGCTGATACTCGCTACCAGCCTCGCAATAGTTGCACAGTCGCCGGCAGAGAAGGGAGTTCGCTTCGAAAAGGTGAACGACCAGAACAAAGTGGATGTCTATATTGACGGTTCACTGTTCACTTCATTCCGCTACCCTGCCGATCTGGAGAAACCTTTCCTGTACCCTGTTTATGCTTCAAACGGCTCCGTTTTAACCCGGGGATACCCGATTGAGCCAAGAAAAGGCGAAAGGATCGATCATCCTCACCAGATAGGCTTGTGGTTCAATCATGGCAGCATCAACGGACTCGATTTCTGGAACAATTCGTCTGCAATCCCGGCCGACAAAAAGGATTCTTACGGACATATTACGGTACAGAAATTTGTAAGGGCCGACAACGGGAAAAAAGGAGTTCTTGAGCTGGTGTCGGAGTGGAAGGATAACAAGGGAAATACAATACTTCTCGAGAATACCAGGTACGTCTTCTCAGGCGACGCGGCTTCAAGAACAATGGATCATATTTCAACCCTGACTGCCGTTAATGGTCCGGTGACAATTGCCGACAACAAGGAGGGACTTTTTGCAATCAGGGTCGACCGTGCCTTTGAGATGCCTTCCACTGAATCGCTGATCTTCACCGACGATAAGGGCAATCCCACCACCGTCAGGGCAACGGATAACACCGGTGTTACGGGGATGTATACTTCGAGCCAGGGGCTTAAAGGTGACGCGGTCTGGGGAACCAGGAACGACTGGGTGCTGCTTTCGGGTACGAAGGATAACACCCTGATCACCTTCGGAATATTCGATCACCCCGATAACCCGGGGTACCCTGCCTACGCTCATGCGAGGGGTTACGGCCTCTTTTCGGTTAACAACCTCGGACAGAATTCCTATGATCCCGAACAGGAAAAGATGGAATGGAAACTGCCTAAAGGGGAATCACTGACCCTCCGTCACAGGTTTTATGTAAAAGCAGGAACAGAACTGACAGCCAAAGAGGCAAACAAGGTATTCAAAAAATTCTCAAAACTGTATTAACCCCCCAACCCCCCTGCCTTGCTCCGCCAAAGTCCCGAATACCCGGGACGAAGGCGAAGAAGGGGGCTAAAAACAAAACACCATGAAAAAAATCAATTTGTCAAGTATTATTTTTGCCCTGGCTATACTGTTAGTATTTTCGTTTTCTGCAACTGCATTCGCTGCCCCGCCCGATAAGCAGATGTTCTATGAACTCAAGATCTACCGTCTGACTGATCCGGGCAAAAATGCCGTTTTCGACAGATTCCTGAAAGATGCCTATATCCCGGCAATGCACAGGGCAGGCATACCTACAGTAGGCGTCTTCAAACCTGTTGAAACGGATACTGCTTTCGGGAAAATGGTTTATGTATTCGTTCCTTATAAAACCATCGAACAGTTCGATCAGGTTTTTACCAAACTTGAAGGCGATGCCGTTTACAAAGAGGCAGGAAAGGAGTTTCTTGATGCACCTTATAACGATCCACCCTTCTCAAGGTATGAAAGTGTTTTAATGAAAGCCTTCGCATTTATGCCGGAATTCAGACCGCCTTCATTTTCAACGCCAAAGTCGGAAAGAATTTATGAGCTGAGGAGCTATGGAAGCTGGACTGAAGAAAAAGCGACCAGGAAGATCCATATGTTCAATGAAGGCGGAGAAATGGCAGTGTTCGAAGAGGTAGGTTCAAAAGCTGCTTTCTACGGACAGGTTGTTGTTGGAAGCCAGAGACCACGGCTTATGTACATGACTACTTATGAGAATATGGAGTCGCAGAAAGAACATTGGGCAGCCTTTTCAAAGCACCCCGCCTGGCAGGCCATGAGAGTGAAAGAGGAATATGCAAACACTGTAATCAAAGCTCTTCCATACCTTCTTCATCCGACTGACTATTCTGATTTTTAGCATATTATTGATAAAAAACAGCGTGATCTGAGCTGTCTTGTTACAGCCTTCAGATCACGCTTTGTTTTGTCAGATTCTATATTCTGTATTATCTCTCAATCGGGGAAATTAAGCTGTGATATTGCCACTTCTACCTCTTCATCGGTAAGTTCATGGTCGGGCAGGTTGTTTTCGTAATATTTCTGATAAGCAGTAATATCAAAATGCCCGTGCCCGCTGAGGTTGAATAAAATTGTCCTGGGTGTGCCTTCAATATCAGCTTTACGGGCTTCATCAAGTGCTCCGGCGATTGCATAAGATGATTCGGGAGCGGGCAGGATGCCCTCGGTTTTTGCAAAAAGAACCGCACCTTCAAAGCATTCCCTCTGCATCTTGGCCTTTGCCTCGACCAGGCCGTCCTTTTTAAGCTGGCTAACCAGTACTCCGGCGCCATGATAACGTAATCCGCCGGCGTGGATCTTTTCCGGGATGTAATTGTGCCCCAGGGTGTACATCGGGAGCAGCGGGGTGAATCCGGCTGAGTCCCCGAAGTCGTACATGAATTTACCCTTTGTCAGTTTCGGACACGATGAGGGTTCGATTGCAAGAAGACGGGTCTTTTTACCGTTTACGAGGTTTTCCCTGAGGAAGGGGAATGCAATTCCGGAGAAGTTAGATCCGCCTCCGAAACAACCTATAACAACATCGGGATAGTCATCGGTCTTTGACATCTGGATCAGGGCCTCCTGGCCGATAATAGTCTGATGAAGTATAACATGGTTCAGAACACTTCCAAGTGAATACTTTGTGTAGGGATCCTGTACGGCAATCTCCATAGCTTCGGCAATGGCTATTCCAAGACTGCCCGGTGAATCGGGATACATCTCAAGAACATTTCTGCCAGTTTCAGTAAGATTGCTTGGAGAAGCTACCACCTTGGCATTGTAGGCGTTCATCATTATCTTGCGCCCGGGCTTCTGGTTGTAGCTGACCTTTACCATAAACACCAGCAGCTCGAGACCGAAATGGTTGCATGCGTAACTCATGGCGCATCCCCACTGTCCGGCTCCCGTTTCGGTTGTGATCCTCTTTATCCCTTCTTTCTTATTATAGTATGCCTGTGCAATTGCAGTGTTTGCCTTGTGTGATCCGGAATAGTTGCCTCCTTCGTATTTGTAGTAGATCTTGCTCCGGGTACCGAGAGCCTTCTCCAGGTTATAGGCGCGGAACATGGGAGATGGACGGTAAGTTCTGTAGAGATCCGCGACTTCCTCAGGAATGTCGATGTACCTTTCGGTTGACACTTCCTGTTTGATAAGCTCCATGGGGAAGACAGCAGCCAGGGCCTCGGGACCGATTGGCTGGCGGGTTTTCGGATCAAGAGGCGGCAATGGTTTGTTTGGCATGTCGGCAGCTATGTTATACCATTGACGCGGCATTTCTTTGTCGGTTAGCAGGATTTTAGAATTTTTTTTCATTGGTTCAATTATTAAGTGGTTAATAGAATTTTGCAAACAAAAAAGGCATGCTGTGAACAGCATGCCTTTACGGATAATATCCTATGGATTATATAACGGCCTTATTCACAGCTTAATTATTCGAGCTGCGCCAGGACCAGATATACAATGCACTGATTTTCATCGGGTCAAAAATAAGCAAAAATTTAATTCTGCAACAAAAAAGCATAAAAAATTTGTGATCTGTTATTATTTTCCCTCTTTAGCTTATTGATTGTCAATATCAGACAATGCCCTTAAATTATTATCGTTTCAGGTAAATTTTTTATTGACTAAGGTAATGTGGCTTATTGTTTTACGATAAAAATTCGTATGATTATTCATGTATCACAACTCCGGCATTCCTGAGATCATCAAAAAACAGCGGATAGGATTTTCCCACACAGTGGGAATCCTTGATATGCACTGTTCCTGAGGCTCCCAGCGCTGCCACGGCGGCTGCCATTGCAATTCGATGGTCCTCATGCGAATTCACCCTTGCTCCTGTGACGTGGCCTCCTGTGACGGCCAGACTGTCGTTTACGGCTTCTACCCTGATTCCCATTTTTTCAAACTCGCTGATAAGGGCGGCAGCTCTGTCGCTCTCCTTATGAATAAGTCTCGACGCTCCCCTGATGGTGGATGTTCCCTTGCAATATGCTGCCAGGGCTACAAGAGGGGGAAAGAGATCAGGCGCTTCGGTGGCGTCAAACTCAAATGCTTTCAGATCCGATTTTAATATTTCCACAGTATCCCCCGTTATTTTCATGGCTGCCCCGGCATCCTGAAGGACATTTAATACTGCTGCATCGCTCTGGTAACTTCCGATCCGCAGACCGGTTACCTTTATATTCCCGTTTATGGCTCCGGCAATGAGCAGAAACGCCCCTCCGCTCCAGTCGCTTTCAACCTCCCAGGTGCGGGCAACATATTTCTGCCGGCCGGGAATCCTGAACAGTTCGTAGTTTTCATTTGAAACCTCTATCCCGAAGTCCCTCAGCACCTCAAGTGTCATGTCGATATAGGGTTTGCTTCTGAGATTTCTTACCCTGACAACAGAGTCATTTTCTGTAACCGGCAGTGACATTAGCAGTCCGGTGAGAAGCTGAGAGCTTACAGAGCCGTCAATATCACATTCTCCGCCCATGAGGGGACCTCTTATCGTTAAAGGAAGCAGACCATCAGTTGTGGCGCATTCCACTCCAAACTGCCTGAGGGCTTCCTCTATCATGGTCATCGGCCTTCTTTTCAGTGAGCCGGCTCCCGTTACTGTAATTTCAGCATCAAAAAGCGAAGCTACGGGAGAAAAGAGCCTGACGGCCAGCCCCGATTCACCGCAGTTAAGTTTCGTTTCCTTTAGTTCCCTCGAACCTGTGATCCTCATTGAGTCAGGTCCGGGCTCCACTCTTGAGCCAAGACTTACCGCGATGCTCATTGCGGCAAGAGAATCGTCGCAGTATGAAGGGTTAACAATTAGGCTTTCGCCTTCTGCCAGAAGGGCAGCGGCAATTGCCCTCTGCGTCATGCTTTTCGACGGCGGAGCTTTGACTTCGCCTGTTAAAAAAGAGGGCTCAACAGATCTTTCCATGAAAAGAGGTTTCTTAGCTGTTTTCGGCCGGCGTGTCTATCCCGTTATTCATGATCCTCATCTGGTGGTTTATAGATTCCTGATGAATGGCCTTGAAGATGGTGTCGATCATTCCACTGCTAAGTCCCTTGACCTGGCCGTGGACCACCACTTTACGGATAATCTCATCCCAGCGCGTTGGCTGCAAGATAGTAATATTATTGTCCTTTTTATACTGTCCGATGGTTTCAGCTACCTTCATTCTCTTTTCAAGGATATCAAGAAGGGCATCATCGAAAACGTCTATCTGCTGACGGAGTTCACCCAGTATGTCGAGAAGTTTCGGATCGGAGGCAACAGGACTCCTGAGTATCAGTCTGCTGAGAAGCTCCTTAAGCTCACCGGGAGTGATCTGCTGGGCTGCATCGCTTAGGGCATGATCCGGATCTGTATGCGACTCAAGCATAAGCCCGTCGAAGTTAAGGTCCATTGCCTTCTGGGATAGTTCGAAGAGATATTCCCTTTTCCCTGACATATGGCTCGGGTCGCAGATTATAGGAATATCAGGTATCCTTCTGCGCAGTTCTATGGGAAGCTGCCAGTTCGGCTGATTCCTGTAAATCGTCTTTTCATAAGTCGAAAAACCACGGTGAATGGCTCCCAGCTTTGTGATCCCTGCCCTTGCAATTCTTTCAATAGCCCCTATCCACAATTCAAGGTCGGGGTTTATAGGATTCTTTACCAGCACCATCACGTCGACACCCTTAAGAGCATCAGAGATCTCCTGGACAGTAAACGGATTAACCGAGGTACGGGCTCCTATCCATAGAAGATCGACGCCATATTTCAGCGCCTCATATACATGCTTCTCATTCGCAACTTCCGTCCCTACCATCAGTCCCGTCTCTTGCTTAACGGTTCTCAGCCACTTGAGACCTTCCGAACCGACCCCCTCGAACGAGTTGGGCCGGGTTCTCGGTTTCCATATTCCCGCACGGAACACGCTCACTTCCTGTATTTGGGCAAGTTCGGCGGCAGTTGTCATAACCTGTTCCTCGCTTTCAGCGCTGCAGGGCCCCGAGATGAGGAAAGGCCTTCCCTTGTAACCTTTCCATTCATTTGCCAGAAATCTCTTCAGTTCAAGTACCATGATATCAGGTATTAATGTAATATTCTCTTTATTTTGTTTGCCTCTTCCATGAGTCCCTTCAGACCCTCCTTGTCATTCTCAGCTATCAGTTTCCTGAAAAGGTTCATCTTTTCAATATAGTTGTCGATCACCGCGATTATTGATTTTGAATTCTCGAGAAAGATCGGGGCCCATGTATCGGCACTGCTCTTCGCAAGCCTCACTGTGCTTTCAAACCCTCCGCCCGCCAGCGTTGTGATGTTCTTTTCTTCTTTTTCCTTGTCGAGTACACTCAGGGCAAGCGAAAAAGAAGTAATGTGGGAGATGTGCGAAACATAAGCAACATGGACGTCATGATCTCGTGAGTTCATATAAACCTTCTTCATGTTGAGGACATCAAGCATAAGCTCGACCAGTGCGAGTGCATCCCTGTCGCTTAGTTCCGGATCGCAGATAATTGCATTCTTGTAGTCGAAAAGCTTTCCGATGGCGGCAAGAGGTCCCGAAAATTCGGTCCCTGCCATTGGATGAAGGGCTACATAGCGGCCTCTTCCGGTGTGATTCCTGACCACCCTGCCTATCTTGCCCTTTGTCGATCCCATGTCGGCAACCACTTTTGTTGTCCCCTCAATCCTGTCGAGGATTCCCGGAAGCATCTTCCAGATGGTATCGACGGGCGTACTTAAAATTATCAAATCACTCCTGTCAACTGCATTCTCAAGGCTATCCGTCTCATCAACAAGCCCGCAAAGCTGAGCTATGTTTCTGTGCTGGAGATTTGATTCAACGCCGATTATCGTGTCGGTAAATCCACGTTTTCTGAGGTCAATCATCAGCGAACCCCCTATGAGCCCGATTCCTACTATTGCTATTGTCATTTGGTGATTTGTGATTAGTGATTCGTGATTTTTGATTTTTGATTGGTTTGATCATTATAATTGAGCAGGCGAATGTAATTTTTTTGTTCTTACAATTTCAACTTTTCTATTCTTCTCCTTGCCTCCAGCAGCCTTTCATTGTCAGCACACAAGGATATTCGCACATATCTTTCTCCCCGGCTTCCGAAAATGAATCCTGGAGTGAGGAAGACATGAGCTTTCTGGAGGATTTCCTCGACAAATGCTTCACAGCTTATGATGTTGTCGGGGATTCGGCCCCAGAGAAACAGACCTGTCTGATCAGGGTTGAATCTGCAATCCAGCAGCTCCATTACCGACTCGGCGGTCTTGCGTCTTTCCCTGTAGGTATGATTGACCGTGTCGTACCATGATTCAGGATTGTGAAGGGCCTCGGCTGCTGCCAGCTGCATCGGCAGAAACATCCCCGAATCCATGTTGCTCTTTACCTTGAGAATCGTTTTAATGTACTCACTGTTACCGGCAACCATACCAATCCTCCAGCCGGCCATGTTGTGCGACTTGCTGAGGGAATTCAGTTCCAGGGCGGTATCCATTGCTCCTTGTACTGAAAGCAGGCTGAGGTATTCGTTGTTGAGTATGAAACTGTACGGATTGTCGTTTATCAGAAGGATGTTACGCCCGAGGGCAAAAGAAACGAGTCTGTCGAAAAGCGCTGCGGATCCCTTTGCTCCGGTGGGCATATTGGGATAGTTGGTCCACATGAGTTTTACCTTGCCAAGATCTTCCTTCTCCAGAGAGTCCAGGTCGGGCTGCCAGCCCCTGCTCTCGTCGAGCGGGTAAGTCCTGATCGTTCCGCCCACCAGGCTCGTAACCGATGAATAGGTAGGGTATCCGGGATCGGGGACAAGCACCTCGTCGCCCGGGTTGACAAAAGCCATGCTTATGTGCATGATCCCTTCCTTGCTTCCCATAAGCGGAAGAATTTCCGAGGCCGGATCCAGACTCACCCCGAAATATTTGTTGTACCATTCGGCGAAGGCTTTTCTCAGCACAGGACTGCCGCTGTAGCTCTGGTATCCGTGCACAGCGGGTTTCCGCGCCTCTTCAGAGAGCCTTGCAACAGTGTTTTCCGACGGCGGCTGGTCGGGGCTTCCGATCCCCAGATTTATAATATCAGCCCCGGCAGTTCGCATCTCGTCGATCTGCCTCAGTTTCCTCGAAAAATAATACTCCTGGACACTGTTGGTCCTTTCTGCCGGTTTAACTTTCATATAGCATTTCTCCTTTGTTGTAAATTCCAAGTACTTCCAGATTGCTGGTGTATTTCTCCAGGGTTGAAACTATTGCATCTGTTTCTGAGTCGGCGGGCAGCTCGAGATCGAGGTAGAACATGTATTCCCAGTCACCGTTCAGTCGCGGCACTGACTGGATCTTTGACAGGTTGATGTTCATGTCGGCCAGCTTTACCAGGACCGATGCAAGTGAGCCGGGTTTGTGGCCCGTGGTGAAGCAGATTGAAACCTTGTTTCCCCTCATGCTTCCCTTGTCCTCGCTGCCGATTACCAGGAACCTTGTGTAATTCTTCTTGTAAGTCTCGATTCCTTCGGCAATTATATCCAGCCCGTAAATTTCAGCCGCATTTCTCGATGCAATCGCGGCTATCTTTTTAATCCGGTTTTCAGCAATCTGCCTTGCACTTGAAGCAGTATCGTCCGTTTCAACCAGCGTTATTTCGGGGTATTGGTTAAGAAATGTCATGCACTGGGCCAGTGCAATAGGGTGAGACCTGATCTGCCGGATGTCCTTTATTGACTGTCCGGGGAGAGCCATCAGGTTCTGAATGATCCTCAGGTTGTGTTCTCCCAGGATCTTGAGTCCCGATTCCCTTATCAGGCTGTAGTTGTAAAGGATGCTTCCCGACCTGGCGTTTTCTATTGCCATCATTGCAAGGCCTGCCCTTCCTTCCTTTACTGAATTCAGAGTCATGTCAAAGGTGGAACATGGAACGATTTCAACTTCCTCACTGCTGAAATACTGCCTGGCGGCAACTTCGTGGAAACATCCCGTTTCTCCCTGGATAGCAATTTTCATATCAAATCTTTTTAAAAACAGGAAGGGTCCCTTGTGGGGACCCTTGCTTGCATATATTGTCTTTTATGTATACAAAAATCCCCTTATCTCTTTTTAAAATAAAAAAAGAAGTAAAAATAAGAGGCGATATAATTGTATACAATATTCATTTTTTCGTTTTGTTGGCTTACAAAAGTAATACACATTTTTGATTTCCAAATAAAATATTAAGAAAATGTTGAAAAAAGTTAAGAAGACAGAAGGAAGAAGAAGGGGAGAACGCCCTGCGCCCTGAGCCCTGTGCCCTGAGCCCTGCGCCCTGTGCCCTGCGCCCTGCGCCTCACGCCAATTATTTATTAATGTGCCTTTTTCGCAGCACTTCTTCAACTTCTTCAAACGCGACATTCTTGGTTTTCAGGAGAATCAGAAAGTGGTACAGAAGATCCGCAGCCTCATTTTTGAAAAGATCGATATTGTCATCCTTGGCTTCAATGACCAGTTCAACCGCCTCTTCACCTACTTTCTGTGCTACTTTGTTTATTCCTTTTTTGAAGAGTTTGTTAGTGTAGGAACCTTCCGCGTTGCCGTCAATTCTCCGGCGGATGATATTTTCGAGCTTATAGACAAAACCCTTTGAGGCCTCATCGCCGAAGCACGATTGCCGCCCCGTGTGACAGACCGGTCCCGCCGGATCGACCATGAAAAGCAGGGCATCGTTGTCGCAGTCTGTTGTTATTTCTTTAACAATAAGGAAGTTACCTGATGTCTCCCCCTTGGTCCATAACCGGTTCTTACTGCGGCTGAAGAAAGTGACCTTACCTTCCCTGACAGTCTGATCATAGGCCTCTTCATTCATGTAACCGACCATAAGCACCTGAAGGGTAATATTATCCTGGATTATTGCCGGAACAAGTCCGTCTCCTTTTTTGAAGTCAATGTTTATCATGTAATTTATTCTGATGCTGTTCTTTTCATTTTTATTTCTGACCTTCGTTTGGACAGGTAAAGTCATAAGGGATTCAACGTCTTACATTTATTCCTTTTCCGGACAGGTACTCCTTAAGCTCGGGTATCGGTATCTCGCCGTAGTGGAAGATGCTTGCAGCCAGGGCCGCGCTGCAACCAGTTTTGACAAACACCTCCCTGAAATGTTCCATGGTACCTGCTCCGCCCGAAGCAATTACCGGTATGTTGACGCTGCTGCTGACCTCCCTTGTCACCTCTATCGAGAATCCGGCCTTTGTGCCGTCGGCATTCATAGATGTAAGCAGTATTTCCCCTGCGCCCTGTCTTTCAGCCCATTTGGCCCAGTCAACTGCCTTTAAGGGGGTGAGCGTGTTCCCGGCATCAATGTAAACCATCCAGTCACTGCCGGTGAACCTGGTATCAATTGCTACCACCACACACTGGCTTCCGAACCTTCTGGCGATATCCGTTATCAGACCGGGATTCTTGAAAGCAGAGGTGTTTATGCTGACCTTATCAGCGCCGGCGCTTATAAGCAGGGCAGCATCATCGATTGTTGATATGCCTCCGCCGACGGTGAAGGGCAGGTTTATCTCAGCGGCTATCTTCCCTACAAGTTCCGCAAAGGTTTTTCTTTTCTCGATCGTTGCCGTGATATCGAGGAACACAAGTTCATCGGCTCGCTGTTCCACATATTTTTTTGCAAGTTCCACCGGATCGCCGGCATCGCGGATATCAACGAAATTTACTCCCTTGACAGTGCGTCCTTCCCTTATGTCGAGACATGGTATTATTCTTTTTTTCAGCATAACCGGGCAATATCTTTAAGGTCAAGAATTCCTTCATAAAGCGCTTTACCCACAATGGCTCCCTCGCAGCCGATAGCAGACAGTGTTTCGAGGTCACCGACGGAGCTTATTCCTCCGCTGGCAATCAGGTTCAGTCCGGGTATCCTGAGAATCTCGCGGTACAGGTCAGTCGATGGTCCCTGCAGCATGCCATCCTTTTCGATATCAGTGCAGATTGCATATTTAATTCCCCTTTCCCTGTACCATGTAATGAAACTGATGATATCCGAACCGGAATTCTCAGTCCACCCCTCAGTGGCAATATTCCGGTCGGCTGAATCAGCTCCCAGAATTATTTTGTCTTCCCCCCATTCACTGAGCCATTCAAGCGCCAGAGGCCTGTCGGTTACCGATATGCTCCCGCATGTAACCTGGATTGCACCGCTGTTGAAAGCATTATGCAGGTCGCGCGAGGAACGGATGCCTCCACCGAAATCTATATGCAGGGAGGTTGCCGTTGCAATCTTTTCAAGGATCCCGAGGTTGGTGATGCGCTTGTTCCGGGCTCCGTCGAGGTCGACAAGATGAATATATTCAATACCGTGATCCTCTACCTGGCGGGCTACTTCAAGCGGATCGCTGCTGTAAACCTTTTTGGTCGAGAAATCTCCCTTTGAAAGCCTGACACACTTTCCTCCCATGATATCCAGGGCCACTATAATTCTCATAGCTCAAGGAAATTTCTCAGTATCCTTACTCCGGTATCCGCCGATTTCTCGGGGTGGAACTGGACGGCATAAAAATTATCCCTGTGCATTGCAGCGCTGAAGGGCAGAACGTAGTCGCAGATGGCGAGGGTATAATCCGAAATTTCGGCATAATAACTGTGGACATAATAAACGTCCTCATCAGCAGTCACGCCCCTGAACATGGTTCCTTTAAGCGCCGAGAAATTGTTCCAGCCCATGTGAGGCACTTTGTCAAAAGGCGGAAACTTCTTCACCGCCGCATCAAAGATTCCGAGGCATTTTACAGATCCTTCATCCGACCAGTGGCACATCAGATGGAGTCCAAGGCATATTCCCAGAACCGGCTGCCGGAGCGACAGAATGAGTTTATCGAGTCCTCTCTCTGCAAGGTACTTCATGGCACTTCGTGCCTGACCTACTCCGGGAATGATGACTTTTTCGGCAGCAAGAAGTTCCTCCTTATCGTCGGTCACGATTGATTCATATCCAAGGTGTGTCAGTGCATTCTGTACCGACTGTATGTTCCCGGCATTGTATTTAAGCAGAGCTATCATAGGGTGCCTTTGGTTGATGGCAGATCGTAATTTCCTGTTAAGCGGACCGCCGATTTTACGGCTCTGGCAAATGATTTGAACACAGCCTCCACCTTGTGATGGTCATTGTCGCCGCTTGCAATGATATTCAGATTGCACTTTGCACTGTCGCTGAACGACTTGAAGAAATGAAAGAACATTTCCGAGGGTACGCCGCCCACGGCCGGACCTGAAAGGGGAACGTCCCAGCTGAACCAGGGGCGCCCTCCGAAATCAATTGCAGTCTGGGCCAGCGAGTCGTCCATCGGGAGAAGAAAACCGTATCTTTCAATTCCCTTCTTGCTTCCAAGGGCCGACAGGAAACCTTCGCCCAGAGCAATCGCGACATCTTCTATCGTATGGTGCTGATCAACATTAAGGTCTCCATTGGCCCTCAGAGTAATATCGAAGCCTCCGTGCCCGGGTATCTGCTCAAGCATATGATCGAAAAAGCCTATTCCGGTGGTGATATTGCATTTCCCCGAACCGTCAAGATTAATCTGAAGTTCGATAGATGTCTCCTTTGTTTTCCTGGTGACGGCTGCTATTCTGGGCCGGGATTTCAGGAAATTACAGATATCATTCCAGTCGGTTGTGTTGAAAAGGGCAAGCGGATCGGGTTCCCCGTTGAAATATATTGCTCCGCACCCCAGGTTTTGCGCCATCTGAAGATCGGAAATCCTGTCTCCAATGACGAAGGAGGATGCAAGATCAATTCCCTGAGCCAGGTAACGTGTCAGCATTGCTGTTCCGGGTTTTCTGGTGAGGGCTTTTTCTTCGGGCCAGGTCCGGTCGATGAATACTTCTGCAAAGACGACTCCTTCATCCTTCAGTATCTGAAGCATCTTGTTGTGGGAGGGCCAGAACATTTCTTCCGGAAAGGCTTCGGTTCCGAGTCCGTCCTGGTTCGTAACCATAACGAGCTCGTAGTCTGTCTCCTTAACGATCCTCGACAGGGAGGTGATTGCCCCGGGGAGAAACCTGAAATCCTCCAGGCTGTCAGCAAGCCCGTTGGCAGGCTCAGCCAGTATGGCGCTGTCCCTGTCGATAAACAATGTTTTCTTCATATGCTGATTTTTCTCAGGGCGCTAAGAAGCCTGTCGTTTTCTTTTTTTGTGCCCACGGTTATCCTGATGCATCCCGGAATAATACGATTCCTGTTCCTGACAATTATGTTCCTGCCGATCAGTTCTGAATAAATCCTGTCGGCGTTGCCGGTCCTGACAAGAAGGAAATTGGAATCGGACGGAAACACCTTTTCAATTATAGTGATTTTTTCAAGAGCACGAGCAAGCCGTTCCCTTTCTTTTAGAATAAGCCTGATCCTGGTTTTTACAAGTTCATAGCGTGAAAGGCATTTCATAGCGGCAACCTGATTTATGGCGCTGATATTGTACGGCGGCTTTATCTTATTGAAATATCCAACCAGTGCAGGGTTCATGAACGCCATGCCGATCCTGGCTGCCGCAATGCCCATTGCCTTGCTGAATGTTTGCATAACTATAAGGTTCGGCCGGATTCCTGTCATACCTTTTAATGACTCCTGCTCCGAAAAATCGCGGTAAGCCTCATCGATCAGGACTATCCCTCTGAAATTCCTTATTATCATTTCTATATCCTCAGCTCTCATAGAATTTCCTGTCGGATTGTTTGGAGAGCAGATGATCACCAGCTTGAGCGACGGGTCCTTCAAAGCTTCCATGGTTTTTCCGGTATCGATCTGGAAATCACTGTTAAGAGGAACTGTAACCAGCCGTACGTCATTTATTGCCGCAGCCACTTCGTACATTCCGTAAGTGGGGGAGAAGGTCAGGGCGCTGTCGGATCCTGGTTTGCAGAATATCCTGAAAGACAGATCAATAATTTCATCACTGCCATTCCCGAGAAAGATTGAGTTCTCCGGCACTTTTTTTATGGCGCTTATTCCTTCCTTCAGTTTTCTCTGGTAAGGGTCGGGATACCTGTTGAGGCTTCCGAAGGGATTCTCATTTGCATCGAGAAAGGTTCCGTCACTCCCAGTGAATTCATTTCGGGCGCATGAATAGGGGATGAGGGACTTCACATTTTCCCTTACAAGGTTGTCGATATCAATCATTTTCAAGAGATTTGAGTCTTATTGTCACTGCATTCCTGTGCCCCTGCAATTGTTCCGCTTCTGCCATCTTTTCAATCACCGGTCCCAGTATCAGGATACCTTCCTGATCGATTTCCTGGAATGTTATTTTTTTCACAAACGATTCGGTTGATACTCCGCCGTAGCTTCTTGCGTTTCCTGCCGTCGGCAATGTGTGATTAGCGCCTGATGCATAATCACCCGCACTCTCGCAGCTGTATTTTCCAAGGAACACTGAACCGGCAGAGGTTACCTTTCCGGCAAGTCTGTCCGGATCAGAGGTCGATATTATAAGGTGCTCGGGGGCATAAAGATTGCTGAACTCAATGCATTCATCAGTCGAACTGAAAAGAATTGAAAGGCTGTTTTCAAGGGCTTTCAGGGCAATATTCTTTCTTGGGAGGAGCATCGCCTGCCTCCGGGTTTCGGCCAGAACCTTCTCAGTGAACTCTTCCGAGCAGGTCAGGAGTATCACCTGGCTGTCGGTTCCATGCTCTGCCTGCGAAAGGAGATCGGAAGCAACAAAGGAAGGATCGGAATCGCCATCCGCGATGATGAGCACTTCACTTGGACCGGCTGGAATGTCAATTGCCGTGCCTTCAAGCTGAACCAAAGCTTTTGCCATTGTTACATACTGGTTGCCCGGACCAAATATCTTATCGGCTTTTGGAATGGTTTCGGTTCCGAATGCCATGGCTGCGATTGCCTGTGCCCCTCCGGCCCTGAAGATCTGAGTCACGCCTGCCATCTTTGCGCAGTAAAGTATCAGAGGATTGATATTTCCGTTCCTGTCGGGGGGGGTGCACAGTATGATTTCAGGGCACCCGGCAATGCGAGCGGGGACGGCAAGCATCAGTACCGTTGAAAAGAGCGGCGCTGTTCCCCCGGGGATGTATAATCCGACACGGTCGATTGGTATACTCTTTCTCCAGCACTTCACTCCCCTGGTTGTCTCAATCACCGGTTCCTCACGGAGTTGAGACGAATGGAATTTTGTTATATTTTCCAGGGCGACAGCTATAGCCTCTTTTAGTTCTTCTGCTACAAGGCCGGCCGAGGCTTCAATCTCAGATTCCGGCACTTTCAGGTCCCCGGGTCTGACCCCGTCGAATTTCTCAGCCAGATCAAAGAGAGCACTGTCTCCTTTTTTCCTTACTTCATCAAGTATATCAGCAACTTTGGTCCGGAGTTCCTTCCTGTCGATCTCCGGCCTCCGGCACAGTTCCTTCCAGCGGCTTTTTTCGGGAAATGAGATCACTTTCATCATACAATCATTTTTTCAATTGGTATCACAAGAATTCCCTGCGCACCGGCTTTTCTCAGCTGATCTATTCTTTCCCAGAATTCATCCTCTTTTACTACGGAGTGGATGCTGCACCATCCTTTTTCCTCGAGGGGAAGGATGGTGGGGCTTTTCATGCCTGGCAGTATTTTGCAAATCTCATGCAACGCCTCGAGCGGCGCATTCAGAAGTATGTACTTGTTTTCCCTGGCGTTCCTTACCGACCTGATCCTGAACAGCAGTTTCTCGAGGATATTCTTTTTATCCTGGTCAAGGTTCTTATTGGCTATTATGACTGCCTGGCTTTTTAAGATGACTTCCACCTCCTTAAGCCCGTTTGTCATGAGGGTGCTTCCGGAACTGACAATATCGCAAACGGCTTCGGCCAGACCTATCCCGGGTGCAATCTCCACGCTTCCGCTGATTTCTTCAATACTTGCCGTGAGATTATTCTCCGTCAGGTAGTTGTTCAGAAGCCTGGGATAGCTGGTTGCCAGCTTTTTGTTCATGAACCAACCCGGACCCGTGTACGACTCCTCTTTCGGGATGGCCATACTCAACCGGCATTGTGCGAATCCAAGCTGCTCGAGGATTTCAACATCCCTGTTCTTTTCAAACACTATGTTTTCGCCCAGGATGCCAATGTCGGCAACCTGTTGTTCGACGTACTGGGGGATGTCGTCATCCCTGAGAAACAGAATATCGACGGGGAAATTGGAAGCACCGGTCTTGAGAACATCGGCGCCGTTCGAGAATTTGATTCCGCATTCCTGCAGAAGTTTGTGGGAGTTTTCACTAAGCCTTCCCTTTTTCTGGATGGCAATTTTCAGCCTGTTCATTTCATTTTGGTTTTTTGTCGGAGCATATCGCCGGAAAAATAAAAACCCGTCTGATATGCTCAGACGGGTTATGATATTTTGATACTATTACATATCACTTTCATTTCGCCTGAGCGCAGGGGAAAAAATGGTGATGATGTAATTTAATTGATGTCATTTGTTTAAAATCTGAAGGCAAATATACGGTATTTTTAATAATTATCATCATTTCGCTAAAAAACTATTACGCCCCTACGGGACAGATAAACCGGGTTTGTTCTGCCAAAGGGAGCTGGGTGAGTGGTGTGGTCTATCTCTTACGGGATGATGCCCCTTTAAATTTTCTAACCTCTAATGAGGTTGGAGAATGATACTAAATTAAGAACTGAATTATTTAGTTCATCTCCCCGACCAAATGTGTAATTTTGATAAAATCACCTTTTATATTGACGTAACTTTCTACAAACAGGGAGCACTAAAGGTACTAAAATCCAATGATGCCTGCTTTTGTTAATCAGAGGTGGGGCTACAACCCGGATAGGTTATTGAAATTCCATCCTGGATGGTACTTTCTTCCTTATCAACTGGTTCAGTTAGCTTAAAGGACCAAACGGGTATAATTTTAAACCTTTTGAAACAGACCAGGCATTAACATTCTACGACTAAATTCTACAGCCATCGGGCGAAGGCACACTGTTAAGCGGACTGGTTTAGGAATAGAGTCTATCTTGACTTCGAAAATAGGCCATTCAACGAGATATCCTCATCAAGAAGTCGCCAATGAATTCCGTAACCTGAAGGAGAAATTCGGAAGTCGTTCCTTTCCATGTCACTCGCCCTGGAAAGCTTTTCAGAAATATCCGACAACAGAAATTTATATTCCTGGTTATCAATTACAAGAATAAGATGCTCATCTGTAATAAGTACACTGTCTATGTTATAAGCCTTCTCCATATTTTTATTTACTGAAAAATCTGTTCCATTCTGAAACTATATAATCAAAGTGATCATAAATGATCTTTTTCACTTCTCTTTTATCTGAAGGAGAAAGATTGTATGAGATGACCTCAACTACTTCAAAGTCATCAACTTTAAGCCAGTATTTGCATTCCTTGTCGGCCTTTTGGGCATGTATGTGTACCGGTTCTTCTCCCTCATTTGAATAAAAGAAAAACCTCCAGCCTGCAACAAGTAAGATAGTTGGCATTTTTTATTGCTAATTTACGAAATATTTCGTCTCACCGGAAGATAATCAGCACTCTAATTCCTCTTTCAGAGTGTTCCCCCGTTCCGTTCACGAAAATGAATTTCCTGCAGCGTTTTTACGAACAGGACGCATCCAGGATGCTCAAATCCCTTTTGAGGCCTCGAAGATTATACTCTTTCTGCGACCAGATCGCCAACCCCGGTGGTTGAATAACCCATTTTACCGGCGCCGAGATCTTTAAGCTTGCTGGCTGTCACATCCATGATGGCATTCTCAATAGCCTGAGCTGCTTTTGCTTCCCCGAGCTGCTCCAGCATCATGCCGCCACAGGCAATTGCTGCAAGGGGATTTATTACATTCATTCCCGTATACTTCGGTGCAGATCCGCCTATAGGCTCAAACATCGAAACACCCTCAGGATTTATGTTTCCACCTGCCGCGATCCCCATTCCGCCCTGGGTTATGGCTCCGAGGTCGGTGATTATGTCACCGAACATGTTTGTTGTAACAATGACATCGAACCATTCGGGGTTCTTGATCATCCACATGCAGGTGGCATCGACATGATAATATTCCCTCTTAATATCAGGAAATTCTGCTTGTCCCATTTCATGAAATGCCCTTTCCCAGAGATCAAACACATACGTCAGAACATTTGTCTTTCCGCAAAGGGCAAGAGTCTTTCTTTTATTTCTTTTTCTTGTAAATTCAAAAGCATACCTCAGACATCTGTCTACAAGAAAACGGTTGTAAACCATATTTTGCATTGCTACCTCGTGCGGTGTACCCTTCATTGTAACCCCGCCGCTTCCTGTGTAGACATCTCCGGTGTTTTCCCTTACAACCACATAGTCAATATGTTCGGGACCTTTGTCTTTAAGAGGGGTGGAAACGCCGGGATATAGTTTTATCGGCCTCAGATTAACATACTGATCAAGTTCAAACCGCAGCCTGAGAAGAATTCCCTTTTCCAGAATTCCGGGTTTTACATCCGGATGGCCAATTGCCCCAAGGAATATTGAGTCGAATTTCCGGAGTTCCTCAGTGGCTGAATCGGGCAGGATCTCACCTGTCCTCAGATATCGGTCGCCGCCGAAATCAAATTCCTCGAAATTGAGCTTAAATCCGTATTTTGAAGCGGCGGCGCTGAGCACTTTCCTGCCTTCTCTCACCACTTCCGGTCCTGTGCCGTCACCGGGGATAGTTGCAATATTGTAAGTTCTGTTCATTCGGTTATTGTTTCAGATTATTATTCATTGTGGTTGTTAAGATATATTGTATCGCCAATCCTGATCTCGTTGTTCTCGACAATATTAAGCATTTTCTCAGTAGCCTTGATCGCCGATTCGGTCTGGTCACCGTCAAGTCCCTTGGTCCTGAATTCCCTGTTCCTGAAATTCCATGTTATAACAGTTTCGACAAGGGCATCAGTTCTTCCTCCCGGAGGAATTGACACTTCATAATCGGTAAGCGCCGGAAGTTCCTTTCCCAGCCTGTCGTAGATTACCCTCAGGGCTTTCATGAAGGCGTCGTACTGACCGTCACCGGAAGAGGTCTCCTGGTAAAGGTTTCCGTCAATTTCGATCTGAACGCTTGCAAATGGTTTCAGACCGTATGAAAGTGAAAGCGAATAGTTTTTTATGAATATTTTGAATTCACTCCTGTCGTTTCCCAGAACATCGGAGATAATGAAGGGCAGATCCTCGGTTGTCACATTTTCCTTTTTATCTCCAAGTTCAATTACGCGCTGCGTCACCTTTGCCAGGGATTCAGGGTTCAGATCGAGACCGAATTCTTCAAGGTTCTTTTTTATAGTGGCTTTGCCCGATTGCTTTCCGAGGGCATATTTCCTTTTCCTTCCGAATCTTTCAGGGAGAAGGTTATTGTAGTAAAGGTTGTCCTTAGAGTCACCGTCTGCATGAACCCCGGAGGTCTGGGTGAAAACATTTTCACCAACTACCGGCTTGTTTACGGGTACCCTTATTCCGCTGAATGTCTCAACAATCTTGCTTGCCTTTGTTATCTCAAATTCATTGACCCTGGTTTCCGCGCCAAGCTGATCGTGAAGAACACCTATAACGCTCGACAGCGGAGCATTGCCAGCCCTTTCACCCAACCCGTTTATTGTTGTATGAACCCCTGTGATGCCTGCTTTGACTGCCGCAAAAATATTTGCCACGGCAAGGTCATAATCGTTGTGCGGATGAAAATCGAAATTAAGGGAAGGGTATCTTTCAACCATTTTTTTGCAGAAGAAATAGGTCTGATCCGGATTAAGTATGCCGAGGGTATCAGGCAGCATAAATCTTTCAATCCTGTCATCCCTGAGGTTATCGAGCATGTAGAACACATAATCTTCCGAACCGATCATTCCGTTCGACCAGTCTTCAAGGTATATATTAACCAGCATATCAAGCTCTTCAGCTTTTCTGACAATGCCTCTGATATCATTCACATGCTGTTCGGGCGTTTTGCGCAGTTGTTTTTCGAGATGTCTTAGTGATCCTTTGCAGAGCAGGTTGATAACTTCTCCTCCCGCGTCATGGATCCAGTTGAGTGAAATATCTCCGTCAATAAATCCAAGAACTTCGACTTTTCTCTGGAAATTATTACGCCTGGCCCATCTGGTGATCATTTTAAGAGCTTCAATTTCACCGGCGGAGACCCGTGCCGAGGCAACTTCGATGCGGTCGACTTTCACTTCTTTTAGTAAAAATGCTGCTATGTGAAGTTTTTCGACCGGAGAATATGAAATACCCTGCATTTGCTCCCCATCCCTGAGGGTGGTATCCATTATTTCAATTCTCATTTTTTGCCTTTTTTTCTTTTTCAAATGCTGTGATAAGATCCTTCTTTGAGAGAAGATAGTCTATGTCGTCAAGCCCTTTCAGAAGGCATTCCTTTTTATAGGGGTTTATCTCAAATTGTACCGAATCGCCGTCGGGAACTATTGAAATAACCTGATTTTCAAGGTCTATCCGGACTTTCCGGTCAGGATCATTGCTCACCAGATCCAAAAGGTTCTCAAGGAATTTCTCCGGAACGATAACCGGAAGCAGTCCGTTGTTTAGCGAATTATTCCTGAATATGTCGGCAAAAAAGCTCGAGACCACTGCCCTGAACCCGTAGTCGTAGATAGCCCATACGGCATGTTCCCTGCTTGACCCGCTTCCGAAATTCTTTCCTGCAACAAGGATCTTCCCGCCGTACCGGTCGTTGTTCAGAATGAAATCCTTGTTCTTTTGTCCCGATTTGTCATAACGCCAGTCGCGGAACAGGTTTTCCCCGAATCCTTCCCTGGTTGTTGCGCTAAGGAACCGGGCAGGGATTATCTGATCAGTATCGATGTTCTCGAATGGAAGAGGAACACAGGTGGATTCGAGTAATGTGAATTTTTCTTTTGGCATTTTAATCTCCTTTTAATTATTCTGACGGATGAATTCGCGCGGATCGGTCACTTTTCCTGTAATGGCTGCAGCGGCTGCTACCAGCGGACTGGCAAGCAGAGTTCTGGAACCGGGGCCCTGGCGGCCTTCAAAATTCCTGTTTGTGGTTGAAACAGCATACTTGCCTGCCGGGATCTTGTCCTCATTCATGGCCAGGCATGAAGAGCATCCGGGCTGCCTGAGCTCAAATCCGGCCTTCTTCAGTATGATGTCGATACCTTCGCTTACAGCCTGTTTTTCAACAGCTTTTGATCCCGGAACTATAAGGGCGGTTATACCCGGAGCTTTTTTTTGTCCCTTCACAACCCGGGCAAAATCCCTGAGGTCCTCAATGCGGCCGTTGGTACAGCTTCCGACAAAGACATAGTCGACCGGATGTCCCAGAAGCTTCATTCCGGGAACAAATCCCATATAATCGAGCGATTTGAGGAATGAAGGTGTATCATCGGCACTTATGCTGTCGGTATCGGGAATTGTATCATCGATTGCCATTCCCATCCCGGGATTTGTACCGAATGTTATCATCGGTCTGATCAGGCTCCCGTTTATTTCAAGCTCACGGTCGAAAACTGCTCCCGGATCGCTCTGGAATTCCTTCCATTCAGAAAGAAGGGCGTCCCAGTCAAATCCGGGTGCGAATGATTTGAGGTCTTTCAGATACTTCATTGTTGTATCGTCAGGAGCAATCAATCCCCCGCGGGCCCCCATCTCGATGCTCATGTTGCAGACGGTCATTCTTCCTTCCATGCTGAGATCCCTTATCACGGAACCTGCATACTCCACAAAATAACCTGTTGCCCCGCTTGTTGAGATATGGGAGATAATATACATTATCACATCCTTTGCTGTTACTCCTTTACCCAGCTTGCCGTTAACTGTTATCCTCATTTTTTTCGGCCTGGGCTGAAGGATACACTGGGTGGCCAGCGCCATCTCCACTTCGCTGGTGCCTATGCCAAAGGCAACAGCGCCAAAGGCTCCATGTGTTGAAGTGTGACTGTCGCCGCATACGATTGTCATGCCCGGTCTTGTATAGCCCATCTCCGGACCTATGACGTGTACTATCCCGTTCGATGGATGGTTAAGGCCGAAATACTCAATGCCGAAATCGCGGCAGTTTTCAGTCAGCCTGTCGACCTGGTTCCTCGAGAGTTCATCCCTGATCGGCTTATCCTGGTCCTTTGTGGGAATATTGTGATCGGCGGTGGCCAGGGTCCGTTCGGGCCTGAACACCGGGATGCCTCTTTTCCTCAGCCCGTTGAAGGCCTGGGGACTGGTGACCTCATGTATAAAATGCTGGTCGATGTATAGTATGTCGGGTCCTTTTTCAACTGACTGGACTACATGTGCGTCCCAGATCTTGTCAAATAATGTTTTCGGTTCCATCAAGTGTTACTTTATTTTCGATATTGCATCGATAAAAGCCTCAACTGAGGCGGTTACTATGTCAATATTTGCGGAGAAGCCATAATAGATATTGCCTTCATGTTCTATCTGGATGTGTACCTTGCCGATATCATCGCTTCCTTTCGTGATTGCCTGAATAAGAAACTCCTCGAGGTGAACGGTTTTGCTTATAAGTGATTTTACGGCGGTAAAGGCCGCATCAATCGGTCCGTTCCCCGAAGCTGTTGCCATGTGAACTTCACCGTTTATTTTGATTCCCACTGTAGCCACGGGAACAGTCGATTTTCCGCAGGTGACCTGCAGGGTTTCGAGCTTGAGCGACTTCTCTCCGGCAAACACCTCCCCCGACAGAATTCTCAGGTCCTCATCGTTGATCTCCTTCTTCTTGTCGGCAAGATTCAGAAAACGGTGGTAGATATCATCCAGCTCTTCCTTGCCGAACGTGAACCCAAGCGCCTCCAGCCGGTGGTTGAGTGCAGCCCTTCCGCTTCGTGCCGTAAGTATTATCGACGATTCCTTTATTCCAACCTCATGGGGATCGATTATCTCATAATTCTCCCTGTATTTAAGTACACCGTCCTGATGGATCCCTGACGAGTGGGCGAAGGCGTTCCTTCCCACTATTGCCTTGTTAGCCTGAACCGGCATGCTCATCAGGTTGGAGACCAGCCTGCTTGTGCTGAATATCAGTTTTGAGTTGATGTCGGTTTTAAGCTTCATGGCATGATGGCTCTTGATGATCATTGCCACTTCCTCCAGAGAGGTGTTGCCGGCCCTTTCGCCGATGCCGTTCATTGTAACCTCAACCTGTCTGGCGCCGTTGAGCGCTCCCATAATGGTGTTTGCAGTTGCCATTCCAAGATCGTTGTGGCAGTGGGTCGAAATAATCGCCTTGTCGATATTTCTGACATTCTCCATAAGATACCTGATCTTTGCCCCGTATTCCTCTGGCAGGCAGTAGCCTGTCGTGTCGGGGATGTTAACGACCGTAGCCCCGGCCTTTATCACAGCCTCGATTACCTGAGCAAGGTATTCATTCTCGCTCCTTCCTGCATCCTCCGCGTAGAACTCGACATCCTCCACGAATTTTTTGGCATATTTGACCGCGTCGACTGCTCTCTTGAGTATCTCCTCGGGAGTTGTCCTGATCTTGTATTTTATATGAAAGGGAGAAGTGCCGATGCCGGTGTGTATCCTTTTTCTTTTGGCATACTGGAGAGCTTCGGCCGCCACTTCGATATCTTTTTTTACTGCTCTGGTGAGAGCACATATCACCGGAAAGGAGATGGCTTTCGATATTTCCACCACCGACCTGAAATCGCCCGGGCTGGAAATCGGGAAGCCCGATTCAATGACGTCGACTCCCAGGGCTTCAAGAGCCCTGGCCACCTGAATCTTTTCAACTGTATTAAGCTGGCATCCGGGCACCTGTTCTCCGTCGCGGAGGGTCGTGTCGAAGATGTATACTTTTTCTTCCATCATTAGTTGGTTTTATATGTTTCTTATTTTTTCCCCGGCCTTAACTTTCTTACTGCAGCGCCTGTCCTCCATAATTCGGAGTTTCCAAGTTCAGACAGTTCAGCGTTGAGCAATTCCTTGTAATTGGGCAATCCTGTCGACTGAAGCACCCTCACGCACTCTTCACCCGATTTGACTTTGTTGTAAAGATCATTGAAGACCGGAAGGGTTGCCTCCATGAACTTCGGACGCCAGTCGAGAGCGCCACGCTGGGCTGTGGCACTGCAGTTTGAGTACATCCAGTCCATTCCTTTTTCATCGACAAGTCTGATAAGGCTCTGTGTCAGCTCTTCAACGGTTTCGTTAAAGGCTTCGGAAGGGGAATGACCGTTTTCGCGAAGCACCTGGTACTGGGCATCCATGATACCTGCAAGCGCTCCCATGAGAACTCCCCGCTCACCCGTAAGGTCGGAGAATACCTCCTTTTCGAATGTGGTGGGGAAGAGATATCCCGAGCCGATAGCTATGCCGAGGGCAAGAATACGGTCGGTTGCCCTGCCGGTGAAATCCCGGAAGACCGAAAAGCTTGAGTTAATGCCTGTACCCGCCAGGAAATTCCTTCTTACGCTTGTGCCGGAACCTTTTGGAGCACAAAGTATGACATCAATATTCTCCGGTGGGATTACTCCCGTGTGCTCCTTGTACGTTATAGAGAAACCGTGTGAGAAATAAAGGGCATCACCCTCCTTCAGACATGGCTTGATTCTGGGCCATAGTGTCCTCTGTGCTGCATCCGACACCAGGTATTGGATTATGGTGGCCTTTTTTGCTGCTTCATCGACATCAAAAAGGTTCTTCCCCGGAACAAAGCCGTCAGCAACAGCCTTGTCCCAGTCGGCCCTGAATTCCGGAGCCTGGCCTATGATTACATTTACACCGTTGTCCTTCATGTTAAGAGCCTGCGCCGGTCCCTGAACCCCGTAGCCTATTACGGCTATGGTTTCATTCTTAAGTACTTCGCGTGCCTTTTCCAGAGTGAATTCTTCCCTTGTTACAACATCCTCAAGGATTCCGCCAAAATCAATTTTTGCCATGGTATTAGTTTTTTGTTGGTTTTTTTATGTGTTTATTCTTTTATCTTGTTTTTCCTATCAGTGCATTCTAAATGCTTTTAGTTATATGAATCAAAGTCGTCGGGCCTCTGCTGATTTGCCTGATCCATCTCCTCAAGATAGGCATGAAGCTCCTTGACCTGCCTGGTTATGGCAACCCGGCCCGACCTTACAAACTGCAGAACACCGCAAGGCTCCAACAGATGCAGCAGGTCGTTGATCTGCGTCTTGTGCCCGGTCCTTTCAATCACCATGAACTCAGGGTGAACCTCAAGGATCCGTGCGTTATGGTCGCGGACAATGCGATCGATAAGGTTGCCCGACATAAGGCCCTTGGTCCTGACTTTATATAGCGCCAGTTCCTGGTAAATTATCTCATCTGAGGTGTGGACGAAGACCTTCAGTACCTCAACTATCTTCTGGATCTGCTTTACAACTTTCTGTACCATGTCAGGGGTTGTCATGACTACAATCGTGAGAATCTGTACTCCCTTTACCGCAGATTCTGAGGCCGTTATGCTTTCAATGTTTATCTGCCTTCTCGTAAGGATGATAGTTATCTGGTTCGTTATCCCTATATGATCTTCCGAAAAGATTGATATCGTAAATTCCTGTGTATTCATAATGACTGTTTTTTTCTGTTTTTTTTTACTCCCTGCCCTCTGCCCACTGCCCCCTGCTCCCTGAAGGGGATATCTTTAGTTCCAATTAAAGGATCAGGGCATATTATTTGTAAGTTAGTGTTACTTCTGATACCGAAGCTCCCGGTTCGATCATCGGGAGCACATTGGCTTCCTTATCGATCCTTACATCCAGGACGTATGGTCCCTTTGAATCAAGCATTTCCCTGAGGGAATCCTTAAGTTCTTCTCTGACTGACACTGTTTTTGCCGGAATGCCGTACCCGCTTGCAATGGTTACAAAATCAGGGTTCACAAGCTCTGTGGATGCGTATCGCTTGTAGTAGAACATATCCTGCCATTGCCTCACCATTCCAAGGAATCCGTTGTTAAGGATGATCAGCTTAACGGCTACCTTGTACTGAAGGATAGTTCCGAGTTCCTGGATTGTCATTTGGAATCCTCCGTCGCCGATGAAAGCAACGACCTGCTTGTCCGGATTTCCAATCTTGGCGCCGATGGCTGCAGGCAGACCAAATCCCATTGTTCCCATTCCTCCCGATGTCACGAGGCTGTTTGGACTTGAAAATCTGAAGTAGCGCGCCACCGCCATCTGGTTCTGGCCTACATCTGTTACCACAATCGTATCCCCCGCGGTTAACTCCGAAACCAGCCTGACCACTTCTCCCATTTTTATATCGCCTTTACCGGGCATCGTTTCAGGCTTGATTACCTTTTCGTTTTCAGTCTTGTCGAGAATCCTGAATTCCCTTATCCAGTTCTCATGATTCTTTTTGTGAACCAGAGGGATCAGATGTTTGAGAACCTCACGTGCATCGTTGTTTATTTCCAGATCAACCGTAACATTCTTGTTGATCTCGGCATCATCTATTTCTATATGTATTATCCTTGCGTTTTTTGCATATTTCTTCAGGTCGCCCGTTACCCTGTCGTCGAAGCGCATGCCGATTGCAATGATCAGATCGGCTTCATTTGTAAGGAGATTGGGAGCGTAATTTCCATGCATTCCCAGGTAACCTGTATAAAGGCGGTGAGATGAGGGAAAGGCTGAGAGGCCAAGCAGAGTCAGTGCCACCGGAATCCCGGTCTTCTCTGCAAATTGCAGAAGCTCATTTTCCGCTCTCGAGATAAGCACTCCATGTCCGGCAAGAATCAGAGGCTTTTCGGCATGGTTGATCATTATTGCCGCTGATTCGATGGCTCTTGTCCGCAATGGGAGTGTTGGATTATAGCTTCTCAGGTAATTGCATTTATTATACCTGAACTCAAGCTTTTCTTGCTGGGCATCCTTTGTAATGTCAATAAGGACAGGTCCGGGCCTGCCTGAACATGCTATGAAAAACGCTTTTGCCAGTGTCTCCGGAATATCATGGGCTTTCTTGATCTGGGCGTTCCATTTGGTAACGGGCATTGAAACACCGATGATGTCGGTTTCCTGAAAAGCGTCAGTCCCTATCAGATTTGAGACCACCTGTGCAGTGACGAATACCATCGGGACCGAATCGAGGTAAGCATTGGCTATGCCCGTTATAAGATTGGTAGCTCCGGGTCCGGAAGTGGCAAAGCAAATTCCGGGTTTACCTGTTACCATTGCATAAGCCTGTGCGGCGTGAGCTGCACCCTGCTCATGACGTGTCAGAATATGGTGAAGCTTTTCCTGGTAATCAAGAAGCTTGTCGTACACAGGCATGATTGCTCCGCCGGGATAACCGAAAATGGTGTTTACCCCTTCCTCGACCAGCGCCCTGAGGATGGCCTCGGCTCCTGTTATAACCTCATGTCCGTTAGTGTTTTCAGCTACCTTTTCCTTTTCTTTCTTTGTCTTCATCTGACTCAAATTATCTTAATAAATGTATTTCCTGTATTCACCCGTATTCTTCAACTCACCATCCTGACTGCTCCCTTGTCGGCTGAACTTACCATTTTTGCGTAAGCCCTGAGCGAAGACGGTATTTCGCGTTTTCTGTTTTCCGGATTAAATGCGTGTTGGCCTTTTTGTTTTTCTTCTTTGAATCTCAGTTCAAGTTCATCATCCGTCATGATGACATTGATTTTTCTTGAGGAGACTTCTATTTCTATGACATCTCCGTTTCGGATGACGGCAATTTCTCCTCCGGCAGCAGCTTCAGGCGATATGTGCCCAACTGAAAGTCCGGAGGTTCCCCCTGAAAACCTCCCGTCTGTTATCAGGGCGCATTTCTTGTCGAGCAATTTTGACTTCAGGTACGATGTCGGGTAGAGCATCTCCTGCATCCCCGGTCCGCCCCTCGGTCCCTCATATCTTATGACAACGGCATCGCCCTGCTTCACTGATCCTCCCAGTATTCCTTCCACAGCTTCTTCCTGCGACTCGAAAACGACTGCAGGTCCGCGGAACTTCAGCAGCGAGGGATCGATCCCGGCTGTTTTGACTATGCATCCGCACCTGGCAATATTGCCGTAAAGCACGGCAAGGCCGCCATCGCTGTTGTAGGCATTTTCCGTGTTCCTTATGCAACCCTTTACCCTGTCGGCATCAGGCCTGTCATAATAGGCGCTGTGAGAGCCCATTTCAGTGCTCCTTTTATTTGAGGGAGCGCTGAGCCAGAAATCCCATGCCTCGGGTTTTATTTTGCTGCTCATAAGGTCCCAGTCGGAAATTGCATCATGAAGGCTGGGGTAGTCGAGGCGCCCTGCTGAACCATCAATCAGGTTATTGCGTTCCAGTTCGCCCATTATGGAAAGTATACCGCCTGCCCGGTTGACATCCTGAACGTGATACTTTGAGCTTGGAGCCACTTTGCATATGTTGGGTATGCGGCGCGACAGTTCATCAATGTCCTTCATGGTGAAATCAACTCCGGCCTCATGTGCCACTGCCAGAAGGTGAAGCACGGTGTTTGTCGACCCGCCCATGGCAATGTCGAGCGACATTGCGTTAAGGAATGCTTTCTTTGTCGCTATCGACCTTGGAAGGACGCTGGTGTCGCCTTCATAATAATACTTCTTTGCAAGATCGACAATCAGACCTGCTGCTTTATCAAATAACTTCAGCCTGTTTGAATGTGTGGCTATCACGGTGCCGTTTCCAGGCAATGCCATCCCGAGAGCTTCAACAAGGCAGTTCATCGAGTTGGCAGTGAACATTCCCGAACAGGATCCGCATGTAGGGCAGGCAGCCAGTTCCATTTCCCTGAGATCGCGGTCGCTCACCGATTCGTCGGCTGCCGACACCATCGCATCAATAAGATCAATATCCCTGTTCCTGTAGTTGCCTGCTTCCATCGGACCCCCTGAGACAAACAGGGCCGGGATGTTGAGCCGCATGGCGGCCATAAGCATCCCGGGAGTTATCTTGTCACAGTTGCTTATGCAGATCATTGCATCAGCCCGGTGGGCATTGCAGACATATTCAACGCTGTCGGCTATCAGTTCGCGCGAGGGGAGCGAATAAAGCATTCCTTCATGACCCATTGCAATCCCGTCATCGATGGCAATTGTGTTGAACTCGGCAGCAAAGAAGCCCTGCTTCTCAATTTCCTTCTTAATCGTCTGGCCAATGCCGTGAAGATGGACATGCCCGGGAACGAACTGGGAAAAGGAATTCACTATTGCTATCACGGGTTTTCCGAACTGATCCTCTTTCATCCCGTTTGCCCTCCAGAGGCTCCTGGCACCTGCCATGTTCCTTCCGGTTACTGTTCTTGAACTTCTAAGCTGGATCTTCATAATTAAACCATATTAAAAAAAAGCTTCCCGGTTGATCCGGAAAGCTTCATATACCTGTTTCGATACATATTATTCCCGGATCATCTGCCGATGGCAAGAATGAGGATAAGGACGAGGGCAATAATATGGATGAAAGATTTACTCACTGTTTTATTAAAAATTGATTGACAAAAGTATTTAAATTTTTAATATATCAAATAAAAACATCATTTTTTATTTATTTTTTGTAGAATTTGTTACAATTAATCAAACCATATCACCGGATTTCTGACCGGAAGATTTCTTATAACTTCTTCATTTGATGGACCCCCCGGCGCTCCGGTCGCGGTAGAAAGATGATACAGTAACCGGCTTTTCATAAAGGACCTCATCAGCACGGGCAATTATTTCAGTCCTCAGTACCCTTGTTGCCTTACGCCTGACTCCTCTTTCAGAACATATTCCTTCGAATGGAATCAGCATAACCAAAGTCAATAAAACAAAAAATTTATATACCATTTAATTTCTTCGTCTCTTCTTCTTTTCGTCTCTTCGTCCCTTCGTCTCTCAGTCCCTTCGTCTTATTCCCTCACGCCTCACACCTTGCCTGCCCGCGCCAGATTCCCATATAACTAACGGAATGAAGACAGGTCCTGACCTTGAAATCAGCCGGATTGCCGGTAGGGATCTTCTGACCGGAAGAAGTGAAAGCTATTAAGAAAAGTGAGAACAGGGTAATTGCCATTTTTTTCTTGGTGAGGTTATTAAATTGTCAATTAGTCCAATAAAAGTAAAAAAAATTTCCTATTTTTACAGCCATTAACCTTAAATCTGTTTCCAAATACAATGTTCGCCTGTCAACTGGGGAATATAAACTCCTGAAAGTTATACATTAACACTAACTCAAAAATAATCTCGATGAAAAAAAGAACTCTTATCACTGTTGTTATGTTGTTCGCTGTAAGTGCCTTTGTGCTTGTGAATTTCAGTTCATGCAAGCCGGCCGGGAAGAATATCGGTCTTCAGCTTTACTCGATCCGCGATTCAATTAATAATGATGTGCCAGCTGCCATTGCCAAAGTTGCAGACATGGGATACACCTTTGTTGAGCCTGCAGGATACCGCGACGGAAAATTTTACGGGATGGACCCGGTGGAATTCAAGGCGCTTTGTGAGAAAAACGGCATGCACGTCCTTAGCTCACATGCCAGCCGCAATCTTCCCGATTCGACTAATTATGAGGAAACAATGGCATGGTGGGATCAGTGCATCGACGCCCACATTGCTGCCGGCGCTAAATACATCGTTCAGCCTTCAATGGGACGTTCGGCTTATGAGAGTATTGAGAATATCGGCAAGTGGTGCGCTTACTTCAATGAAGTAGGGGCAAAATGCAACGCAAAAGGAATCAGGTTCGGGTATCATAATCATGCAAATGAGTTTACTACTGTTTTCGGCGACACTATTCTGTATGACTTTATGCTTCAGAACACCGATCCTGAAAAAGTCATGTTCCAGCTCGATCTTTACTGGTGTGTTGAAGGCGGAAAGAATCCTGTCGATTATTTTAACAAGTATCCCGGACGTTTTGAACTGTGGCATATCAAGGACAAGGAAGAAATCGGAGCAAGCGGAATGATGGATTTCGAATCAATCTGGGCAGCCCGCGATATTTCAGGAATGAAATACGGAATCGTTGAGGTTGAAAAATACAATTTCGATCAGTTTACCAGTTGTGCAAAGAGCTACGAATTCCTTAACAACGCTGAATATGTCGTAATGCCGCTCTGAAGAAGCAGGCGTGCATATTTGACGGAATAGAAAGATAAAAATATGAACCGGTTGCGGAGTTGCTGCAGCCGGTTTTTCTTTTGGAAGACGGAAGACGGAAGACCGAAGGAAGAATGGAAGAATGTCAACGCTGCGCCCTGTGCCCCGCGCCCCGCGCAGATCAGACATTAATTTATCTAATTTTACCTCTAGTTCGATATCAACGACTTTTTTTCCTATTTTTAATACGTCATAAAAATCCATCCATGAGAATAAGCCTGCTGTTTCTGCTATTTCATTGTGTGATCTTTTCAGGATGCCGGAACGGATACTATTCGGAAAAAGATTTCGGGTCGCTGACCAAAATTGATTCCCACGTACACATAAACGGCAATACGGGATATTTTGAAGAGGTTGCCGCGGAAGATAATTTCATTCTGATTACCCTGGGTGTTGACCATGGTGATTCTGCCAATATAAGCCGGCAGCATGAAAGCGCAGCATATTCGGCTGAAAAGCATCCTGGCAAAGTGTTCTACGGACCTACCTTCCTTTTTGACACTGCCGGATGGGGAACTCCCGACTGGAGCAGCAAGGTCATCTCAGGACTTGAAAAAGATCTGTCTCAGGGCGGCATTACAGTAAAAATCTGGAAAAACATAGGAATGACGGTCCGCGACAGGTCGGGACGTTTCATCATGGTCGATGATCCGGCCCTTGATCCGGTTATAGATTATATAAAAGGAAGGGGACTGCCAGTTACCGGCCATCTCGGCGAACCGCGCAATTGCTGGCTGCCGCTTGATCAGATGACGGTTTCGAGCGACAGCAGCTACTTTGCCCGTAATCCCCATTATCACATGTTCCTCCATCCGGAGTATCCTTCGTACGAAGATCAGATAAATGCGCGGGATAACATGCTTGCTAAGCATCCCGACCTTACCTTCATCGGGTGTCACCTTGCAAGCCTCGAGTGGAACGTGGATTCTCTTGCAAAGCGGCTCGACAGGTTCCCGAATATGGCCGTTGACATGTCGGCAAGGATCTGTCACCTGCAGTATCAGTCGGCCCTGGACCGCAAGAGGGTAAGGGATTTCTGCATCACATACCAGGACAGGCTCCTTTACGGCACCGATGTGGGCGACAGCGGCAATTCTGATCCCGAACAGTTCAAAAAAAGCATGCATGAAACCTGGCTTGACGACTGGAAATATTTCACCTCGGATGATGAAATGACCTCCGATAAATTCAGGGGGACATTCAGGGGCCTGCAGCTTCCGAAAGAAGTTGTGGATAAGATATTTAAAGAAAATGCTGTTAAATGGTATAAACTAAAGCTATAATGAAAGAAAACAATAATTCGCGCCGTAACTTCCTTAAAAAGGCTGTTCTGGGAACCGCTGCAGTGATAAGTATTCCCGAAATACTTTCTGCTGCAATGCCCCCGGCCAAGAAGATGAAGACAATTAAGCTCTCAAAGGAGCAGACAATTCTTTTCCAGGGTGATTCAATTACCGATGCGGGACGGAACAGGGAAGACACAGGATACAACTCTGCAAGAAACCTCGGATCGGGCTATGCCATGCTTGCAGGGGCAACAATGCTTAACAAATACGAGGCCCTTAATCTCAGAATCTTCAACAAGGGAATCTCGGGCAATAAGGTCTTCCAGCTTGCCGAACGCTGGGATAAGGATTGCCTCGAACTTAAGCCCGATGTGCTTAGCATTCTTATTGGCGTCAATGATATCTGGCATAAGCTCAACGGACAGTATGACGGTACAAGCGAGATCTACAGGAAGGATTATATCGCTCTTCTTGAGCGTACCGTTCAGGCATTGCCGGGAGTGAAACTGATAATCTGCGAACCTTTTGCAGTCAGGGGAGTCAAAGCAGTTGACGACAGCTGGTACCCTGAATTCTACGAATACCAGAAAGCAGCAGCAGAGATTGCTGCGCAGTTCAAAGCAATATTTATTCCATTCCAGAAAGTGTATGATGAGGCTGTCAAAAGAGCTCCCGGGGCATACTGGACAGGCGACGGCGTTCACCCCACCCTGGCTGGCGCCCAGCTTATGAACAAGGCATGGATGAAGGCATTTGAGTAAAACATACAGAATATGAACAGAATTACACGACGGGGATTTATCCAACGGAGCTTCTCCGCAGGTATCGGCCTGACAGCCATAGGAATACTGCCACGGTTTCCTGAACTGCCTGAAGCAGATATGCGTTTTGGCCTTGTTACCTACCAGTGGGGAAGGGACTGGGATCTCCCGACGCTTATTTCAAATTGCGAAAAGACAGGTTATCTCGGAGTTGAACTTCGAACCGAACATGCCCATAAGGTCGAAGCCAACCTGACACCCCTGCAGCGGGCAGAGGTGAAAAAGAGATTCGCCGACAGCCCCGTCGAATGCCTTGGTTACGGGGCAAATTTCGAATACCACAGCCCCGATCCTGCTGTCCTGCGTAATAACATTGACCAGACAAAAGAATACATAAAGCTGTGCCACGATATCGGAGCCACCGGTATCAAGGTGAAACCAAATGATCTGCCGGCAGGCGTGCCGAAGGAAAAAACCCTTGAACAAATTGGTGTATCGCTGAACAAGGTGGGAAAATTTGCCCGCGATTACGGACAGCTGGTGAGAGTTGAGGTCCACGGAAATCACACCCAGGAGCTGCCGAATATGAAAGCTATCTTTGACCATGTGAACGAACCAAATGTGAAGATGTGCTGGAACTGCAATGATCAGGATCTGCTTCCTCCCGGGCTTGAGGGGAACTTCAACATGGTTAAGCATTGGTTTGGAGATACAGTCCATGTTCGTGAACTGAATGTCGGGGATTATCCCTACCAGGAGTTGTTCAAACTTTTCAAAGGAATAAATTACAAAGGATGGATCCTTCTTGAAGCCCGAACTGAACCTGCCGACAGGATTGCTGCAATGAAAGAACAGCTTGAAGTATTCAGGCAGATGACAAATTAAACCTTAACCTTAACCCTACATACATGACCAACAGAAGAGATTTTATCAAAACAAGCGCCGCGGGTGCTGCCGGTTTAGCACTCGGAGGACTTAGCCTCAGCGCAAAATCCTACAACCAGGTTGCCGGATCAAATGACAGGATAATTATGGCTGTGGCCGGCCTGCGAAGCAGGGGCAGGGACCATATCAGCAGTTGGTGCGCCCTGAAGGATAACCGGAACGTCCGTATCAAGACTATCTGCGATGTTGATAACCAGTTCTTTGCCCAGGCTGCAAAGCTGATCCAGGACAGGTCGGGAGAAACGGCCGTGACACAATCAGATATGCGCAGGGTGTTCGAGGACAAGGATATTGATGCCATATCATTTGGGTTGCCTAACCACTGGCATGCTTTGAGTGCAATATGGGCCTGCCAGGCTGGTAAACATGTTTATGCCGAAAAACCTGCCAGCCATAATCTCTGGGAGGGAAGAAAGATGGTGGAGGCGGCAAAAAGATACAATGTAAGGGTCCAGACAGGTTGTCAGAACCGGTCAATCCCCAACGTTATTGAGGCTATCAGATTTCTTCATACCGGAGGAATCGGAGAAGTTTTCATGGCGAAAGGTCTTTGCTATAAGCCCCGCGATTCTTTCGGAATAGCTCCCGACGGAAATCCTCCCGAAGGCCTGAATTACGACATGTGGCTGGGTCCGGCGCCCTACCGCCCTTACAACGAGAAAAGAGTTCATTACAACTGGCACTGGTTCTGGGATACAGGAAACGGCGACACAGGCAACCAGGGCCCCCATCAGTTCGATATAGCCCGCTGGGGCCTCAATAAAAACGAACACCCGGTAACAATATATTCAGCCGGAGGATTCTATGGTATATCACCTTCGGAATGTGCTCAGGAAACCCCCAATACACAGACATCCCTCTTTAAATACAAGGATGGTAAAATGCTTGAATTTGAAACAAGAGGCAGGTTTACCAATGCTGAAGGCGGACTTGAAGTTCGCATAGGCAATTTATTCTACGGTTCGGATGGATATCTGGAAATTGACGGTTCCACCTGGAAAGCATACCGTAAAAGGGAAAGAGAACCATTTGCAGGATCAGGGACAGCTTCAAAGGAACTGGCCGATCCTACATTTCTGGCTGCTCCCGGGGGAACAGAGCATTTTGCTAATTTCCTCGATGCCATCCGCTCAGGAAAGGATGAAACGCTTAACTGCAATATGCTTGAGGGACATATGTCCTCCTCCTTGCCCATCCTTGCCAATATCTCGTACAGGCTCGGGAAAGAACTGACATTCGATGGCGCCAGGGAGCGATTTGTAAAGAATAAGGCTGCCGATGCCATGCTCAGACGGAAAGACCGTAAGCCTTATGTAGTTCCTGAAACGATTTGATGCGTTCTGAACACTGTTTGGGACAACCCGTATTATCATGTAATCAGAAACGGCAAATTTTTCTTAAAACACAGATTATGACAAAAAGGTTCAAGAACACGACAGGGGAACAA
>DIWB01000047.1 GCA_002428385.1 Bacteroidales bacterium UBA6117
TTCGCACCAAGGCTTTTGACTTGTAGCGGAGGGAGGATTCGACCCTCCGACCTTTGGGTTATGAGCCCAACGAGCTACCACTGCTCCACCCCGCAATTTCGGTGCAAATTTAACATTTGTAAACCAAATAACAAATTTGTTGCGATTTTTTTATGGAGCACTGATTTTTTTGGTTAATTTTATAAGATCGTTGCATTATTTCTTTTTCAAAGTTGGTTGTCTGTGTTTTAAGGCAGGTTGTTGGCAGTTGGCAGTCAGCAGTTGGCAGTCTGTGCTAGAAGTTGGTAGTTGCCATTAAGCAGTTGGCAGGCATAGATTTTAGAATGTTATAAAGTCATTATTCTTATGAAACCCACATGATTGAAAACACAAACAATAATGAATATAATTCAATCATGTGCGGTTCCATCCGACCTTTAAAATAAATTATATACGGATGAAAAACAGTTTTCGGGATTTGATAGTGTACCAAAAAGCTTTTGCTTTTGCCATGAGGATATTTCAGATCACAAAAGGATTTCCGGATACAGAAAAATATGATTTGACTGATCAGATCAGAAGATCTTCCCGGGCAATCTGCCGAGCGATTGGAGAAGGCTACAGAAAACGCCAGTATCCAAAACATTTTTCGGGCAAAATGAGCGACGCTGATATGGAAAATACCGAAACCCAGGTTTCCTTGGACTTCGCAAAATCGTGTAATTACATTTCGGAGCAATTATATACAGAACTTATTGAAACCTCTGAAGAAATAGGCCGCATACTTAATGTACTTATCACTAACCCTGAAAAATTCTCCCCTCGTAAGTAACTGCCAAGTGCTTGCTGCCAACCGCCGATTTTCCTTGTCCTGACTGCCCACTGCCCCATGCTACTGCCAACTTCCCTGCCAACTGCCCCCTGCCAACTGCCAACTTCCATATTTTAGGGCAACAATGTCCCATAAAAAGGAATATGAATTACTTTTGCAGTATTAACATAAATAGTAAAAACATGCCGCGAGTATTTCAAGCGCTGGATATAGAAAAAGAAGAGAAAGAAATCAAACGTGATTATCTCGACCGTCATATGCCTCACGTAATATGTGCAGATGAGGCTAAGAGAGGTGAGAAATTTGTTGTAAAGGTCAGGATCGGAGAGGAATATCCTCACCCTGACGAATACGATCATTCTATTAGCCTGATCCAGCTCTGGAACAGGGAGACTCTTCTGGCCGAAGCCCGTTACACACCAGGCGTATACGGCAACCTACCGGCTCACGTTGAGGTCGATTTTCATATTGTGGCTCCTGATGTCTCAATGAACCTGTCTGCAATGTCGGTGTGCTCAAAGCACGGATTGTGGCAAAGTGAAGAGAAACCGGTAAAGGTTATCTAAGGTTTATTATCTTTGCTGGCCAATCATTGAGGGAATATGGCTAAAAACGAAAAGAAGAAGACCAGCTGGCGCGACAAGTTCAGGTTTGCAGTAACCAATGATACTACATTTGAAGAGGTATGGATGGTACGGCTGACAAGGTACAACTCGTTCCTGATGATTTTCTTTGTGGTCTTTTTTATTGTTGGTTCAACAGCATCGCTGATAGCCTTCACAAATTTAAGGGAATTCATTCCGGGCTACCCCGATGTGACCATGCGCCGGGATATTCTTCTGAATGCAATCAGGCTCGACTCACTCGAAAGGGAACTCGCTATCAGGGACCGGTATTTTGAAAACCTGACCGCCATTATTGCCGGAGACAGACCTGCCAGCTCAGTGGCCCTCCGGGATACAACAATGAACTACAACAGCATCTCTTTCCGCACTTCCCCGGAAGATTCAGTTCTGAGGGAACAAATTGAAACTGAGGGAAGATATAATATTTCCCAGGGTCAGTCCCTGCCGGCGGCTGAGACTAGTCTCGCAAGCCTTCACTTCTTCCCTCCTGTCAGGGGAATAGTGTCCGGTAAGTTCGATCCTTCCCTCAGTCATTACGGAACCGACATTGTCACGAAACCCAAATCGCAGGTCGATGCCGCGCTCTCAGGCACGGTAATATTCACCGGCTGGACGAGGGAGACCGGATATGTGATCGAGATTCAGCATGCAAACAATATTGTTTCGGTTTACAAGCATAATGCTTCGCTGCTGAAGGAGACCGGCGACCTCGTAAGAACAGGTGAAACCATTGCGATTGTAGGCAACTCGGGCGAAATATATACATCCGGACCCCATCTCCATTTTGAGATCTGGTATAAGGGAAGCCCCCTGGATCCGGAGAAATACGTCATCTTCTAAAAGCAGGGGTTTTTATGCCAAAGAAAATTGCCTTACTCGGATCGACAGGCTCGATCGGCACCCAGACCCTGGATGTCATTTCCAGGTATCCCGGGGAGTTTTCGATCGAGGTTCTGACGGCTGGCAGCAACATAAATCTTCTGACCAGGCAGGCGATCACTTATCAGCCCGATTCGGTTGTTATTGGTGATCAGTCGCACTATCAGCAGCTCAGGGAAGCCCTGAAAGACTATCCTGTTAAAGTGTACGCCGGCGAAGAAGCCATAGAGCAGGTTGTCAGAGGTTCAAACATCGATCTGGTCGTTGCTGCAATGGTCGGCTACTCAGGTCTGAAGCCTGCAATATCAGCCATCAGGGCAGGGAAGAAAATCGCCCTTGCAAATAAGGAGACACTGGTTATCGCCGGTGAAATAATAAAAAAGCTTGTTAAGGAATCGGGCAGTAAAATCATTCCGGTCGACTCCGAACATTCCGCAATCTTCCAGTGCCTTGCGGGTGAAATGGGCAATCCGGTTGACAAGATCACTCTTACAGCCTCCGGAGGACCCTTCCTGAATTATACAATGGAGATGCTTGAAAATGTGAAGCCCCATGAAGCCCTCAGGCATCCCAACTGGGAGATGGGCAACAAGGTTACTATCGATTCGGCATCGATGATGAATAAGGGCTTTGAGGTCATTGAGGCAAGATGGCTGTTTGACCTGCTCCCCGAAAAGATAGAAGTTATAATTCACCCTCAGTCGATAATTCATTCAATGGTTCACTTCTCCGACGGATCTGTCAAGGCTCAGATGGGTTTGCCGGATATGAGAGTTCCGATATTGTATTCACTGAGCTATCCCGACAGGCTGGCCTCCGATCTGCCTAAACTGGATCTGACCCAATGCGGCGCTTTGTCATTTATTCCACCCGACACTAAACGGTTCCGCAACCTGGCCCTGGCTTATCACGCCCTGAACGAGGGAGGAAATATGCCTTGCATCCTCAATGCTGCCAACGAGGTGGCTGTCAGCGCTTTTCTGGCAGGGAAAATCGGATTCCTTCAGATGTCGGATGTTGTTGAACACACAATGGAAAAGACTGAATATTTTGCTTCACCCGGGCTTGGTTACCTTGAAACCACCAATTCATTGGCAAGAACTGAGGCCCAGAACTATATTAACGAACTATGTAAACAATCATGACCATACTAATAAAGATACTTCAGTTTCTGCTAAGCCTCTCAATAATAGTCATAATCCACGAATTCGGACATTTTCTGTTTGCGAAGCTGTTCAAGACCAGGGTCGAAAAATTCTACCTGTTCTTTGATCCGTGGTTTGCCCTTTTCAAACGCAAGGCCGGAGAGACCGAATACGGAATCGGCTGGGTTCCCCTGGGGGGATATGTTAAGATCTCGGGGATGATTGATGAGTCGATGGACAAGGAACAGATGAAACAGCCTCCCCAGCCCTATGAGTTCCGGTCCAAGTCGGCCGGACAGAGACTTTTGATAATGACTGCCGGAGTTATCTTTAACTTTATTTCAGCTCTTATTATTTACGTAGGCGTTCTTTATGCATGGGGAGAAACTTATCTTCCGACAGCGAATGTCAAGTACGGAATTGTGACCGACTCGGCAAGCTATGCAATAGGCCTAAGGAACGGTGACATGATCGTTTCGGTGGATAATGTGAAGATCGAGAATTTCAATGAGATACCTTCCGACATAATCCTTAACGACCGCAAAACCATCCAGGTTGACAGGAACGGGGAAATATTAAACATCCCGATTCCGGTCGAATTTATTGCAAGGATGCTGAAAGGAGAAGGCATGCTGGAACCCAGGACACCGTTCAGGCCCTACGTGGTTTCCGGATTCGGCAAGGAATCTCCGGCAAAACTGGCTGGAATCACAGAAGGAGATGAATTTGTGGGCATCGACGGCAACAACTTCCAGTGGTTTGATGAATTTCAGGACTATCTCTCGCGGAACCGGGGCAAAGAGGTGCTGGTGAACGTTGTCAGGAACGGAAACCAGGTTGACATACCTGTTGTTCTGTCTGCTGAAGGAACGCTTGGAGTGGGAAGCTCACGCACCTACGCCCAGATGTTCGAGCTTAAGACGGTGAATTACGGATTCATTGCATCCATTCCGGCAGGAATAAGCAAGGGATTCAAAACGATTGGCGACTATGTAAAACAGTTCAGAGTGATCTTCTCGAAGCATACAAAAGCATATGAGTCACTTGGCGGATTCATTACTATCGGGAGCATCTTCCCGGGAGTCTGGGACTGGCAATCGTTCTGGAACCTGACAGCCCTTCTTTCGATAATACTGGCTGTGATGAATATACTTCCGATCCCGGCGCTCGACGGCGGACATGTTATGTTCCTTCTTTACGAGGTCGTGACCGGAAGAAAACCCAGCGACAAATTCCTGGAATATGCCCAGATAACCGGAATGATAATACTCCTTGGCCTGCTTATCCTCGCCAACGGTAATGATATAATCAGATTGATAAGGAAGTAGACTCCGGCATTGCATGGCTGCATTCAGACTGCTTCAGGCAACCGTGAGATTTATTTTCACCCTGGAGTATAACGAGAGATTATTTTAATAACTTTGCACAAATTCAAAAACTTAAAGAGATGGGAAAGATTGGTTTAACTGAGATAATTCTTATTCTGCTTGTTGTTGTGCTATTGTTCGGAGGCCGCAAAATTCCTGAACTGATGAAGGGTATTGGCCAGGGCATGAAGGAATTCAGGAAGGCTTCAAAAGTTGAAGCCGATAGCGAGAAGGAAGCCACAAAATAGGAATTTCTTAATCCTGAAAAAGTATATAGGGCTGGTTTTCAGCCCTTTTCTTTT
>DIWB01000015.1:0-11137 GCA_002428385.1 Bacteroidales bacterium UBA6117
CCAATTTAACTGTCAAACTCGGGAGGCCGCAGGCCTGGAATAATTTAGGGCGGGGCAACGCCCCGTCTGGCATTACCACACATCCGCTAAGCCCAGTATGGGGCGAAATGATTTTTATTGCAGAATGGCCTTTGGTAGTGCAAGTCCCAACGGGACATCTCGTCGCGAAGCGGCGGTATTTGTCTCCCCTTCTCCTCTTCTCCCTTTCACCCCCTCTTTTCTTCGTCCCTTCGTCTTCCTCAAGTCATTGAATTCTCACCACTTTTATTTGGGTTGTTCAGATTATTGAGTAAATTTACTCATTATATTGAGTAAATTGTAAATCATGTTTGAAAGATCAGAACTTCAGGAAATTGGAAAACGGTTGCATGAACCAAGAAAATTTATTCAGGTTATTTCAGGTCCCCGGCAGGTGGGAAAAACCACTCTGATAATGCAACTTCTGAAAAAGCTTTCTATTCCTTCTTTCTATGAATCGGCTGATGCAATTCCTGCAGGGAACAGCTTGTGGATTGATCAACAATGGGAAGCAGTGCGTTTCAGAATGAAATCTCAGAATGCCGGCGACTTCATTTTAGTAATTGACGAGATACAGAAAATCCCTAACTGGAGCGAAACAGTCAAGAAAAACTGGGATTATGACTCTATTAACAACTTAAACATTAAGGTTGTTTTGCTCGGCTCTTCCCGTCTCCTGCTTCAGCAGGGCCTTACCGAATCGCTTGCAGGAAGATTCGAAAACATAATTCTCTCGCATTGGTCGTTCGAAGAGGTAAATAAGGCCTTCGGATGGGATGCTGATACATTTGCATGGTTTGGTGGCTATCCGGCGTCGGCAGAGCTGATTTCTGACGAAAACAGATGGAAAAGGTATATTCGTGATTCACTTATCGAAACAAGCATTTCAAAGGATATTCTCATGCTTACACGTGTTGATAAACCTGCTTTGCTTAAAAATCTTTTTGAGCTGGGATCCTTGTTTTCAGGTCAGATCTTATCTTATACCAAAATGCTCGGTCAGCTTCAGGATGCCGGAAATACAACAACCTTATCACATTATCTTAAGCTGCTGGGATCGGCCGGACTGTTAACAGGAATTGAGAAATATTCAGCGTCTCCAGTAAGGGCCCGGTCGGGGAGTCCTAAATTTCAGGTTTATAACAATGCCCTCCTCAGTTCACAAAGTCCGTTGACTTTTTCAAATGTCAGAAAAAATCCCTCTGAATGGGGGAGGGTCATTGAATCAGCAGTGGGAGCACATCTGGCGAACGAATCGCTAAAAGGCAACCTATCGCTTTATCACTGGCGCGACAGGAATGATGAGGTGGATTTTGTTATCGAAAGGAACGGAAAGATTATCGGGATAGAAGTTAAGAGCACTTTTTCAAGGAACAAACGCGGCATGACTTCTTTTCAGAAGAAATATAATCCGTTTAAGACTATCTGCATTGACGAAAACATGATTCCCTGGCACGAGTTTATCCGGATCAATCCGGCTGAACTATTCTGATTGTTTTCATGCCGGAGAAATGTCGTGCGGTCTCTTCGTCCCTCCGTCCCTTCGTCTCTCAGTCCCTTCGTCTCACTATCTTACCCCCCTGCCCGTTTTACCCCCTGTCCCCCTGACGCTTCGGTCAGGGCAGGCCTAAAGGGGGTTCTGTCATCAGGCTGCAGAATTTTCTATGCCTTACTCAGGCCGCAGGCCTGGCAACCCCAAAACCCCTTTCAGAGGGACTTTAGTCCCGGGGATGAAAAGGGGGCTAAAGCCCCACAACCCGGTGGGGTGCCTCAACCGTCGGCTGAAGCCGACGGCAACCTTAAGAACTGCCACGGAAGTAAAGTCTCTTCGTCCCTTCGTCTCTTCGGGTTTTTTTTATGCAATATTATTATTGTATTGAACAAAAATGACTAAATTTGTTCAGTATAACTATTTTAAATGATAAAGAACATAATATATCAGCAGTTTCAGGAACGGAATGAGTTACTGGGTCATGATTATATAAAACGCAGTGATGTACAAGTAAATAAGGAATATCTTTCAACAGGTCTGATTAAACTGATATCTGGTCCACGGAGAGCCGGGAAATCTGTGTTTTCGCTTCAGTTATTGAAAAATGAAAATTTTGCATACCTTAATTTTGACGATGATCAACTTCTGAAACACTTTGATGAAGATGCAGTTATACAGTCATTGAATGAAATATATCCTGATTACAGATATTTGCTGCTTGACGAGATTCAGAATCTTCCCCACTGGGAATTATGGGTTAATAAGCTGAACCGAAGAGGAACTAATCTTGTAATAACGGGCTCAAATGCCAGGCTTCTTTCGGGGGAAATGGCTACTTCACTCACCGGACGATATGTTCAAATCGAAGTCTTTCCATTCAGTTTTGCTGAACTATTACGGTTTCATAAGATATCATTGACCGACAGGCAGCCCCTTATACCTGCAGAAATTGGAAATATCCTGAATCATCTGAATAATTTTCTGCTGTGTGGAGGATTTCCTGAAATTGTATTAAATCCTTCAATTGCGGACAATTATTTATCAGCTTTGTTTGATTCAATATTACTGAAAGACATAATGAGACGTTTCAGGATACGCCAGCCCCGGCAGCTTTATGATCTTTCAAATTATATGCTTGCAAACTGCACTAATCCATATTCTTTTAATCAATTAAAGACCGGACTCAATTTTAACAGTGTAGCCACCATTCAAAAATTTACTGGTTATTTAACCGAAACGTACCTGTTTGTCATTTTGACCAGATATGATGTAAAGGTAAAGACACAGCAAAAATCTCCGGTGAAATTTTACATCATCGACAACGGTTTTGTTAAAGCCAGGTCTTTCAGGATTTCACCAAATTATGGGAGCCAGTTAGAAAATGTTGTATTTACCGAACTGTTACGGCGACATTACAATCCAGGACTGGACCTGTTTTATTACCGTACCCGTAACGACCGGGAAGTAGATTTTCTTTGCCGGAAGGAATATGTTGTGGAACAATTGATTCAGGTATGCTACGACATAACAAATGAGAAAACCCTGAAACGTGAAATTACTGCCCTGACAGAAGCTTCGTCCGAATTAGGGTGTAACGAACTTCTGCTTATCACCTGGGATATTGAGAAAATAATCGAACAAAAAGGATCAACGATACATTTCATGCCAGCCTGGAAATGGCTGACAGGGCTGATGAGGTAACGGTATAACGGCGTAACGCACAGGGCACAGGGTAAGAACTAATGCCTGTTCATCTCTGCGGGACTCAGCGTCTTCCTCTGCGTAACTCAGCGAGAACTTTTTTTTTCACGAAAATTTATCGACTAACAATAACCTGGTTATCGTTAGTCGATAATTATTTGCCCTGAAACGATATGAATTACAAGAGTTTAACCACGAAGCGCGGAATGCCATAAAAGCCGACGGCAACAATAAGAGTTGCCAAGTAGAACACGGAGCTATTCTCGGAGTTAACAGGATTTTCCATCCCAAACAACTCTCAGTCACATCTCTTAGTTCTGCCGGTAAAGAAGTCGTTCGGTCTTGCCGTCCCTTCGTCTCTTCGTCCCTCCGTCCTGCCCCCTGCCCCCTGCCCCCTGAAGGAGGTTCTGCTGGCTTCTGCATAACAGAACGGCCTCTGTCTTCTTCCCGCCCAGGCCCGGAATAGTTTAGGGCGGAGCAACGTTCCGTCTGGCGTTTCATAAGCTCCTTTCAAGACTTTCAAATGCTTCATCAATTGATACCAGATCAGGCTTACGGATGATATTGATCTCACATCTGACCATGGCCGGCTTTAACAGCTCAAACAGTATCAAATCCCTTACCTCGATCCTCAGGGGCCGGACTTTGAGTGATTTAATGAGTTCAACTATAATCAGGGGCATGTTTTCAACCATGCTGTGGTAATCGGGAAGGGGAGGGACCAGTTTATAACCCAGTATAATACCCGACTTCTTGTCGGTGAGCAGGACAGTAAATGGGAAATAATCCGGATTGCCCTTTTCCCTTACTGGTGCAGGCATAATCCGGTAATCAGCCTGGTACACGGACTGAGTCCTTCTTAAAAACCTCAGGGGCTCAATATCCTCCTCCCTGATCGTGGATATATAGGTTGCAGGCTCCTGCACCGCCTTCCTGTACTTGTCGCGCCATACCGTTTTTCCCTTTTCCTTTCCCGGCTCGCGGATCAGGTAGGTTTCATCATCATTTTCCTCCGGAAGAAGCAAGCTGATATTGACCGATGCGCGTGAGCACACGTCAACTACCTGCGGAATTATCTCCACCATGTCATCAAGGTAAGTCTCCCGGGGTAAAGCAGGGACCAGTCCCGGTATCACCTGCGTCAACACAGGCAACTTCTTGTGTGCTGTTGAAAACAAGTCTGTCTCCTTCAGAATCTCTTTCTGGATCTTGTCGATATCCTTCAGGTTATTGAAAGACAACATCATATGAGGTATTACAAGGATACTTTGTGGTTCCACTTCCTCATTGCACTGCATTTCCCAGAAGCTCTCCAGTGCCCGGCTCCCTTCATAGGCGCTGAAAGCAAAAACCTGTCCGGCCGATCCCATGATGCTTATAAAATAAGTTTTGCCGCTTGCAGCCGTTTTAACGCCGAAGACATCAGTCTCTTCCATATATTTCCACGGCGCAAGTTTGTATAGCTCAGCCGCTGCCCGGTGTATCGCCCGCCATTTTTCAATATTGTCAGTTGCCATGATTTTGTACTGTTATCAGTTTACTTACTGGCTGAAAGGTAACAAAAAATATAATTTAATGATCGGTCTTTTTTACCGGTCGGGCAGGTCGTGCACCGTTAAGGATACCCTCCTGGTTAGTCCACCGAAGCTTTCTTTGAGAACCGAAGCTTCGGCGAAGGTTCTATCGAAGGTGGAAGAGGGGTAGGGGTGGGTATGGCAGAATCTGGCCGTAAGGGTTTAAGATCCCTTCATCTTCCTCACGCCTCACGCCTTTCTCCCGTAACTGCAAATTATTGAGTATATTTGTGGAAACGCAGCACTTAAGTGAATGGATAAACGGCAGCGTCATAAAATTCTCAAATCCGTCATTTGGGATTATTCCATATCACCCACCGAACTGGATGACTTGCTTGACGGCAGGATTGAAAAGGCCGGTCATTTAAGCCGTGAGCAGTTCTTTACCAGAATGCTGACGGGTTTGCCGTGGTTCACAGTTATCCAGCTTGTACCTGTTGAAAAGGTTAAAGAGATGATGACTGAGAAGGTAATCGCATCGTTATGGCCGGAATCGGTCAGAAAAAAATACGAGTATGTCAGGAAAAGATTACAGGAAGCTTTACCGGACGCAGGATAAGGTGCTTCAGGCTTTGAAGCCGGTAATTGGAAATTTCTACCTGACCGGCGGAACTGCACTGGGGAGATTTTATCTCAACCATCGCTTCAGTGAGGATCTGGATTTTTTTCTGAATAAAAGTGATGAGTTTCATGTTCTGATAAAGGATATTGAGACAGCCCTGGCAAAACAAGTCTCGCTGCTGAAGAAACAAAGCATTATTTACGAGGATTTTGTTCGTTTTTATATTGAAGGCGAAGACGAGTTGCTTAAAGTTGAATTTGTAAATGATACTGCTTACAGGTGTGGTGTCACCAACAAATATGAATATGGTTTTATTGATACACCTCTCAATATACTGACAAATAAGCTTACCGCCGTTGTCAGCCGCGATGAACCAAAGGATGTTTTTGATATCTGTGTATTATCGCAGAATTACAGCTTTAACTGGATGGAGGTTTTCGGAGAAGCGAAGAACAAGGCTGTAATCAACGAAATTGACGTGGAACAACGTATTAAAAGCTTCCCGGTTCTCCTTTTTCAAAAATCTGACTGGCATATAAGGCCGGTCGATATTGATCAATTAGGCAGATCCATCACAACAATTGCCAATGATTTTCTTCTGGGTTCCGATAATTCCCTTGGCGCCGGTAAGATCTCAATCAAGGATGCAACTGTAAGAACCTTATTACCCCCTGCCCCCCTGACGCTTCGGTCAGGGCAGGCCTAAAGGGGGTTCTTTTAACCACTGAGTTCTGCCAGTCAAGAAGTCGTGCGGTTACTCCTCCGGTAAAGCTTCGGAGGGCAAAGCCTTGCGATCTTACTGTCTTGCGGTCCTGCGGTCCTGCAGTCTTGCCGTCGCTTCGTCCCTTTGTCTTTTAATCTTTCCTCAACGCCTTGATGTCTTAACGCCATCCCTCTCTTCGTCTCCCCATCTCCCATTCGTCTTCTTCTTGCCGCACGCCGCGTACCGCATACCGCGTACCCTTCTTCCTCGTATCACAAACCATACCTATATAATATATATACGCCCGCGGAAATTTTTTTTCATTTTTTTCGAAAAATAATTGCCAAAATATTTTATTCTGGCCCCGGGGCATTTTAATATTGCTATTGCAATACAGTGAAAGGGAGTCCGGCAGGGTTGATTTTAAGCTGAAATAATGTTGTTTGTGGAATGAACATAATGTCTCACTGCATTTAAACCTCGTGCCTATGAAACAGTACTGACTATCAACCCCCGGTGATAAAGCGGCCAGTCCACCGGGATCTTACCCCACAGGTCGCACCATAAAGATAATAAAGGGCTTATAACCCAAAAGTTCAACCAAAACATTTTTCTAAAATGAAAAAGATTGTCTGTGTTATGGCTGTTTGCCTCGTGCTGGCAAGCTGCGAAAAATATGATTCAGGACCCATTACTCAGGATCTGACAGGCAGAAGAGCCCTGACTGATTCTGAAACACTTCTCAAGATCAATCTTGACAAGGCAGCGCAAATCCTTGCCGATGTTATTCAGGATGATGCTGTGCTGAACGAACTTGTTGCCCTTTCAAGGGAAGACCGCGAATTCTACAATCTTCCGTTCAAAGACCTTATGGATGAATCCAAGAGTGTATCCGGATCATTCAGAAACCTGCGGACCGGCTTTGCTAACGGATGCACTTCATCAGAATCCAAGGGCAATACCAGCGATCTGATTAACTTTCTCGCTAAGAATGACTGCTATATCTACTGCCCCTATCCTTCGAGCTTCTATCCAAAAGGAACCAAATCTTTCACTGTCGCCGCCCATCCCATCGACAATGATGTGGAAAACATTGGCTATCGCTTCGAGGGAAGAAAGATGGTTCAGGTAAGAGTAAATGAAGAGTATGCTGATAAGAACATGGTGCTGCTGGTTATGCCGAAGGATGAGGATAGGGAAGAAATGTGGAAAGATTACACTGATTCACAATCTGATTCCAAGGGCGACCCGGTTTATGTAGTTAAGATTGGTAAAGTCTGGTGTGCGGATTATTGTGGGGGACTTTTTGAAGGAGAGCTTGAACTTAAAGTAGCTAGAGGTTATCCGGAATACAATCTTTCAACTGGAGCTGTTAATGGTAAAATGTCAACAGTAATACCTGTTGATTACCCCAGATCCTATGCAAAGGCTGCTATTAACGGTTGGACCGTTCATTCAAATGGTGGCTGGTATTCAGAATATACTAATTGGGATACTAATTGGCGGCCAGAAAAAATACAACAGTGTATTCTGGTTTATGAATATGACACTGTCAAAGAATCTAGTATAAGTACAAGCGTAGGTTATAAAAAAGATAATCTTAGCCCAACCTTGACTGCAACATTCAAAATGACTTATAGTGGTGATTTTTTAGGATTGTCTGAATGGGATAGAGATTGGTTTATGAGAACGAATTCACATCCTGAGCCAGGTGATGATGTAAAAGATAGCTGGACTGTAAGGAAAACGTGTTCTAAGCTTAAAATGACAACACCCCTAAGTATTATCTATTAAGTGATTTAACTACTTTCCATCCCTTTGGTGAAGATGGGAACCAGAGGGATGGTTTTAAAAATGCTTGAAAATGAAGAACTTTTTATTAATACTAACAGTGTTATTGGTTTTTTGTGTTAACCAATTCGAATCTGCAAAGGCTACGGACTCTACAAAAATAAGTGTTTCTCTTAATTATTCAAGAGACCTGTCTGACACCTATGGAGGCGGTAATCTGTTTTCTGGAGAAACTTCATTTTTAATCTCGTGGTTTGGAGTAAAGGGTTCTTTCGGGCATTTGAACTCTCAGTATTACTCACTTCTTGAAGTTCCATATAGTGAAATAGGAGGATCGCTTGAGATATACATACCAGAGATTTCTTTTATGAATTTAGGTGCAGTATCTCTTTTCCTCAGGCCAGTTGAAAAGAAATGGATTACAATGGATGTCATTGCTGGTGCATCAATGGCCCGGGCAAAAAGCTTTTTCATTAAAAACATCGAATATGAATATGATCTAGAGGAAGAACAATTTACATATATTTTTACTGACTATCATTATGTTCGTAATAACCACTTCGGTTACCACGCAGGCATAGATATTACAGTTTATTTATTCAAAAATATAGGCATTCAGCTTAATTCAAGGGTACATGATATGAAAAATGGAAGTTTCTTTTTTGTTGGTACAGGCCTGTGCTTTAAACTTTAAATTTTGAAATTATGAGAAAGAGATTCATATTTATCTTAATCATTCTACTCTGTTCCATAAGTGTTTTTGCACAGGAAAAAAGAATTTCAATCAGATCAGGAGCTGGGTATTATCTTGATGTTATTTCTGCTGTTGGTGGGCCAATCACATGGCTAGAAGGCAGTTATAGATTTAATACCGGCATATCGATTAATGGAAGATTATCAATGGCAACAATGGAATGGCAAATGGACATTGGAGCTTTCAGAGGATTTAAGACATTTGAAATAAGGCAGATGGTTGATATGGTTTTCTCCCGACAGGTAAAATTGAAGGGTAACCATTTCATTGAACCCGGTGTGGGATTCAAACTTAAAAGGGATTGTTATTTAAGGCCTGACATTACTGAAGCATATAATAATGGTACTTATTATCAATATCTTGATTATAGTCAGATCTTTTACGAAATCGGCTTCACCCTCTGTCTCGACTACTACTACCAGTTCGAAAGCAATTTTTATATGGGATTACGGGCAGATACGAATGTTATATGGGCCCTTGGATTTGAAGGACTTTCGTTAACCCCTATATTCGGATTCAGATTTTAATATGGACATAATGGATAAATTATCATATTCCTAACACTAAGTAAAATGAAATACAAGCACTTTATCCTTGCAGTATTGCTGGTTTTTACGGCACTTAGCGGCCTTTCGCAGGAAGGCCCCGGAGGCATGAACTCCCTCCGTATCGAAACCGGCTATGCATTCACCGGATCGGGCGATCTTGACGGATTTTGCTATTACAACGAGTTTATCCAGCCGCTTAATAATTGGTTCAGTGTCGCTCCTTCAATTGGTTTCTACAGTTTTTTCAATGAAGACGAGGAGATAGATTTTGTTGAGGATGTGAAATCAGCAGGTCTGGATATTACAGGATATTTCTATCCGGTCAGGACGGATATTTTCGATCTGGAGGCCGGACTGGGTTTCTATGTCCGGAGATGGCACTGGGTTGTGGCCACCGGTCCTGACGTTGAATACAGTTCATCGGAACTTCACCTGGCCGGAAGTTCTCACGGTGATTTCTTCGTTGCCGCCCCAGGCTACACCGTCTCCCTCGGAGCCATCATGAAAACCAGTCCCCGAACCGGAATCAGCCTCAAAGGCGTCTACCAGAACGACACCCGGGGTATCGTTGTAGCAACCGCCCGTGCAGGTCTCAACATAAGCTTCTGAGCCATGTCTTTTATCTGCCCTGCTGCCCATCAACCTTATAACCTTATCCACCCATGACCCTGCCAACCTCCGTCTCTGCTGCATAGTCTCTGCTGTATGATCCTGCCTGTCCCTCCCGGTGTTTGTCCCGGTGTCCCTCCCCGGTTCCCAACCCTGGCTCTCTGGCCAGGGTTCTTCACATGAGTCGGATGATAGCAGGACATACTAATCCCCCCTCCCCGCAGTTATATATGAAAACCACGGCCAATGAACAAGCTCAGCCTTCTTCTTATCCTGATCCTCCTCTTCCCCTCCTGCACCGAAGAGCCGGAGAAGAACCGCCTGCTTGAGGCAACTATCAACGGCCAGCTCTACACCTTCAACGGCATCGCCAGAAAATACAACGATTATACCTCCGGACAGAAGACCGGTATCGAATACAAGGTCTTCAACAACGAGTTCAACTCTCTCAGCATCGAAGCCCGCGATGATACCTTCACCAAAACAACTTTTGCCTTCCCCGAATTCACTGCCACGTGGAAACGTGACCTCGGAGGCGGCCGGTCAGTCACCTATAGTGCCGTATCCGGACAATTCCGCATACTGGGAACCGACCACGGCAATCTGCGCGGTGACTTCTCCTTCAAGGTGAAAAACACCGCCGATCCGCTCGATTCCCTGATGATAACCGACGGCTACTTCGATATCTTTTTGGAAGAATCGGACAGGATGTTCTAGAAAGAAAGGCACAGGGCAAACCGCCTTACCCGCAACCAGCAACTTTTCTTCTCAACCTCTTTTCATAGAAGGTCCCCGGAGGAAAATCAGCAGAACTCCGGGGACCAAGAGGTCAGGGAGACCCCTCTTCCGCATGGTGCGGATTGACTCAGGTACGAGGATATTGGCAGCGAGACGCACCTGAAACACAAAATTGGAAACACCTAGACTAAACACGTTCCTTCTCCGTCACATACGACTTTATCAACGGACTGTATCTTATGTTACGGCCTTCACCGCGAATCTCGCTTACTATCCGCTTGACCGTTCTTTTACTAACACTGAATCTGAATGCAAGATCGTCAGGCGAACCGGTACTTTGCATATCGGCCAGCTTTAGGATCCTGACTTTCAGATTTTCCCTGTAAATCCTTGTCATAACCCGGTAAATTTAAATTAGCACGCACTGACTTTCAACAATAAACATAGCAAATATTCAGGAATTTACCAAGAAAATTTAGAATTATTTTCAAAAAAGTTTTTATAAACTAAATTCTTTAGGCAGAACTGCTATTTTTTTGCAAAATTGACAGAATTATTGGTACTATTTTGCTCCAAAAACCTCCATGGAGAGCAGGGTCATCCCGAAGCGACCAAAGGAGCTGATAGTAACCTCCATGGTGAGCAGG
>DIWB01000015.1:11210-67092 GCA_002428385.1 Bacteroidales bacterium UBA6117
ATCCCGAGGCGACCAAAGGAGCCGAAGGGATCTTAGTCTTTTAACGGCGAAAGCTTTAACCACGGAGTTTATTTGCCCTTCACCCCTTCACCCATTCCTGACTCACGCCTCACGCCTCACGCCTCTTTCCTCATGCCGGCCTGCCTGTTTCCTGAACATCTCCCAATACTTCCCCTTCTTCTTCATCAGCTCCTCATGCGATCCGGTTTCGGTTATGCTTCCATGATCCAGTACGATTATCCTGTCGGCCAGGGTTACATTGGTGAACCTGTGCGTTATAAGTATGGAGGTTCGGCCGTTGACTATCTCCCTGAAACGGCTGAAGATCTCATACTCGGTATCGGCATCGAGCGAACTGGAGGGTTCATCGAGTATAAGAACCGGCGATTCGCGGAACAACGCCCTTGCAAGCGCTATCTTCTGCCACTCGCCCCAGCTCAGCTCCCTGCTGTCGTCAAATAGGGTCCCTATGGTGGTGTCGTATCCCTTCGGCAGATTGTTCAGCAGTTCATGAACACCTGAGGTTTCAGCTGCCTTCCTTATCTTTTCATCCGGATCCTGTACATCAATATTTCCCATCCTGATATTTTCTCCGGCCGGAAGGTTATATAGCATGAAATCCTGAAAAACAACCGAGAAGAATTTCCTGAACTGATCGGGATCCATTGTTTTTATATCATTTCCGTCCCATCGTACGCTGCCTGTGTCCGGATCGTAAAGCCGGGTGAGCAGCCTTACCAGGGTGCTCTTTCCTGCACCGTTGGGACCGACCAGCGCAATTATCTCACCTTTCTTTATCTCAAACGATACCTTGTTTAAGGTCGCATAGTCATTTCCGGGATAGGTGAACGAAATATCTTCCACTTTGATCTCCGATTTCAGCTCAGCGGGAACAATGACCGGAGGATTTGCCACTACGCTTTCCTTCAGATCGAGGAACTCAAAGGTATCGCCGATATACAGCCCGTCTTCGTAAAGCCCGGCCACGGAAACAAACAGGTCCTTTATGTAGGTCATCCCCTGCCTGAAGGCCAGCAGGAACATGGCCATCTGTCCCAGACTGATATCTCCGGAAACCGTACGCCTGGCAATTACCAGGAGCAGAACGAGTATCGCGGATGCCTTGACAATATCCGATATCAGTTCAATGACTGTTCTTTTTCTCAGGATGTTCAGTTCTTCTTCCTTCTGCTTGTTAAAGGATTTCTTAAACAGCGAGATGAAGTAATTCCCCAGCCCGAACAGCCTGATCTCCCTTGACGGCCTGTCGCCGGTCAGCAGCCAGCTGAAATACGCCGACTTCCTCGCCTCGGGCGTCTGTTCTCTCTGAAAGTGATAAAGTATGTCGGCATAGTGCAGTCTGAGCCAGATCCCCGGGATGTTTACCACCAGCAGGAGGATAGCAGCTCCCCAGTGAAGTGTAAAGAGGAGTCCGGCCATCAGCAGCAGCGACAGCAGCCCCCGGAACATCGCAACAATGTTGTTGAGGATGTTGTTCGGCCTCCAGGGCGCTTCGGAGGTGGCTCGCGACAGACAGTCGTAATATCCGGGATGCTCAAAGTTGATAAGGTCGAGCCTCACAGCTTTCGAATGAAGCAGGTTGTACATAAACCCCTCGAGCTTCACCGACTGCTGGCTGCGCACATAGTTGCCCGAATCGGAACAGACTTCATCCAGTAAGTAAACGACAACCACTGCAATCACCATCGGCACTATATTGGCCGCTCCCGAGCCGCTTTGAGCAGCATTGGTTATTTCATCTATAAGAAGCTTTATAAGCCAGACGAGGGCAAGGGGAAGAATGCTCTGCAGAACCGAAATCACGATGTTCACCGTGGCCCATCCTGGCGCGCTGTCCCAGACAAGGGCAAGGGCTTTTCTGAATAGTCTGATCTTTCCTTTCATACAGGGCAGGTTTCAGATGCTCCGCCAAGACAGAAGCCTCTTCACCCTGTAAATTTGCGAAATTATCCGTACCAATATCCTGTTGAGCCGGTAATTCGGCTTGATACCGGCATATTTGTGAGGAGGCACCGGTTTTCCTTCAGGATATTCGATCCTGACTACCTTTCCGGCGATCTGTTCAAAGACTATCGGATCATCCTCTGCCATGCAGCTGTCGCCTCGCGTTACGAAGTGCCTCTGCATCTTCTGATCATAAACATTTACCAGCCGGTGCACAACGATCCCGGTATCCCTTTTCCATGCGATTATCTCGCCAGGACGGGGCTTCGCACCCGGTTCGTAAGGTTCGATAAAGATTACAGATCCTGATTTTATTGAAGGGTGCATGCTCATGCCATCGGCCCTGACCCTGATGGTCTTTCCTTCGGCAAGAAGCATGAATCCGATATCCTTTAGTACGTTATGGGACAGACTGTTACTGGTCATTCCGGAGAATGTATTCTATTACGCTCCTGTCGGGACGGAATGAAAGGGTCGACACCGGAACCTTCGAACACATCATCGATACGGATCCGAGGAAGCGGGCTATCATATCCGGACTGTAATTATGCTGGATGCAGTTGGCAACCACCATGCTTACTGCTGATGCTTCCCTTATCTGGACCATCTCGTTATCATCACCGTGACTGATGAGGAAGATCCTGTCGATAGGAGCGCTCCTGGGCACATCATTCCTGTAAACGGGAGTGTTGTGCATCCTGTGAATCCCGCCGGTGTTCCTTATTATCAGCCTGTCGTCGTGAATGACCTGCGCGCCTATATTGTCCCACAATAGCGACATTGTTGTCTTGCCTTTGCCCGAAACCCCGCTGAACAGGTAGCCGCGGCCATTGTAAGATATTCCCGATGCATGGATCATTATGTCGGCATTGATCGCCGTGAGATAGTAAAGAATCAGTCCGTCGAGCGGGTATTCCATAGGATCGGTGCTCCTGCCGGCATTCTCAATATAAAGATCCCATTCCCTTAAGGCCAGCGACAGCTTCAGCGTAGCCTTTTTACCGGGGGTTTCAGGGAAATTAGTATTTATCAGAAGATCGCCGTTCTGCTTGTAAACACTCCAGAAATTATCACTTTTTGTTACCTTATAGCCTTTAACTTCAACAACATAGGGAGCAACAAAGAGCCTTTCGGCATCCTCATCGGGTCTGATTCTTCCATGATGAACCCTGATAAGCACATCATAATCAAGGGCTCTGATAAGACTCTGCATAAACCGGGGAGAGGGGACCAGATCGGGTCCGTCTTCCTGCGATTCAAGCCTGATATTGTATCCGGCTATGTTAAGCGTATAGTCTCTCATTCTTATCGCTGGCTGTTTCAGCATGTTGTAAAAGCCCACACTGCTTTCCCGGTAACCTACACTGTTGTACACTTCAGATTGTTTTTCAGTTAAACGTAATCTCTGAAGGATAACGTGAAGGACGGGGATTTATTATTCTAAATGTTGATGATGAGATATTTACTCATGTCGCTCATGAAAGAATTGACGTCTGACTCAGCCACACCCCTGTCGACATTGTATTCTTCGACCAGCGCATCGGCTATTTCGCCGGCGCTTCTCTTCCCGTCAATCAGTTCCCAGATGAAGGCACCCGATTCGTTAAGGGTATAGACACTGTTCATATCGGCGATGTTATTCGCCACAGGTATAAGCACATACTCGCTACCCGTCTTCCGGGTGACTATGTTCGGGGAATGGGAATATACCGGTCCGTTTGTTGTCAACTTATTCATAACTAAAGCACAAATGTACAAAATAAACGGTTCGATTTCTTACCTTCGCGAAAACCAAATATTATGGGAAGGAAGAACACCGGAAGGAAGGCTAAGGAGTCCTTCGGAGGGAAGAGAAATCCGAAACACGGGGGAAGGCGCGACGAGAGGATATATATAACGGGAACCGTCGATATGACGAGGATGGGTTACGGATTCATCAGCTCCGACGACCTGGAGGATGATGTCTTCGTTGCAGCCAGGAACCTGAACACCGCCCTTCACGGGGATAAGGTGAAGGTATGGCTTTATGCCAGGAGAAAAGGCGCCAGACCCGAAGGTGAGGTTGTTGAGATACTGGAACGCTGGAGAACCAGCTTCGTCGGCACCCTCGAGGTGATGCCGGGATTCGCTTTCCTCATGCCCGATAACAAAAATATGCCTTTTGACATTTTTATCCCGACATCGGCTCTTAACGGCGGGAAGCAGGGACAGAAGGCCGTTGCACGCATTGTCGAATGGAAACCCAGCTCAAAGAATCCGGTAGGGGAGATAATTAATGTTCTCGGGGAGCCCGGACTTCATTCAACCGAGATGCATGCAATCCTTGCGGAATTCGAGCTGCCTTATACCTTCACCGAGGAGGTCGAGAATGATGCAGCACGCATCAACGGTGAAATAACTGAAAAGGATTTAAGTGAAAGAAGGGATTTCAGGGATGTGCCCACCTTCACAATCGACCCGGCGGATGCAAAGGATTTCGATGATGCGCTGTCACTCAGAAAGCTTGAAAATGGTAATTGGGAAGTTGGAGTCCATATTGCCGATGTCACTTATTATGTAAGGCCCGGATCGCTGACCGAAGAAGAGGCAAAACAAAGGGCCACATCCGTATACCTGGTCGACCGGGTGGTACCGATGCTCCCCGAACGGCTCTCAAATGAAATTTGTTCACTCCGTCCTGCTGAGGATAAGCTTACCTATTCGGCTGTCTTTGAACTCGATGAGAAGGCTGAGGTTCTGACAGAGTGGTTCGGCCGGACAATAATTAATTCCGACAGGCGATTCTCGTACAACGAAGCCCAGATGGTTATCGACACAGGCGAGGGCGACATGAAAGAACAGATACTTCTGCTTCACGACCTTGCACAGAAACTTAGAGCAAAACGGTTTGCATACGGAGCTTTTTCATTCGAGAGGTCAGAGGTGCAGTTCGAACTTGATGAGAACGGTAAACCCCTGGGAGTGAAATTCAGGGATATGGGAACCGCAAACCAGCTTATTGAGGAGTTCATGCTCCTGGCTAACCGCCGGGTTGCAGAATACGTGGGGAAGAAACTTCGCGGAAAAACATTCGTTTACAGAATCCACGATAAACCCGATCCTGAGAAGATATCCAATTTCAGGACCTTCATAACCCGCTTCGGATACAAGCTGACTTCCGATGAGAACAATCTGCCCAGGGCGATGAACAGGCTTATGAAGGAAGTTGCGGGAAGGAGCGAGCAGAACATCATCGAGACCATAGCGCTCAGGGCAATGGCAAAGGCAGTGTATTCAACCGACAACATAGGACACTACGGACTTGCTTTCAAACACTACACCCATTTCACCTCACCGATCCGGAGGTACCCCGACATGATGGTGCACCGGCTCCTTACCGCCTACCTGAAGCACGACGATCCGGGAAACAAGGAGAAGATAGGGAAACTCTGCGACCACTCCTCAAAGATGGAACGTGTTGCGGCTGAAGCAGAAAGGGCTTCGGTGAAATACAAACAGGTGGAATTCATGAGCGACAAGCTGGGTCAGGCCTTCGACGGCGTCATTTCGGGGGTTACCGAGTGGGGAATCTACGTGGAGATCATCGAGAACCAGTGCGAGGGTATGGTGAGTGTCAGGGATCTGACCGACGATTACTATGAATACGATGAGGAGAATTACTGTATCCGTGGAAAATCGACAGGGAAACTGTATACACTCGGAGACAGGGTTAGGGTTGAGGTTGTAAAGGCCGACCTGCAGAAGAAGCAGCTGGATTTCAGGTTTGCGTGAGGGGAAAGGATTTTATCTCTTTTTCTGATCTCTATCAATCAGCTTCAGTAATTCTTCAGCAGCCGATTCCTGCGGGATGTTCTTAAGTACCTGGCTTGTCCCGCGGTAGATGTGCACCTTCCCGTTCCCCGCTCCAACATATCCGTAATCCGCATCGGCCATTTCGCCCGGACCGTTCACTATGCATCCCATAACTGCTATCTTAAGGCCGGTCAGGTGACCGGTCACAGCCTTAACCTCCCTCACCGCCTCCTGAAGGTCGAATCTGGTCCGGCCGCAGGTGGGACACGACAGGTAAACCACCCTGGTAATTCTTGCTCCGGTTGCCTGCAGAATCGAAAATGAAAGCTCCTTCAGCTTGTCACCTCTGATTTTTCCCTTGTTCGTGATGCATATTCCATCGGCCTGACGTGTGATAAAATATCTTCCTAGAAGGGCGGCTGAGTCGATGGCCAGTTTTTCAGGATCATCCTCGTTGAATTCTCCGTTCAGGATAATGTCCTCATTATTAAAGATATCAGAAGATGGAAAATTACCTTTTGACAATGTTATAACATTGTTATAACATTGATTTTGCTCTCCAAAAAACTTGCCGTCATTATTAGTCACCACTTCCGGCTTGTATGGCTGAGTGTGTGTTTTGAAACCGAGGATGCTGTCGGGAAAGGTTGCCCGTCCGGCAGGACCTGCAAGGAAATTCAGGATTTCCTTTGCCACCGGGATCTCTTTTTCGGGAGCTTCCGAAAGCGAGACTCTGATCGTATCCCCAATACCTTCAGTCAGCAGAGCCCCGATGCCGGCTGCGGATCTTATCCTTCCGTCCTCGCCTTCGCCTGCCTCGGTCACTCCCAGATGAAGGGGATACGAGAATCCTTCGGATTTCATCATCTCAACCAGCCGGCGGGTTGACTTTATCATGATGCCGGTGTCGCTCGATTTCATCGACAGTACCAGCTTGTGAAAATTCTCCGCCCGGAATATCCTTATGAATTCCATGGCCGACACTGCCATTCCTTCCGGTGTGTTGCCATAGCGGTTCATTATCCGGTCGGACAATGAACCGTGGTTAACGCCTATCCTGACTGCAGTGCCGTGTTCGTGGCAGATGTTGATCAGCGGCAGTATCCTCGAGTGGATTCTTTCGAGTTCCTCGCGGTATTCCTGTTCAGAGAACTCGACTTTTATGAATGACGCTCTTTTGTCGGCGTAGTTTCCGGGGTTAACCCTTACCTTTTCGACGATCGTGGCTGCAAGTTCAGCAGCCGAAGGATTGAAATGAATATCAGCGACAAGCGGTGTTTCAAATCCGGCCTTTTTTAATTCCGATTTGATGTTGGAAAGGTTTTCCGCCTCCCTCATACCCTGTGCCGTCAGCCTGACCAGGTCGGCCCCCTCTTCAATAATGCGTATGCACTGTGCAACGGAGGCTTTGGTGTCGAGGGTGTCAGTGTTGGTCATGGACTGGATGCGGACGGGATGTGTTCCGCCAAGCGGCAGTTGCCCGATTAACACAGGTGCAGAAATGTATCCGCCAGGGCTCCCTCCTGAGGTCATTCTGATACTACTCTTTTTCCCACTTGACTCCATCCTTCATATCTTTAAGAACAACCCCTGCCTTCTTCAGCTCATCCCTTATCTTATCGGAGGTCCCAAAGTCTTTTTTCGTACGGGCGTCCTGACGGAGATCAATGATTATCTTCATGAGATCATCGGCAAGATCATCAATCTTGCTGTCTTTTGTCTCATCCCTTAATCCCAGTATCTGAAAAACAAAATCATTAAAAATTTTCCTGAGCGATTCTATCCCCTTCGCATCGATCTTTTCCGTTCCGTCATTTACCGAGTTGATGATCCTCACTCCGTCGAAAAGATGAGATATTAGAATGGGTGTGTTGAGGTCGTCATTCATTGATTCAGAACATCTTTGTGAAAGTTCTTCAACATTCACGGTGGAACTGGCGGAGGGCTTAAGGTTATTGAGTGTTTCAACGGCTTTCATCAGCTTCTGGTACCCCTTCCCGGCTGCTGTGAGCGCTTCGTTAGAGAAATCGAGCGTGCTCCGGTAATGAGCCTGCAGGATGAAGAACCTGACTGTCATGGGACTGAAAGCCTGCTCAAGCAGCGGATGATCGCCGCTGAAGATCTGGTCGAGTGTTATGAAATTGCCCAGCGAACGGGCCATTTTCTGGCCGTTGATGGTGATCATGTTATTGTGAACCCAGTACCTTACTGATTCTTTTCCCAGGGCTGCCGTCGATTGTGCTATTTCGCACTCATGATGAGGGAACTGCAGGTCCATCCCTCCTCCATGTATATCGAAGACCTCCCCGAGGTATTTTACGCTCATTGCCGAGCACTCGAGGTGCCAGCCGGGATACCCTTCGCTCCATTCCGACGGCCATCTCATGAGATGCTCCGGGGTGGCCTTTTTCCAGAGGGCAAAGTCAACCGGATTGCGTTTTTCCTGCTGTCCCTCGAGCGCCCTGGTGTTTGCCATCAGATCCTCAAGTATCCTTCCCGAAAGCTTGCCATATCTATATTTGGCGTTATACTTCTCAACATCAAAATATACCGATCCGTTCACTTCGTAGGCATAGCCTTTATCCAGCAGCTGCCTGATGAATTCCTGCTGTTCGATGATATGTCCCGATGCCCTTGGCTCGATCGAAGGCTTAAGCGTATTGAGCTGATCCATGTTCTTGTGAAAGGTGTTCATGTAGTTCTGAACCACTTCCATGGGTTCGAGATTCTGGAGCCTCGCTGTCTTTTCAATCTTGTCCTCACCCTCATCGGCATCATTCTCGAGGTGCCCCACATCGGTTATATTCCTGACATACCTCACTTTATAACCGAGATGTGTCAGGTAGCGGAACAGCAGGTCGAAGGTTATTGCCGGACGAGCATGTCCGAGATGAGCGTTGCTGTAAACCGTCGGACCGCAGACATACATCCCTGCAAACGGCGGATGAAGCGGTTCAAAGATTTCTTTCTGACGTGAAAGACTGTTGTAAATCGATAATGAGTGTTGCATTTAAGCGGGTATATATCGCAAAAGTAGTTAAAAATTGATGTTTTATGCAAGAAAGGCGTGAAGGGCGGGAAGAAGTTTCTCGCAGATAAGCGCAGAGGAAAACCGCAGATTTTCGCAGAGATATTAACCGGCTAATGATGTACGGCATACGGTTTCACCTATACATCTCAAATTGCCTGTCGCCAATAATACATATTACATTGCTGACCAGGGACCGAAGAAAAAGACGCAAGGCAGCCAGTTGGCTGGTACTGAGCTCTGAGCCCTGTGCCCTGAGCCACCTGCCTCGTACCGCGCACCGTTTTTTTTGTTTTTTCCAATTTTCCTTCTACCTTTGTCCCCACAAATCAAATATTCCTTCCATTTAAGGCTGTTTGATTTTTATTAAGAAGGGCGGAGAGATTAGGCTCTGTGAAACCCTGGCAACCAATCCCGGCCAATCGGGAGAAAGGTGCCAAAACCTAATCCCGGTAAATCGGGAGATGATAAAAATGAACACGATGAAAATGAAAACATTTTTTCCGATCCGTCCAAACCATCAAATGAAGCTCATGCCTATGGGCATGGGGCGGTGAACCCAGGACGAATCGATCAGGTATTTGCTGGTTACGGCTCGCGGTACGAGGTACGAGGTACGCGGCTTAAGGCGATTCTGTTACTTTCTACCGCGCACAGCGTACCGCTTACCGCACACCGATAAACTATAATAAACGAAAAACTATTCATAATGGGAAATTTTAAATTCGAAACTCTTCAGGTCCACGCCGGCCATAAGCCCGACAGCGATACCCTGTCGCGGGCCGTGCCGCTGTACCAGACTTCATCATACGTATTCCGCGACGCCGGACATGCTGCCCGGCTCTTCGACCTTGCCGAGGAGGGAAACATCTATACAAGAATGAACAACCCTACCACCGATGTATTCGAAAAAAGGGTTGCAGCCCTCGAGGGCGGTGTGGCCTCGCTGGCGGTGGCATCAGGACATGCCGCCCAGTTCATCACCCTCACTACCCTGATGAGAAAAGGTGATAACTTCATAAGCTCTCCCTTCCTCTATGGCGGAACCTTTAATCAGTTCAAGGTGACTCTCCCCGGTTTCGGGATCGAGGCAAGATTCACCCCTGACCTTGAACCGGAGTCGTTCGAAAAGCTGATAGACGACAGGACCAAAGCCATCTACGTTGAGACCATAGGAAACCCGGGATTCAACATTCCCGACTTCGAAGCCTTTGCCTTGCTGGCCGGCAGGTACGGTATTCCATTTATCGTCGACAACACCTTCGGGGCATGCGGTTACCTTTGCAGACCAATCGACCACGGCGCCAATATTGTCACTCAGTCGGCCACCAAATGGATCGGCGGTCATGGCACAAGCATCGGCGGTGTGATAACGGATGCCGGAAACTTCAACTGGAATAACGGCAGGTTCCCCGTCTTCACCGAACCTTCGGAAGGATATCACGGGTTTGTATTCGGAGAGAAATTCTCTGCTTCATCACCTTCAGGAAACATCGCATTTATTGTGAAAGCCAGGGTTGAGGGTCTGAGGGATATCGGCCCGTCAATAAGTCCGTTCAACTCCTTCCTGCTTCTTCAGGGACTCGAAACCCTGTCGCTCAGGATGGAACGCATTATTCAGAACACCCTGGCGCTGGCTGAATGGCTTCAGGTGCATCCGCTGGTTGCAAATGTCAATTATCCGGGTCTTCCCGGAAATCCCGGCCATGAGATGGCTGAAAAATACCTTTCCCGGGGGGCAGGCGGTGTTCTGAGCTTCATCCTGAAGATTGAAAAGGAAAAAGCCGCTGCACTGGTGAATCATCTTCAGCTTGTGAGCCATCTTGCCAATGTGGGCGATGCAAAAACACTGATCATCCAGCCGTCAACAACAACACACGCCCAGCTTTCGGCTGATGAACAGCTGGCCGCAGGTATCGATCCCGGTCTCTTCAGAGTCTCGGTGGGGATCGAACACATTGATGATATTATAAATGATTTTAATCAGGCATTCAATAAGTTAGTATGACGCGAGAGAAACTCAGAATAGGAATGTTCGGGTACGGATGCGTCGGACAGGGACTCCACGACGTACTGAACAGCAGCCGCGGCTTCCGGGCCGATATAGTAAGAATCTGCGTAAAGGACCGCAACAAGAAGAGAAGGATACCGATGTCGAACTTCACCTTCGATAAAAACGATATCCTCAACGATCCGTCGATCAACCTTGTTGTTGAGCTCATCGACGATGCCGATGAGGCCTTCAGCATTGTGACCACTGCAATGAAAAATGGAAAGAACGTTGTTACAGCCAACAAGGTGATGGTGGCAAAGCATTTCAAAGAGCTTGTCGACCTGCAGGCAAAACACAAGGTGTCGCTTCTCTATGAAGCTTCGGCCGGAGCCAGCATTCCTATAATCCGTAACCTTGAGGAGTATTACGACAATGAACTCCTTTATTCATTGCGAGGAATTCTGAACGGAACAACCAACTATGTGCTTACCAAGATGTACAACGAGGGGATACCCTATGACGTAGTTCTCAGGGAAGCCCAGGAGAAGGGTTTTGCCGAATCGGACCCCACCCTCGACGTAGACGGCTGGGATGCCAAGTACAAGCTTTGTATTATAACAGGACATGCATATGGTCTCTTCCTGAATCCGGATGAGGTTTTCCATTACGGCATCAGGAAAATCTCCACATTCGACATTCAGCATGCGAAAGAGAAAGGTTTCAAGATAAAGCTTGTTCCCTATGTCGGCAAGACAAACGACAGCACAATCACAAGCTTTGTGCTTCCGCGCTTCATAGGGCCCGACAAGTACCTGTACAATGTAGATAATGAGTACAACGGCGTGATTACAGAAGCAGCCTTTGCCGACAAGCAGTTCTTCAGCGGAAAGGGAGCCGGGGGCCATGCCACGGGAAGCGCCGTGCTTTCAGATATCTCTGCAAACTCATACGGCTATAAGTATGAGTACAAAAAATACCAGCAGGGTACGGTCACAAACTACACCCGCGACTTTGGAATAGAGATATATCTAAGGTATAAGAGCGAAAAGGACAGGAAATTGTTTGCATTAAAGGATGTCTCGGAATACTTTAGCAGCAAATTATACAAATACGTGATCGGCGTCGTTAACCTCCAAACCCTCTACACCCTCCGGGAACAATTACCTTCGATGGATGTTTTTATTATCAACACAGGAAGAAAGGTTGAACGCTGATAAGAAATACACATAACCATCATGAAACACTCACCAGAATCCCTGATCGCCAACCGAATCCTCATCCTCGACGGCGCCATGGGGACGATGATCCAGAAGTACAAGCTACAGGAGGCCGATTACCGGGGTGAAAAATTCAGGGATCATCCGCTTCCGCTGAAAGGGAACAACGATATACTTTCCATAACGAAGCCTGAGGTCATCCTTGAAATTCACAGGCGCTATCTTGAGGCAGGCGCCGACCTTATCACCACGAATACCTTCAATTCAAACAGGATATCGATGGCCGACTACGGCATGGAGGATCAGGTTTATGATATGAATTTCCAGTCGGCAAAACTTGCTGAAAAGGCTATTACTGATTTTGAGAACTCGGAGAAGCCCGAAAGCCATTTCATTGTCGGAACCCTCGGTCCCACTAACCGCACGGCGTCAATGTCGTCGGATGTGAATGATCCGGGTGCCAGAATGGTCAGTTTTGACCAGCTTGCCGAAGCTTACAGGGTGCAGGCAGAAGGACTTATCGACGGCGGGGTACATATTCTGATGGTCGAGACGATCTTTGATGTTCTGAACTGCAAGGCAGCATTGTATGCAATTGAAACAATCTTCGAAAAGAGGGGAATCCGTCTTCCGGTGATGGTTTCAGGAACAATTACCGACGCAAGCGGCAGAACGCTGACCGGGCAGACTCTTCAGGCCTTCCTGGTGTCGGTGTCCCATTTCCCGCTCTTCAGCGTCGGTCTGAACTGTGCGCTGGGAGCTGAACAGCTCAGACCTTATATCCAGGAATTATCGACCCTTACGGATTTTAATGTTTCGGCTCATCCAAATGCCGGACTTCCAAACCAGTTTGGTGAATACGATCAGTCGGCCTCATTCATGGCTTCTGTCGTTGAGGAGTTCATGAAGGAGGGCTGGGTTAACATAATCGGAGGATGCTGCGGCACCACTCCTGAACACATCCGGATGATTGCTGATAAGGCAAAGCTCTATCAGCCAAGGCTTAGGCCGGAAATCAAGAGATATACAAGACTCAGCGGACTCGAGGCCCTTGTTATAACTCCCCAGACCAACTTCGTCAATATAGGCGAACGCACCAATGTGTCGGGGTCGATCAAGTTTGCAAGGCTCATCAGGGAAGAGAAGTACGACGAGGCTCTTGCCATTGCCCGCAACCAGGTTGAGGGCGGCGCTCAGATAATTGACATCTGCATGGATGAGGCCATGCTCGATTCTGAGAAGGCAATGGTGAAATTCGTGAACCTGGTGATGTCGGAACCCGACATTGCAAAGCTTCCCCTGATGATCGATTCGTCGAAATGGAGCGTAATAGAATCAGCTCTGAAATGCATCCAGGGGAAATCGGTAGTTAACTCGATAAGCCTCAAGGAAGGGGAGGAGGTGTTCCTCGATCATGCCCGCCTTATACGAAAATACGGGGCCGCCGCTGTTGTGATGCTGTTCGACGAACAGGGTCAGGCCGATACTTATGAGAAGAGGATAGCAGTGGCCCGCAGATCGTATGATATCCTGACTGAAAAAATCGGTTTCCCTCCCGAGGATATAATCTTCGATCCCAATGTGCTTGCAGTGGCAACCGGCATTGAGGAACACAACAATTATGCAGTCAATTTCATAAGGGCCACTGAATGGATAAAGCAAAATCTTCCGCACTGCAAGGTCAGCGGAGGCATAAGCAACCTGTCATTCTCGTTCAGGGGTAACGATAAGGTCCGCGAGGCGATGCACTCGGTGTTTCTTTATCATGCCATAAAGGCGGGCCTCGATATGGCGATAGTCAACCCGGGGATGCTCCAGGTCTACACCGAAATAGAGCCCGCTCTGCTTCAGCTTACCCTCGATGTGGTGCTGAACCGCCGAAAGGATGCTACCGAACGTCTGGTGAAGTACGCCGAGAGCCTTAAGAGTGAGGGGAAGAAGGAAGAGAAGGCAGATGAATGGCGCTCGCGTCCTGTCCTCGACAGGATAAGGCATTCGTTGAAACGCGGGCTCGATGAGTTCATAGAAGCTGATATAGAGGAAGCAAGGCCGTTGTTCAGAAGGTCAATCGATATAATAGAAGGACCTCTGATGGACGGGATGAATGAGGTTGGCGATCTTTTCGGATCCGGTAAGATGTTCCTTCCCCAGGTGGTGAAGAGCGCCAGGGTGATGAAGAAGGCGGTGGCCGTGCTTTCGCCTTATATCGAACTTGAAAGCGAAGGGGAAGAAAAAAGAAGCGCCGGCAAAATTCTCCTTGCAACAGTCAAGGGTGATGTGCACGACATAGGAAAGAACATTGTTGGCGTTGTCCTGTCGTGCAATAACTACCAGGTTGTCGACCTGGGCGTTATGGCGCCGGCTGACAAAATAATCGATGCTGCAATAAACGAAAAAGCCGATGTCATAGGGCTTAGCGGACTCATCACCCCCTCGCTCGAGGAGATGGTCCATGTGGCTTCGGAGATGGAACGAAGAAATGTCGGCCTGCCCCTCCTTATTGGGGGCGCCACTACCTCGGAGATACATGCCGCGGTGAAGATAGCCCCTGCTTATTCCTTACCGGTGATCCATGTGAAGGATGCTTCCAGGGCTGCGGGAGTGATGTCGTCGCTGCTTCAGAATGACAATTCTGCTTATGCCCGTTCGATAAGGGAGAAATATAAGCAGATGGTCATTGACCACAATTCGAGGAAATCTGAGAAAAAGCTCCTTTCTCTGGAAGAAGCCCGGAGCAACCGGCTTGTTACAGAATGGCGCCAGGAAGAGATACCCGAACCTGCAGAAAAGGGGATCAGTGTTTTTGATGAGTTTGATCTGGATGTCCTGGCAGGATACATCGACTGGACTTTCTTCTTCTTCGCATGGAAGATCTCAGGAAAATTTCCCGCGATTTTCGATGATCCTGTTAAGGGAGAGGAAGCAAGGAAGCTGTATGATGATGCTCAACTTTATCTGAAGGAGATCATTGACAAAAAACTGCTGAAAGCCAACGGGGTGCTTGGACTCTTCCCGGCCGTTTCATCGGGCGATGATGTAAAGATACTTGATGACTCAAACGGAAGAACCGTGAAGAAGGTGTTCACCTTCCTCCGTAACCAGGAGCAGAAGGAGAAGGGTGTCCCGAATCTTTGTCTGTCAGATTATATTGCACCGGAGTCATCCGGTATCACCGACTGGATCGGAGCATTTGCAGTTTCTGCAGCTCTTGATGATGAAGCAATGCTCAGCTACAAAAATGACGATTATGCAACAATAATGATCAGAATTCTGAGTGACCGGATTGCTGAGGCGGCTGCTGAATATCTCCACGAACGTGTGAGGAAAGAGCGCTGGGGTTTTGCAGCAGGGGAGGATCTGACACTTGACGACCTCCTGAAGATCCGCTACAGGGGTATCAGGCCGGCACCCGGGTATCCGGCATGTCCCGATCATACAGAAAAACGCATTATATTTGACCTCCTTGATGCGGAAAGGAACACCGGAGCCAGGCTGACTGAGAATTTTGCAATGATTCCTCCGGCTGCCGTAAGCGGTTATATCTTCTCACACCCGCTTTCATCCTACTTCAACGTGGGTAAGATAGGAGAAGATCAGCTCAGGGATTATGCATCGAGGAAGAACATGACTGTTGACGAGGCGGCCAGGTGGCTTGCCCCTAATTTATAAGAGGTTTGTATGAGTGTTATTGAAAAGATCAGAAGCGCAAAAAGCACATTATTCACGTTTGAACTGCTTCCGCCACTGAAAGGGCACAGCATTGAGAGGGTTTATGCTACAATCGACCGGCTGATGGAATTCAGTCCGGCCTATATAAATTTCACCTCCCACCGTAACGAGACCGTGTACCGTGAGCGTCCCGACGGACTGCTCGAGAAAAGGGTGGTGAGGAAGCGCCCGGGAACATTTGCCCTCGCGGCGGCGGTGAAATACAAATACAATATTCCGGTGGTTCCTCATGTGCTTTGCGGCGGTTTTACGAAGGAAGAGACCGAGAACGTGCTTATCGAGATGAACTTCCTCGGGATAGATGACGTTCTTGCGCTCAGGGGCGATCCACAGAAAGGAAGCCGCAGCTTTATTCCTGAAAAGGAGGGGCACTCACATACATGGGAGCTGGTACAGCAGATCGTTGATATGAACAACGGAAAATATCTTGAGGAATCACTTCAGGACACGGCGCCGGCATCTTTCTGCATCGGTGTGGCAGGTTACCCCGAGAAGCATTTTGAAGCCCCCAACAGGCAGGTTGATCTCGAGAATCTAAAGCTCAAGGTTGAAACGGGAGCATGCTACATTGTGACCCAGATGTTTTTCGACAACAGGAAATTCTACCGCTTCAGGGATGAATGCCGATCGATAGGCATTGATGTGCCGATCATTGCAGGGATTAAACCCATATCGGCGGTGAATGACATCAACCTTCTCCCCCAGACTTTTCATATTGATATGCCGAACGATCTTGTGGCAGCCCTGAGAAAGTGCAAAACCGACAACGAGGCTCGTGAAGTGGGTATCGAATGGGCAGTGCAGCAGTCGAAAGATCTTATCGCTGAAGGAGTTCCGGGGATCCACTACTACACCCTCGGCCGGTCGGACAATGTTGCACGGATCGTTAAAGCAGCGTTTTGAAACGGTGTGAGGTACGCGGCGTTTGGCAGCGAACTGAAAACGAACATTCGGGCAGCGTCATCCCGAGTCGACCGAAGGGAGACGAAGGGATTTTGCTCCCCTAATTCAATTTAAACGCCTTCTTTATCCTCTCAACATAATCCAGCTTCTCCCACGCGAAGAACTCAACTTTCTTCTTATAGACTTCCTTGCCGTTCCCGTTGGTTCCGACAGGTTTTGAGCCCCTGACAGGGTAGTAAACCTCTACCTCCCTGGTTTCATTGATGCGTCCGAAGTGACCGTAGGTTGCTGTTGACAGGAACACCGGGTTCTTCAGTCCGAAACGCTCCACGATTGAGTAGGGCCTCAGGTCGAACAGTTCATTCAGTACGGTTGATATCTCGCTGTCGTGCAGTATCCTGCCCTTTTTATCCTTTACTTTTGCGGTGCCGTATGTGTTTACATAAAGCCCGACCGGCTGTGCCACCCCGATTGCATAGGCTATCTGGATAAGCGCCTGGTCGCAGACTCCCGAGGCCACCAGGTTCTTGGCAATATGCCTGGCAGCATAGGCTGCCGACCTGTCGACCTTGGATGAATCTTTCCCTGAAAAAGCTCCGCCGCCATGGGCTCCGTGTCCGCCGTAGGTGTCAACTATTATCTTCCTTCCCGTGAGTCCGGTATCTCCGTGAGGTCCTCCGATAACGAACTTGCCCGTCGGGTTGACCAGCAGCTTCACATCGTCATTGATGAGTTTGCCAATTTCTTTGGGGAGCAGCTTTTTGACCCGGGGAAGCAGGATCTTCTTCAGATCATCCTTTATCTTATTCTGCATTTCCTGTTCGGCTTTTTTAGCTGCCTTTGAAGAATTGTTCTCCGGAAGAACGAATTCATCATGCTGGGTGCTGATGACTATGGTGTCGATCCTGACTGGCTTGTTGTTGTCATCGTATTCAATCGTAACCTGCGATTTGCTGTCGGGCCGGAGGTACTTCATCTGTTTCCCTTCCTTCCTGATCGCGGCAAGCTGCTTGAGAAGAGTCTGGGCAAGCTCGATGCTGAGGGGCATGTAATTGTCCATCTCGCGGCAGGCGTAGCCGAACATCATCCCCTGGTCGCCGGCTCCCTGATCCTCGGGCTTTTCCCTGTCAACTCCCTGACGGATATCCGGCGATTGTTCATGTATGGTTGAAATGACTCCGCACGAATCACTGTCGAAGCGGTATTCAGGCTTTGTATAGCCGATTTCCTTTATCACACGGCGGGCCGTCTCCTGAACGTCAACCCATCCTTCGGTACGGACTTCGCCGCCGCAAAGGACAAGACCTGTTGTTACAAAAGTCTCGCATGCCACTTTTGATTCGGGATCCCACTTGAGAAACTCGTCAAGAAGAGCGTCTGATATCTGATCGGCAACCTTGTCGGGATGCCCTTCCGAAACTGATTCGGATGTAAATAGATAACCCATATCTTAATTGTTAAGTTAACACACTAACCTTTGATGGGAATTATGGTTGACTGGAAAAACGGGATCAGAGGCGTTTTAGCATTTTTTCCTGTGGTTGCAATCAGCTCAAATTTCTCCACCATATTCTTAGGGGCAAAGAAAGCAATAAACCGGAATAAAATCAAGAATTTCTCGCAGATTCTCGCAGAAGAAAACCGCAGAGTTCCGCAGAGAAAATCCAGGGAGACGAAGGGACTGAGAGACCTCACGCCTTACGCCTCACGCCTCACGCCTTCGTGAGCTCCCTGAAAACCTCCTCCAGATTGCTTTCCTGTTTCTGAAGCGAGAGCACTGTGAGATTGTTACTGACTGCAAATGAGAATATTGCCGGACGAATATCGGCTTCACCCGGAGCCTCGATTATCCAGATCCTGTCCTTTGCCTTTCTGACAGTCCCGGCACCGGTAATTGCTCTCAGGAGAGCTTCATCAGTATCCCTGTCAAATTCCACGAGTATGGTCTGAGTTGCCCTGCTGATCTTTGAATAGATGTCACTCTTTTCCTCGTCGGCCACAATGACTCCCTTGTCGATGATAATAACCCTGCCGCATATCGCTTCAACCTCCTGCATTATATGGGTTGACAGCATCACTGTCTTTTCCTGCCCTGCATCACGGATGAGATTCCTTATGTCAACAATCTGGTTCGGATCGAGACCGGTGGTGGCTTCGTCGAGTATAAGCACATCGGGATTATGGATGAGAGCCTGGGCCAACCCTACTCTCTGACGGTAACCCTTCGACAGGGAACCGATCTTTTTCTTCTGCTCCGGCTCCAGTCCGGTTATCTTTATGATGTTGTCAATCTGATCTTTGATGGGCAGCCCCGATTTGTAAAGCGAAGCGGCAAACTGAAGGTATTCCCTTAAATACATCTCGGGATAGAGAGGATTGTTTTCGGGCAGATACCCGATCTTCTTCTTGATTTCAAGCGACCCGCCGGCAGTGTCGATGCCGTTCACAAACACCTTTCCCGATGTAGGAGGCATGAAGCCGGTGATGATCTTCATCATGGTCGACTTGCCGGCACCATTGGGACCGAGAAATCCGACTATCTCGCCTGTCCTGATCTGAAAAGAAACGTTGTCGAGGGCTTTCTGATTGCCATACAGCTTAGTAACGCCCTGCACTACAATTGACATGAGCCGGTAGTATAAGTTTATGAATGCGAAGATAGTGGATGGGGTTGGGTTTTGCAACCCTCTCCTAAGCCTGCCATCCTCCCATGAACTGCGATGAGTTGGCAAATGATGCCTTCGGATTCACGCAACAAACCGGGATCCTCGAACTGTTTGCAATGATCTCCTGTTCCGACGCCCCAAGCATGTAATCGGCAAAGGTCGGACTCTTGGTGGTCACTATGAGAATGAGGTCGGCGTTGATCTTGTTGGCAAAGTCGATTGTCTTCTGTGCTGTCTTACCCGACTTGGTCTCATGGATTTCATATTCCATATTGTTCTGGATCAGATATTTGATTGCAAAATTGAGGTTCTTGTTAACCTTGGCCGCAAGCCCCTTGTCCGATGGACTGCTTTTCAGAATATGGATCTTTGAATCGAAGTATTTCCCCATGAAGATTGCCATTCCCATCTTCTCCTTATCCTCTACCCTGAAATCGACCGGGAATACGATGTTGTGATACCTGTTCTGGTCAACAGGGGGATCCTGCACAACGATGAAGGGCACTTTCGACCTGACTATAACCTTGAGGGCCCAGCTTCCGGTAATCTTCTGCATCCCTTTCAAGCCATGGGTTCCCATTACAACGAGGCTCGTGTTCCTGTCCTCATCATTCGAGAAATCAGTTATGGCTGAGAAAATGCTTCCCCTTACCACCTCCGATAAAATTGTAATGTTGTTTCTCATGGCATTTTCTTCGGCAATACGTTTCAGGAGACTTTTCTTCTCTCCCTCTTCCCTCGTCTTGATCCCTGGATCGACCACATGAAGAAGACAGATGTCAGCTCCCACCTGGCGTCCTATCTTGACAGCATGTGCCAAAGCCGATTCTGCAACTTTTGTAAAATCCCATGGCACAACTACGAGTTTCTTTTTGTCTTCCATATTCACAATCGGTTTACTGTTATATATTCAAAGTTATTCATTTTCCTGAAAGGATGATCAAAACGTCTGATTTCAGTCTATCATAAAACTGAATTAGGACAGAAATATTATCATTTCAGGCAAATTATCTCATTAGCAGGAAGTCACTTAATAAAATTCTGACTGTTACATTGGAATTTAAGGTGAACATTTTATTACTTTTGCGGGGGAAAATTTTGTGACATATATTTCTGGTATGGAAAGAATAAAAGTTAAGGAGCTTCTTTCAGAGCCTGTGGTTGGAAAGGAAGTCCTGGTAAAGGGCTGGGTCAGGACACGGAGAGGAAATAAGAACATCTCATTCATTGCCCTCAACGACGGGTCAACAATTAACAACATCCAGGTGGTGGCCGACATGGCGCGTTTCGATGAGCGCCAGCTCAGGGATATTACAACAGGCGCCTGTATAGCAGTGACGGGAGAGCTTGTGGAATCGCAGGGACAGGGTCAGAATGTGGAGATTAACGCCACTTCAATCGAGGTGTACGGGAAATGCGATGCCGAGACCTATCCCCTTCAGAAGAAAGGCCATTCGATGGAATTCCTCAGGGAGCATGCTCATCTGCGCTTCAGGACAAACACCTTCGGAGCCGTATTCAGAATAAGACATGCAATGGCTTTCGCCATTCACAAGTATTTCAACGATAAGGGTTTCTTCTATCTTCATACTCCGATAATAACCGGAAGCGATGCCGAAGGCGCCGGCGAGATGTTCCAGGTTACAACTCTTGAACCTGGAAATCCCCCGCGGAATGAAGAGGGAGCTATTGACTACACCCAGGATTTCTTCGGGAAGCCGACCAATCTTACGGTTTCGGGTCAGCTTGAAGGAGAACTGGGAGCCCTTGCCCTCGGAGAAATTTACACCTTCGGACCCACTTTCAGGGCCGAGAATTCAAATACCCCAAGGCACCTGGCCGAATTCTGGATGATAGAGCCCGAAATGGCATTCTACGACCTTAAGGACAATATGGACCTTGCCGGGGATTTCCTGAAATACCTTATCAGGTATGCGCTCGACAATTGCAGCGATGACCTGAAGTTCCTGAACAGCATGATTGACAAGGAACTGCTCGAAAGGCTTAATTTTGTTGTTTCAAACGAATTTGTCAGACTTACATACACCGAGGCGGTTGGCATTCTCACTTCCGCTGATAAAAAATGGGAGTTCCCTGTGGGATGGGGAAGGGATTTGCAGGCAGAGCACGAAAGATACCTCGTTGAGGAGCATTTCAAACGGCCTGTGATCCTGATCAATTACCCGAAGGAGATCAAGGCTTTCTACATGAAGCAGAATGACGACGGAAAGACAGTCAAGGCCATGGATGTGCTCTTCCCGGGAATAGGAGAGATTATCGGAGGTTCGCAGAGAGAAGAGAATTACGACAGACTGGTCAGCAGGATAAAGGAACTCGGACTTCCCGAAAAGGACCTCTGGTGGTACCTCGAGACCAGGAAATTCGGAACGGCACCTCACAGTGGATTCGGACTGGGATTCGAAAGGATGATATTATTTATGACCGGTATGTCAAATATCAGGGACGTAATTCCGTTTCCAAGAACACCAAAGAACGCGGAATTTTAACTCTATAAGCTACCGGTAAACATCAGCAGACAGGCATGCTAAAGCAGAAACTACAGCAGAAACTTCTCCAGAAACTCTCTCCGCAGCAGATCCAGATGATCAAGCTGCTGGAGATTCCCACTCTTCAGATCGAACAGAGGATCAAGAAGGAACTGGAGGAGAATCCTGCCCTCGAAGAAGGCTCTGAGGAAGAAGATGACGTCTCCCCTCTGGAGGCTGAAGAGGATCAGTATGAGGATAACGATAAGGACCAGGAGGAATTCACACTCGACGACTATATACAGGAAGACGAAATCCCCGAATACCGCCTGCAGACAAACAACTACAGCAAGGAAGACGAGAAAAGAAGCGAGATCCCCTTCTCGGTCGGGTCAACATTCCAGGAACACCTCGAAGCCCAGCTCAGCCTCAGGGAACTTACTGAAAAACAGGCCATCCTGGGTGAATATATCCTCGGAAACATCGACGAAGACGGATACCTGCGCCGCGAACTGGTAAACATAGTAGACGACCTTGCTTTTCTTCAGAATGTTACAACCACGGAAAAAGAGCTTGAAGAGGTGCTTGAGATCATACAGGATCTTGATCCGCCCGGCGTTGGAGCAAGAACCCTGAGGGAGTGCCTGCTGATCCAGCTTGCCATAAAGGACAGGACCCAGCCTGCGCTGAAGACAGCCTACACAGTGCTTGATCTCTATTTCGAGGAGTTCAGCAAAAGACATTACGACAAGATAACTTCAAAAATGGGAATCACCGAGACACAGCTCAAGGCTGCAATCGATGAGATACTGAAGCTTAATCCCAAACCGGGAAGCCTTTACAGTGATTCCTTCAGCAGGTCGTCACAGCCAATCATTCCCGACTTCATTCTTGAGCACACGGAAGAAGGTTTCGACCTCCACCTTAATTCCAGGAACCTCCCCGAACTGCGTCTGAATTCTTCATACAACGAGATGCTCCAGTCGTACGTCAGGGACAAGAGACAAAAGAAGGAGATGAGGGAGGCTGTGATGTTCGTGAAACAGAAAATCGACTCGGCCCGATGGTTTATCGATGCCATAAGGCAGAGGCAGAACACTCTCCTGCTCACCATGAACGCAATCCTGAAATACCAGGAGGAATATTTCATCGACGGCGATGAAACAAAGCTCAAGCCGATGATACTGAAGGATGTTGCAGAGATGACCGGACTTGATATTTCAACCGTGTCGAGGGTCGCCAACAGCAAATACATCCAGACACATTTCGGTATCATGCCTCTGAAATATTTCTTCTCGGAAGGGCTCCAGACCGACAGCGGTGAAGAGGTGTCGACCAGGGAGATAAAGAGAATTCTGCAGGACTGCATAGAGAATGAGGAGAAGAGAAGACCTCTTACCGATGAGAGGCTTACCGAGATATTACAGGAAAAGGGATATCTGATAGCCCGGAGAACCGTCGCAAAATACCGCGAACAGCTCAATATACCCGTTGCCAGGTTAAGAAGGGAAATCTGAATTATTCCAGACCGCGGATGAATAACGAAGACAACATCACTTTAACCGACAGACTGGCAAGGATCCTTTCGTTTATCTTCCACCCGTTATTCATGCCGTTGTACGGACTGGTAATTCTGATGTCGGCTCCCACGTTCCTGAAATACCTTCCCCCGGCAGCCAAAAGAGTCCTCTTTCTTGTGGTGCTTGTAAACAATGTTCTTATTCCTCTTTTACTGCTGCCTTTTTTAAAGATGAGGAACTTCATCAGTTCATACCACCTTGAGGACAGGCGGGAACGCATTATACCGACGCTGACTGCCTCAATGCTGTATTTCACCACTTCATTCATAGTTCTGAGGTATCAGATCCCGTTCTTTCTCAAGTCATTCATATTTGCCACCGCGGTGCTGTCGATCGTGGTGTCGATGATCAACTTCTGGTGGAAAATCTCGATACATGCCGCGGGGGCGGGAGCGCTCACGGCAACGGTAAGTTCTCTCTGGGTAAAGATGTACACACCACTTCCCTGGTACCTTCTCGCGGCGCTCGTGGCAAGCGGGTTCATCCTCGCGGCAAGGCTGAAACTGAATTCCCACGATCCTTTACAGGTCTGGACGGGCTACCTGACAGGCTTCCTGATAATAATTCTGTTTGTTTTACTGATTTAGGATCTCATCAAGAGCTTTTTCGAGCAGATCCATGCTCTCTTTTATTAAGCATTCAGGCCATGCCGGCTCAGGATGAGGCAGTGTTATCATTTTGTCGATCTGTCTCTGAGGGATTGTGAGGAACCATCCCTTTGCCGCCAGATGACGGGCAAGGTACTCCTGCTCTGTCTGGCCCGGGGTGGGTATCAGCATTGCACTGCATCCGAGACTTATGAGTTCCATAACCGAAGTATAGCCTGAACGGGTGATAATGCTGCTGCTTGAGACCAGAACATCCCTCATTTCTTCACTTGCCAGGTGATTGTATGAGATTACCTTTCCATTTTCATCTGACCTGGTTTCGGGCCCGGGCTTCCCTTCCAGCACTACTGTTGTTGTATCCCAGTGGTTCAGGGCATTTGTAACTTTGCGCCTGAGCATGCCTCTCTGCGGTTCAGGTCCCGATAATATTACAGTGTTGTGAGGGAAACTGAAATTATTCGATTCCGGAGGCGCCATGCCTGAAAACCTCGATAATATCCCGATAAACCTGATGTTCCGGGGAAGCTTTATCCCGTGAGTGAGACGGCCCGACAGGTTTATCTTGCCGGGCAGATCAGGAATAAGGCAGTACGAATACCTGTTGATGAAGAACCTGTGGAACAGCACTCCGATCCACTCGAGGTACCTCAGTCTGTCGGGCAGAGGGATGACGGGAAGGTGGGTGACATATACGCTTTTCACTTTCCTGCTCCACGCCCCGAAGCGGTTATCGCTGATCACCATGTCGATATCGTGCTTCCGGATGATTCTTTTCAGCCTGATATGTTCCGAAATAATATGATAAAAGAGAAGAGGTGTCTTGAAAAGAAGAAAGATCCATTGCGGGATGAACCTCGAGTAGCCCGGCCTGAAACCCGGGAAGTGAATGTGACCTGCTCCGGGCAGTTCACGCCTGAACAGCTCCTGATGAGACTTTCCGCACGCTGTTATAACATTGTAATTACGTTTCTGAAGCTCCCTTGCAAGCGGTATCATGCGTCCGGCATGACCAAGTCCCCATTCGAGCGGACAAATAAGTATATTTTTGATTTTGTCCAAGTCTAATCAGATACAACAGTTTTTATTCCCAGCCTTCTGACCTGTTCAGCTATCCGGTTAAGATCGGCAAGAGGTACCTTGTGAAGGGAATCCCCTTCGGGAGTATCCCTTGAGATTGTGTATATCATTACCTCAGCCGGCCTGATCAGATCCAGCGCCTTCAGCCATGCCTCAATCTCTTCGGGGGTTGTGTTGTCGATTGTGAAACCGTCATGTCTTCCTCTCAGGAAAAGTGTCTGAATAATGAGCTGCCCGTTGAAGTCTTTGAGATTTTCAATGAGCTCCTTCACTTTTAAATTGACACGCGGCTGGTTGTGAATCCTGACGGTGAGGTCAAATCCCGAATCGAGTTTAAGTATGTTCTGGTCAACTTTTAGCAGGGCTTCCCTGATCGCCGGGACTGTTATGTTTGTGGAGTTTGAAAGGACTGCAATCCTGGCTTCGGGGAAATATCTGTTGCGGATTTCAATTGAATCATCAACTATACCGGGGAAGTCAGGATGAAGAGTGGGCTCGCCGTTCCCGGCAAAGGTGATCACGTCGGGAGCCAGACCCCTGATCTTCATTTCAGCGAGCTTGTTCTCAAGCGCCCTGTAAACTTCTTCCCTTGCTGGCAGAGGACTGGGTTCAGACGATCCGCCGGGAGTCCAGCCGCATTCGCAGTAAATGCAATTGAAGTTGCAGACCTTCCGGTTAAGAGGAAGAAGGTTGATGCCAAGCGATACCCCGAGCCTTCTGCTCCTCACGGGCCCGAATACTATAAGGTCGAATAAGAATGTGGACATTTCCCCGGTTACTGAAACGGAGCAAAGATAACAGAAAATTGAGCACGTTTTGCATAAAAGGGATAAGATCCCTTCGGCTCCCTTTGGTCGCCTCGGGATGACCCTGCCCGCCGTCACGCCGTCACGCCTTTACGCCTTTACGCCTTTACGCCTTTACGCCTTTATGCCTTTACGCCTTTAAGCCTTTACGCCTTCACGCCAATCTCCTCACACTGCTCCCCGGCAACAGTTTCATGTTCTGCAGATCGACATCCTGCAAAAGCAGCAACCCTGGTTTCTTCCCGCGCCGGATACTGCCGTAAGCATTTTCCTGCCTTAAGGCCATTGCACCGTTGAGGGTTGCCCATCGTACCAGCTCAGCAAGCGCGATTTCCGGGAAATGCGTCTGAAGGACCTTTAGCTCTGCAAGGATATCCAGACTTTCATTGGAGGCAAGACTGTCGGTGCCGATTACTATCCTGCAGCCTTCCCCGGTGAGCACATCAACCGGTGGCACATGGTTTTCAATATAGAGATTGGCCCTTGGACACAGGCACCAGTAAAGATTTTCCCTCTTCCTGACTTTCCTGATTGTAGTGCGGTCGACAAAGGTGTTGTGAACCAGTATCAGATTCCCGGATGGAGTTATTTCTTCCAGAACCGCCTCCGCGTGGCCGCTGACGATCTCCCGGTTTTCAGGAAGCAGTTCCGATTCACGGTATGATTCCATAAGCGGTCCGTCGTAATATTTCAGGAATGTCTTCTCCGCTTCCGTCTCCATGAAATGAATCGAGGTGATCCTGTTGTTTGCTGTTGCCTCCTTCAGCAGCCTGAACAGTGTCAGGGATATCGAGTACGCGGCATGAGGAACAATTGAATACGGGAGATTATAATCGCGCGCAATGGCAGCCAGATGAAGTACTTCATCCATGCGGCGCCCGGCTTTTTCCGGCTGAAGCCCGAAGACTTCAAGAAGGCTGATATACTTTATCCTGCTTTTCTTTTTGATGTCGAAGGTCATCCTGGTGTTGCAGATATCGGCGCACAGCACAACTCCTCCGGAATACATCTCCCTGTCAGCTTCAGCGGCTGAAAAGAGCATGTTTTCATTTCCGTTTTCCCGTTTGGTCCGGAAGTTTTTGAGGAACTCAGCCAGCCCTGAGCCCGGAGCTGAATGTCCATTCATGTGCGAGAGTTCCAGGTGACAGTGGCAGTTGACAAGTCCCGGGATAATAATGCCGTTGTGGAATTCCGACGATTCCCGCTCCGAAAGATTTCCTCCTGAATCTTCAACTGCCGCGATGGTTCCGTCGCTTTTAACGGATACTATCCCCCGTTTCAGCGGCGGACCCTCGTTGGTGAAAATATACTGGGCTGAAAAGCGCTTCATTTTGCTATTCTCGAACGGGCGAGTACAACATTGCTTATCCACTGGTGGTAAATCAGGTCAGGAGCGAGCGCCTCTCCGGTAAACCATCCCCTGAGCCGGCTCGTGCCTGGGAAGGGATTCAACATGGTGAGGCTGTAGCTGTGAGGGCGTCCATCCTTCAGAAGCCTGACGGGAGTGAAGGAGGCCCTTTTTTCTATTGCTCCCGAGTCGAGCTGGGAGAAATAAAGTCCGACGTGGGGATCAGCAGTCTGATCGCCCGGATATATTGTTATCGTGAAACTGAGATGCAATGTTCCGTAAAAGTCTCCTTTGATGTCGATCCAGGGGATGTCTGAACTGTCTGGTCCGGGCAGATGGTAGAAGCGCTCACCGGGCCACAAATTAAGGTTTCTGGAGCTGAATGAAAGAAGATCCCTGTCGGCAATCGACTCCATCTCGCTGAGCTTTCCCAGCGCCTTGTCGTATATCTTTACAAGCTTCTTGGGCTTCCTGATAAAATAGTACCTCATGGTCCTGTCCATCTCGTCCTTCGTGTAGCCGTGATCCTCAATTATATCGATATACGACTGCAGGGTGTCGCCCTCATTGAATTTATACCTGATCTCCGGTATGGCCAGCAGACCGTCGGCAAGATAGGAATCGGTGAGAATCGATGTCAGATCATCAACAGGAATTATGTCCTTGTGCTCTGCCTTGCTTCTGCGGCCCGCACAGGAGGCGGCTGCCATCAGAATGATGAGCATCGCAGGGATAATATGGCGTCTTACAGAACTCATTGCCCCGATTTAATCATTTGCAAGGTACTTCTTTGTGAGGAATCTTACAGGATACCATGCTGCCCAGAATCCTATAAGCAGTACGGTGAGCGGAACGATAATGAAATCCCTGACCTTCATCTCCACCGGATAGGCATTTACTATAAGCGAGTCGCTCTGAAGGGTTACAATGCCGTATTCCTGCTGGATCCAGCATATAAGGAATCCCAGAATGATTCCTGCAACTGCGCCTATGATGGAGATCAGCCATCCCTCAAATATGAAGATCTTCCTTATCAGCATATTGTCGGCTCCCAGGCTCCGTAGTATCCCGATGTCCCTTTCCTTTTCAATGATCAGCATTGTAAGCGATCCGATTATGCTGAATGATGCAATTATAAGTATCAGTGTGAGGATAAAGAAGATGGCGATCCGTTCCGACCGCATCACCTTGTAAAATATCTCCTGTTGTTCGTATTTGTTCTGAACGATATAGCCCTCCCTGAATATTTTAGTGACATCCCTCTGGACATCTGCCTCGCGGGCCCCTTCTTCAAACTTGATTTCCAGCGAGGTCACTTCCGATTTGTACTCGAGAAGCTCACGCGCAAAATCGACGGGTACAAAAACATACTTCGAATCGAACTCCTGTTCAACCTGGTAGATACCTGAAGGGAAAATGTAATTCCTTATGAAGGCATTCTCCGGATCGAGGTCAACGGAACCGGTCCGTTTCGGGACATAGATATTCAGAGGTGTTACAAAATTGACTCTCATTCCCAGGTAATTTGCCACTCCGATACCCGGTACTGCAAACTGTCTTCCCTGATCCGACAGGAGAATGAATTCTCCGTCCCACATCGAGCTGTCGATGCCTGTCACTTCTGCATAATTCCCGTCAACTCCCTTTATTGTGGCCACAAACTGCCTGTCGCCGTATCTCAGCAGGGCATTTTCTTCCACGCAGAGCGAATAGCAGGCCACGCCGTTTACGCTGGCAAGCAGGTTGAGGGATGCAGAGTCGGGGATGAATGTTTTCCCTTCCGCTGGCGTGATCTTAAGATCGGGATCAAATGTATTGAAGATCGACCTGACAAGGGTTTCGAGGCCGTTGAAAACCGAAAGCACTATGATCAGGGCCATGGTGCCGACAGTCACCCCTGCAACTGAAATCGATGAGATTACATTGATCGCATTTCGCGATTTCTTCGCAAAGAGATACCTGAGAGCTATGTAAAGGGGAAGTTTCACTGTTTACCTGATTGCCGAAACCAGCAGGCCGGTTCCTGTTTTATGAGTCAAGAAGAGATCAAGAAAGTTAAGAATAACGGCAACCGGAAAGGTTAACATGTAATATACAGGAAGAATAAAGATAAACAGCTTCGACCGGTTAAGCATCCCGATCGGGTATTTCATGGAGAGCAGCCATGATATGGATCCTGGCTTGCCATAGGTGTAGGCTGTCCGGATCTTCCTGAATCCAGCTCCCTCCAGCTTCCTTGTAATATCACCGATCCCGTATCCGTTCCTTACATGCTCCTCTATGAATGATGTTTCGCCTTCGCCGTGAACATCCGATCCGCCCATATCGGAAGGGGTTGATATCAGAAGTGAGCCGCCCGGCTTAAGAGCCCTGAAAAAATTTCTGAAAACAAGCTCATCCCTTTCAATATGTTCCATCACGTCAACCGACAAAATGAAATCGAACATCTCAGTTTCTTTCAGTTCCGTAAGGTCGAGTTTCTCACAGTTCACCCTCCCGGCGAGCCCTGTCCTCCTGAAGAATTCCCTTGTGCTTTCGATGTGTTCAGGGTCGATATCCACGGCCTTTATCTTCCATAGCCGGTTCATCCTGCTCATCCGCCATGAGTACTGGCCGAAACCGGAGCCGGCATCGAGTATGTTTGCCTCACCCGGATACTGACGTGAAAGTGACTTAAGAGCCTTTCTTACATGCCAGGCCCTCAGAAGCAGCATGTCGAGGGAAAAGTAAAACAACTTTCTCATTGCTACAGGACCCGAAAAGATCCTTCCGACAGTTTTCTTGACCGGATCGTATTGCATTTCCTCAGGATTTCAGAAGCTGGTCGATATGGTCAATATAATCAAGGCTGTCGTCGATGAAAAAGGCTATTTCAGGCACAATCCGTAGCTGTTTCCCCACTTTCTGGCCTATCTCAAACCTGATCTTCGGGGAGTGTTCCTGGATACCCTTCAGAACACCTTCCTGACCTTCCGAAGGAAAAATGCTCAGATAGATCCTGGCAAATGAAAGATCGGGACTTATCCTGACCTTAGTTACCGAGATCATTTTGCCGTGTGCAAATTCACTCCCCTTCCTTAAAAAGAGATCGGCCGCCTCCTTTTGCAGGAGTCTGGATACTTTTTTCTGTCTCGTTGATTCCATGGCCTTCCTGTATTGTGAACAGGCAAAGGTACGATTTTCGGAAAAAGAATTAATTTTGCGGGGAATTTTATTGATGCGATGATGGAAACAGTTGTGAGCGGGATCAGATCGACAGGGAAACTTCACCTTGGGAATTATTACGGTGCGATAAGGAATTTTTTAAAAATGCAGAGGGAGAACAGATGCTTCTTCTTCATAGCCGATTATCATGCCCTGACCACTCATCCCAAACCCGACGACCTGCATGGAAACATAAAGCAGGTTCTGGCTGAATACCTGGCATGCGGTATTGACCCGGAAGCCGCCACCCTGTTTATCCAGAGCGACGTTCCCGAGGTCTCGGAACTCTACCTCCTCCTCAATATGAACGCCTATGTCGGAGAACTGGAACGCACCGCATCATTCAAGGAAAAAATAAGAAAACATCCCGACAACATAAACGCAGGTCTGCTCACTTACCCTGTGCTTATGGCGGCCGATATTATAATCCACAAGGCAACCAAGGTCCCGGTGGGAAAGGACCAGGAACAGCATCTCGAGATGACCAGGCGATTTGCCAGGCGGTTCAACACAATTTACAGCGTTGAGTATTTCCCGGAACCCGATGCCTACAATTTCGGAATGGAGCTTATCAAGATCCCGGGGCTCGACGGAAGCGGGAAAATGGGGAAAAGCGAAGGCAACGGCATCTATCTGTCAGATACTCCGCGGGCGATAAGAAAAAAGGTGATGAGCGCAGTCACCGATGCAGGTCCCACTGAAATGGGACAGGCAATGTCGGAACCGGTAAAGAACCTGTTCTCAATACTGGAGGTCGTGTCGGAAAAACAGGTCGTTGATCATTTCCGCGAAAAGCATGCTTCATGCGAAATACGCTACGGAGACCTCAAGAAACAACTTGCAGAAGATATTATTATTGCTCTGACTCCGATTCGCGAAAAACTGAACGATATCCTTGCAGATAATGAGTATCTTGCAAAAGTGGTCAGGGAAGGCGGGGAAAGAGCCCGGGAAAGTGCGGCACGCACGGTCAGGGAAGTCAGGGAAATTATTGGCTACAAGCCTTTCTGAAACAAAAAATAAAAGCCAGGCTTTTGACCTGGCTGACCTTGAAGGATCAAGGATATATTGAGATTGCCTGTGTACTTAGGTTAATTCAAATTGCGTGCCAAATTAATTCATATGTCGAGACGGATTGCCATATCTTTAATTGTCCTGCTTCTCGCGGCTGTATCACTGGCAGTTTATTTTCTGCATCAGAGCAGAAAGACAATGGCTGCCGATCCATGGAAGCTTATCGGACAGGATGCAGGTATCGCAATTGAGACAATCGATCTCCGCAATCTTGTCAATTCGGTAACCACAGGAAAAGGTCTTTTCTCAGAAATAGAAAAGGCAAAGGAACTGGCCGGATTCAGTTCAAGGCTTAGGTACATTGCCGACCAGATAAACAAGCCCGGTTTCGGGAAGCTCCTTCAGGAAGGCACGGCAGTTATATCGTTTCACTCCGGGGAGGACGGCCGGCTCACTCCTTTTCTCTCAAAGGTGATCCCTGCCGAGACAAGTTACCGGCACCTGAGGGGAGCCATTGAAGAGGCCGGCATCAGCCAGATCACCGAGGAAAAGAATGCAGGAAAGAGACTGACCCTGGTACCTTTCCGGATTGACGACCGGACCGACACCCTGTTTGTGACCCTGAACTCCGGACTTCTTGTTTGCACAACATCCCGCCCTCTGGTTACAAGAGCGCTGTCGCCTGATGATGCCACGGATATAAGAAATGTACCCGGATTTTCGAAAATTCTCCTCTCTTCAGGGAAAAATGAAGACAAAGTCTTTATCGTGCCGGGGAATCTCGCGAAGACTGTTGAAAAGATCTTTCCTGAGGAAAAATCATCTCTTGCAGCCCGGATCCTAAAACTTGCAGGCAGCGCCGGCGGCGATATCTTCATAAAGGAAGACGGCCTTACCATAAGCGGTTACATAGAGGGAAGCAATGACTCAGACCGGCTTACCCGCTTCGGATCGGTTGAACCGGTTACCTTCCAGACTTACAGGATACTTCCTTCTGCAACTTCGATGTTTGAAACTATGGTGCTTACTCCCGGTGACGGGCCGGCAGCGGCCGGGAAAGCAACAGAAGGCCAGGCAGCAACCCTTGCGCGCAGGCTGCGTCCGTTCCTGGGCGACGAGATCACCAAAGCCTGGATTGACATCAGAAATAATCCGGTAAACAGGAACACCCTGGTAATTTACAAACTTCTTAACCGGGTGCAGTGTGAAAATATCTTCATCGAAATAGCGGGAAACAGGTCGGAAAAAGCATATTTCAGGCCTGATGACCAGACAAATATGCCGGTGTATCTTACAGGAAAACCTGGACTGTTGCTGGAACTGGAGCCCGGCTTTGCACCCGGATTCGACGACTCCTGCTTCGCCTTCTACGATAATTACATGATTACGGGAAATTCATATGCCGCAATATCCCGCCTGCTCTACGACAACATGCTTAACAAGACACTGGCAAACGATCTGCTTTACAGGGAGTTTGAAAATGGGATCCCCTCAAGGGCAGGTTACCTTTTCTATTGCGTGCCGGCAAAAAGCCTCGACTATTTTTCAGGATTCCTAGGCCGTGAACTGGCGGAAGGACTCAGGGCCAATAAAAGTATTCTCGATAAGATACAGTCGGTCGGCTACCAGCTTGCATCTGTAAACGGGATGATCTATAATAATCTGACAATAAGCTATAAAGAGCTTGTAATGGAGGAGTCGACAACTGAATGGGAGACGCTGCTTGATACGACAGCAGCAATCAAACCCTTCTTCTTCACAAACCATAACACGGGAGTGAAGGAGATATTTATTCAGGACTCGGGGAACAATGCCTATCTGATAAATACCGCGGGACGGGTGTTGTGGAAGCTTCCGCTGCGGGAAAGAATAATGGGCAGCGTCTACATGATCGACTATTACAGGAACGGCAAATATCAGCTGCTCTTTGCAGGAAAGAACAACCTTCACCTGATCGACCGTAACGGGAATTATGTCGACAGGTACCCGGTGAGGCTGCGATCCCCGGCATCAAGCCCGCTTGCCCTGTTTGACTACGAGAACAACGGGACATACAGGCTGGTTATAGCAGGTGAGGATAAGTACGTGTACTCCTACGATAAGTCGGGAAGTGTGGTGAAGGGATGGGAGCCATTCAGAACTGCAGGAACGGTTACATCCGAGGCCGGCTTCTTTAAAGTATCGGGAAAGGATTTTATTGTGGTGGTTGATGAGTCCTCCATCTACTTCCTCGACCGTAACGGAAAGATCAGGCTCACTCCCGATGATGCGGTCACAAAAGCCCCTGGTTCGGCTCTGAGACTCTCTCCCGGATCGGGTTCTTCGCTCGTTTGTACTGCCCCTGACGGAACGGTCCAGACCGTGTCATTCACCGGAGAAGTTAAAAAATTCAGCTTCAGGAAGTTCAGTTTTGACCATTCATTCGATTTTTTTGATGTGGATGGCGATGGTTTTGGTGAATATGTTTTCATTGACAGCAGCAAGCTGTATCTTTACGACCACAACCAGAAAGAGATGTTTTCGAAGGATTTCGATTCTCCTGCTCTTGCGGGCCCGATCAGTTTCACATTCTCCTCTTCCGACAGGAAGATAGGGGTTTTTGATGCCGGCCGTAACCTTATTTGGCTTGTCGACAGCAAGGGAACGGTGATGAACGGATTCCCGCTAAGGGGAGCGTCGATGTTCTCAATAGGAAAACTGTCCTCTGCTCCGGGTTGGAATCTTATAGTGGGAGGATCCGACAGGTTCCTTTACAATTATAGGATCGATAGTTCGGTCAAATAAGTGCAGATGATGAAAACAAAGGTGATTTTAAGTGTCATTTTTACACTGATTGCGGCGGATCTAGCTGCCCAGAACAGTCAGGTCCTTTATTTCATGGACCTTCCCCAGAACCATCTGGTGAATCCCGCCTTCAGGCCTTCAAACCGTATTTATGTGGGTCTTCCCGGTATATCAGGCGTGGATGTCACGGTAAAGAACAACATATTCAGCTTTTCGGATTTCCTTCCCGAAGGAAGGGAGATCAATGAGGCAACCATTCCCTTCCTGAACAGCGATTTTGACACCGAGGGATTCATGAACGGCCTGAAGGAAAGGAATTACTTTGAACCCAAGGCTATGGTGCAGCTGCTGGGAGTCGGCTTTTCACCTCAGATTGACAATGATCTTTACATGTTTCTCGATATTAATGATCATGTCAGCGGAGGAATGGTCCTGCCCCGCGATTTTTTCAGGCTGGTATTCGAGGGAAATGAGAACCTGGCAGGACAATCATTCGACCTGAGCGAAACCAGGATGAATGCCATGTATTATCGCGAGATAGGAGTAGGAGCTTCGAAGAACCTTACACCGAGACTCAGGTTTGGGGCAAAGGCCAGGGCGCTCTTCGGAATGGCAGCCGCCAATTTAAGGAATTACGGACTGAATCTGATTGTGAACGAAGATTATACAAATTCACTTGAAGCCAACATGGCTCTCAACATAAGCGGGCCTGTGAATGTTGTCACCGATGATCAGGGCCATATAGAAGATGTGGATATTGATGATGATCGGTTCAATGATGGCCGGGAGATAAGAAGATTCCTTACAAATACCCGAAACGCCGGATTCGGACTCGACCTGGGAGCTGAGTTTGCCGCCACCGGAAGGCTGACACTTTCAGCCGCGATTACCGATGTAGGATTCATCAAGTGGACATCGGACCTCTCAAACCTCGAGACCACCGGCAACATAATGCTCAGCGGACTCGATCTTCAGGATGTCTACAACAGCACTGCAACATTTGATGATATAACCGGCAGTCTGATCGATTCCCTGAAGAATTCCCTTGTCGCAACGAATGACCCGACGCGTTTCACCACAAAACTTCCGGTCGGATTCACGGCCGGGGGAAAATATGACATTAATGAAAAATTCTCGGTCGGTTTGCTGTCGTACACCCAGATATCTGATCAGCAGATAAAGGAGGCAGTAACCCTTTCGGGAAACATGAACCTGGGAAATACCCTCACAGCCACGCTGGCATACACTGCATGCAATCACACTTACGACAACCTTGGCCTGGGAATCGGAGTAAGGGCTTCTGTATTCCAGTTCTATTTCCTGTGCGACAGGGTTCCGCTCAACTGGAAAAGGACCGGAGGAAGCGGTGAAGAGATATTCCTGCCTGCCGGATGGAACACACTGCATGCACGCCTGGGGATGAACCTGGTGTTCGGGAACAGGGGGGAACGACAATTATTGAATAGCTTAACCGAATAACTTCATAACGAAATGACAATTTTAATCCGCTTTGTACTTATCAGCATTATAATCTATCTTCTTGTAAGACCAATAATAAAATTTTTCCAGGGCCTGAATGAACCGGACCAGGGTCACAGACCGGATAGTAATGACAATCCGAAGTCGTCCGGAGTTTCGAAAGAAATCGGAGAATATGTTGATTACGAGGAGGTTGATTGAACCTTTATAAGGACGATTTTCTCAACTGCTTTGCCAGCGCGTTTGCAAACACAAAGTCATTCAGGGTGGTGCAGTCGGAGTCGAGTATCTCCTTGTTGCTGCCCTCCCAGCATTTTACACCGTCGCTAAGGAATATTATCTTCTCACCTATCTTCATCACCGAATTCATATCGTGAGTATTTACGATTGTTGTCATGGAGTACTCATCGGTGATCTCCTTGATAAGTTCGTCTATAAGGATTGCCGTAAGGGGGTCGAGGCCTGAATTCGGCTCGTCGCAAAACAGGTATTTGGGATTCAGGGCGATAGCTCTTGCAATAGCCACTCTCTTCTTCATTCCTCCGGATATTTCGGAGGGGAAAAGGCTGTTTGCATTCTTAATATTCACCTTGTCGAGGCAGAAATTCACTCTTTCGGTCTTTTCCTCAAAGGTCTGGTCGGTGAACATGTCGAGAGGAAACCTCACGTTTTCCTCCACTGTCCGGGAATCAAAAAGTGCGCTGCCCTGAAAAAGCATGCCTATCTGCTTCCGGATCTCCTTTTTCTCCTGGAATTCAAGCTTGCTGAACAGCTTTTCATCGTACCAGATCTCACCGCTGTCGATTTCATGAAGACCGACTATTGACTTGAGCAGGACAGTCTTGCCTGAGCCGCTCCTTCCTATAATGAGGTTAGTCTTGCCTGCTTCGAAGGTTACTGAAATATCCTCAAGTACCGGTTTGCCGTTGAATGCCTTGTTCAGCTTTTCCACCCTTATCATGACAGAAGGAGTTGGGTTAGGATAACATTGAAGAGCAGGATCAGGATACTGCTGTGGACCACTGCCTTTGTGCTTGCCTGGCCTACTTCGAGCGATCCGCCTTCGATCCGGTATCCGTGAAAGGCCGATACCGTCGCGATGATGAATGCAAAAAAGAGAGTTTTTATAATGGCGTAGGTGACATAGTATGGGATAAAGGCATACTGAATACCGTATATATAATCCTGCGAAGTGATGACTCCTGCCGATGTACCTGCTATCCATCCGCCTACGATCCCGACTGAAATGCTGATAAGTGTGAGCACAGGGTTGAAAAGAAGAGTGGCGATTATCTTGGGAAGGATAAGGTAGGAGGCAGAATTGACACCCATAGTCTCAAGTGCGTCAATCTGTTCGGTAACCCTCATGGTCCCGATCTCTGAAGCAATGCTCGATCCGACCTTGCCGGCCAGTATCAGCCCGGCTATCGTCGATGAGAATTCGAGAAGAATCGAATCGCGGCAGCCAAGCCCGATCAGGTAGGTGGGATATATTGGATTCTCGGTGTTATAAGCGGTTTGAAGAGTGATAACCGCACCCATGAAAAATGATATTATCGATATGATTCCTATCGAATTGAGCCCAAGAAAAACCATCTCATGCATCGTCTGCTTGTAATAGACATATGGTTTTTCGGGACGGGAAAAAACTTTCTTGAGAAGAATAAAATAACCTCCAACCTGCTCCAGGAATCTGATGACCATGATCTCTTTTTAAGGACCGATAAATTTACAAATATTTATGTGATTAAGTCTAATCTGATTCCAAAAGAGGAATGGACAATTTATAGTATATTTGCGTAGTTTTATCCAAAAAGCTATATTTCTGATGGACAACAGGTATGTAATCATCATGGCGGGTGGTGTGGGAAGCCGTTTCTGGCCCCTCAGCCGTCAGGAACGCCCCAAGCAGTTTCTTGATATCCTCGGTACGGGCGAGACCTTATTGCAACAGACTTTCAAAAGGTTCCTTAACGTCTGCAAAAAAGAGAACATTTACGTTGTTACAAGTGCGGAACATAAGGACCTGGTCGCTGAACAGCTCGACATTGACAGGTCGAATATTCTGGCCGAACCCTTCCGGCGGAACACCGCCCCATGTCTGGCCTATGGAACCTTCCGTATACTTAAGGAGAATCCCGACGCGGTGATAACTGTAACCCCTGCTGATCATCTCATAATCAAGGAGGACAGGTTTACGGAGGTTATCAATAAAAGTTTTGATTTTGCTGCCAGAAACGATGCCCTGCTGACACTTGGGATCAAACCCGACCGTCCTGAGACCGGATACGGATACATTCAGGCAGACAGGAAGAAAGCCTCAACCGGTATATCAAACCTTCATAAAGTCAAGACTTTCACCGAGAAACCCAATGCAGAACTTGCCAGGGTCTTTCTGGAGAGCGGTGATTTCTACTGGAACTCGGGGATCTTCATCTGGAACATCAAATCGATTATGAATGCCTTTGAAAAGTACCTTCCGGATATGTATTCCGCTTTCGAGGAGGGGAAGGATCTTCTGGGCACCGAAAAGGAGGTAAAATTCATAAGCAAGACCTATACTGTCTGCCGTAATATCTCAATTGACTACGGCATAATGGAAAAGGCCGAGAATGTGTATGTAATGTGCACCGATATAGGCTGGTCGGATCTCGGAACATGGAGTTCGCTTTATGAGCATTCTGCCAGGGACAGGCAGGGTAATGCCAAAGTGAACGGGGAAGTCTTTACAAACGACAGCGAGGGTAATATCTTCAGTATCGCTCCCGGAAGGATAGCTGTTGTCCAGGGTCTGAAGGATTACATTGTTGTGGATGCCGATGATGTTCTCCTGATAGTCAGAAAAGATGAAGAACAGAACATCAAGAATTATCTTGAGGATGTAAAGAAAGCTACCGGAGACAATTATCAGTAACTGGTGATATAACAGAATAAAAAAAGGGCTGCCGCGGCAGCCCTTTTTTTATTATTGGTTATGGATTAATATTCCCACAGGTCGTGTTCAAAATTGAACAAATCATTCTTGATCCTTTCAGCTTCATAAAGAGTAGCTTTTCCAACAGTGTATTCATTGATCTGCCTGTCGTCGAATACGTTCGATTCGCCGAAGATCACGCTTCCGAACCTTCTCTGCATAAAGAGGTCGTCGAAGGAGATCCTCTGTGCATCGTTGTTTGCAAGGAATACCTCATTTTTCGCGAGGGCATCCCTGACATCATCGTATCTGATCCAGAACAGGGGTTTTCTGAGGGCGCGGCCGGCATCATTGTCGTAGCCCATCCAGTAGGGCATCATTCCTATGATCCTGACATCGAGCTTCGATAATTTCTTGTCGAAATACCATTCCTCATATACCAGCAATTGTTTGACTTCCTCAGGCTTTGACTGTTCGGTGATCGTGGTATCCCTTGTCTGGCCTTCGGCATTTATCTGGATTGACTGGGTTTTGGTTGTTGCGCCCATGTTAATCTCAATATCGTCGTAGGTTGTAGGAAGGTTAGAATCCATGGCCGAGAAGGCATCCAGACGTCCTGCCCGGATCTCTTCAAGGATGATGTTGATAAGGCTTTTCCTGCCGTCCTGCGTGGGTTTGATCGGATAGTAAAGAGGCTGGTTCATCTTTTCCCGGAGGTCGATGAGGCGCCATATCTTTTGTGACCATATCACATCTGCTTCCCTGAGGAAGGGATAGTTGATCTTCCTGTTATCAGTTATGGATTTCTGGTAAATATCGCCGAATGACTGTGCGCTGGCCAGTGTGCCGAACGCCAGAGCGATAATTCCAAAAAAGACTTTCTTGTTCATTGTATTTGGATTTATTACTTAATCTATTTTCAATATTATCGGGCTCAGATCCAGTGTTCTTCCATCAGGGGCCAGGCATTTTATATCCTTTATGAAAAGGTTCTTGCCACGTGCGAGCCTGTTGATCAGGTCCTTCTGTGCAGGGGTAAGGCTGCCTGAGGTGCTCTTTTCCTCAAAGTCACCCCGGCTGTCGGTGTAAAGAACTGTAAATGAAGTGACCTTGTAAACGAGGTCGAATTCGAAGTCGGCCAGCGATGCATAAACACCTGTCTGGGCTGCCGCTGTGTTCTTTGGTATGGTACCGGTGCTTTTCCCTCCGAATACTGCAACAGGAGAAGGTACAGCCTTCACGCGGAATTCGATGGGGGCAAAGGTATTTGCCTTGCCTGCATCATCCTTAACTGAAACAACTACCTGCACGTTCTGGCCTACTGTGGTCGGGTTGACCGCCCAGTTTCCCCTGAAGTTCTCGCCTTTGGAGTTCTTTACCTTCTGGGTGGTAACGGTTCCGTTCACAACCTTGATCGTTATCCTGCCCGGGTCGACACCCGGGACCGATACGTCTATGGGATTGAGGATACCCTTGTACATTACGTTCATAGCTGTTGGTGAGACCACAACATTCGGCACACCGACATTGTATGATGAACTGAAGGGATAATCGATTGTGGTTCCCGAAGGATTCTTCACCGAAATAACCCCGCCCCAGCTCTTGGGTCCTGTGGTATTTGCGCGAACCCTGTATATTCCCCTTCCGGCTTCATCGACAGGAAGAGTTGCCCCGTTAACTGTTATAACAGGTGTCTGGGTAGAGTCAATGGCTGATATAAAAACTCTTGCCTCATAGTCGCCGCCCTGGGTCACATAATTTGCAACTGGCACAACTGTCGGTACGATCTTATTGACCCTGAATTCACCTGCATCTATCTGTGTATAAAGGTGATTCAGCACTTCAGTTTCAGCGTTTCTTACATCCACCTGCATCTTCGACAGCACTGTCTGTACCGCTACCAGAGGTAAAGTCTGGAAGGTCAGGTTTTCCCACTTGTTGGGCTGACCATCGGGATCACGACCGTCGTCAGTATTGAGACTGGTGCGGAGAGCATCTTCAGCCGACGGATTTTTACCATCGAGTGTGGATATCAGGAATTCCCTGTAATCGTTCATAAGAGCTTTCAGAGCTGATGCCTTGCCGTTTTCATTTGCGCCGATAAGGATCTGTGAAGGAACGTTGTTTTCGTCTATTTTCTTTACCTCGTCGATGTTGATCACATTTCCGACAACAGCTTCCGTTTCCGGACCTTCTGCAGTTTGTATTATTTCGATTTTAAGATCCTGGATGAAGTTGAATATCTCTTCGGCGCGGCTTTTAACCTCCATGGCAGTATCGCGGTATTTCCCTGCTTTCGTGGGATTTTCGTTTGCTGCCTTGTTGAATTCCTCATAAATACGGTTGTTCTTTATAGCGTAATTGCTGAGCGTCGTGGTCAGACTCTTATCAACTTTCTTGAATGCTTCCACGGCCTCCTTTGACACGTTAAGTGCAAGCATGGCGGTAAGAATCAGGTACATCATACCGATCATCTTTTGCCGTGGTGATAGCCTCTCGTGAGCCATTTTCTAAGGTTGTTTAGTTTTGAATTAAAATGTCACGTTATTTAACATTCATGGCAGCAAGCATATTGCCATATACATTGTTCAGTGCTGCGAGGTTTTCGTTAAGTCTGGTCATCTGGTCACGATACTTTTTGGCATCGCCGGCCGAATCTGAAAGATCTTTCATAAGGGTCTGGATACCTTTCTGAAGGTTTTCGCTTTCCCTGATATGTCCATCCACTCCCTTGCGCTGCAATTCATAAACGGCATTCAGTGCCGAGAGGTTTTTGTTCAGCGATTCAAGCTGCTGCTGGTATGACCTGCCTCCCGATTCGATCAACGAATACGATTCGGCAAGCTTCCCGTAGTTGGAATTGGAATCGGAGATGATTTTGGCTGTTGACTGGTATGAGTCAGCCAGCTTCCCGAGGGCTGAATCAGCAGCGTGTATAGTGTTCATGTACTTCGATGATGCGGCTGAAATGTCACCCATCACATTAATATTGGAGGTGGCTTCGCTGAATTTCTTCATGCCAACGCCAAGTTTCTGGAACAAATCAGGCGTAATATCAGCGCTTTCGAGCATCTCGTCGAATTTAGAGAGGGCATAGGAACCGCTTCCGGCGCCGCCGCCGCTGCTGCCTCCGATAGCTCCTCCGAATCCTCCGCCGATAGCTCCGGCATATCCTCCTCCTGAGACGCCTCTGGCTGTGGGTTCATCCTCCTTTATGCCGGCAAGCTCAGGATATACAAGCGTCCAGTCAACCTCCTCATGAAGGGGCTCGAACGCTGAAAAAAAGAAGATTACTGCTTCTGTGAACAGACCGACGGTCAGCATTAATCCTGCGCCATTCCAGTGCTGTATTTTAAACAATGCACCAACGATTACAACTGAAGCGCCAATACCATACAGCTTGGCCATGAAGTTCTTGTATCCGCTCGACTGAACTATTTCTGCTAGGCTCATTTAACTGGTTATTTAAAGGTTATTTTAATTCTATTGATTTACACCTATGTATGATCTTACATTACGGAATCCGATATAGGATTTGGTTGAATCCTGATATTCGTAATCCCTTGAGCTTGTCTGGAGGAAATAGGCTATATCCTTCCATGAACCGCCCCTTATTACTTTACGCTTGAGGACAGGCGGATCCTGAGGACGTGCGTTGTACTCGTAGTTGGGATTCAGGTCGTGCTCGAAAATATATGCCGAGGGATGATAGGCGCCAAGCGTCCATTCTGCAACGTTTCCCGACATGTCGAACAGTCCGTATTCATTTGGTTCATACGATCCTGCCTTCGCGGTATACACTGTTCCGTCATCTATATAGTTACCGCGCAGGGGTTTGAAGTTGGCGAGGAAACAACCCTCGTAATTCCTGGTGTAAGGTCCGCCCCATGGGTACATCGAGAGATCGAGGCCGCCCCTGGCAGCATATTCCCACTCGGTTTCAAGCGGCAGACGGTATGCCTGTACGTCGGCAATGCCGTTCTTCCTCAGAGCCGTGTTCATATAATCCGTCCTCCACCTGCTGAAGGCTTGTGCCTGTGACCATGATACACCTACCACCGGGTAATCGTCAAACGACGGATGCCAGAAGTAGAGATCTGCCTGCGGATCATTGAACGAATAGGTGAAATCCCTGATCCAGCAAAGCGTGTCGGGATATATATTAATGGTATCATGCCTGATGAATGAGGAACGGTTCCTGACGTCTGTCATATTTCCGTTGCGGTCAATCACCTGTCCTATGTATTTCCATGTGTTGTTTGCATAGTCGTTGACATACTTGGCCTTTGCAGCCTGCTGATAATCAACCCAGAAATAGGTGAAATTAAGCTTCCTGACATCAATCTGCTTCTTGCCGTTGAACCTTTCCTCGGGAGGATAAAACATCTCCTCGAGCACAGCTGCAGTGGTCTCTTCTCTGGGATCGATCTTTTCAGCCCAGTTGATGACTGGCGGGTCTACCGGATTACCATCGTCATCGACGACAAAATATTCGCGGTCGGGAACCTGCGCTTCTCCCAGCTTGGTCCTGAGAATCGAATCCCTGACATAATACACAAACTGACGATACTTGTTATTGGTTATTTCCGTCTGGTCCATCCAGAATGCCTCCACAGTAACGGTTTTGGAGATGCTGTTCATCGCGAAGACCGCATCCTGATCGCTCGGACCCATTGTAAAACTACCCGCGGGAATGAAAGCCATTTCGAAAGGTTCCGGCTCAAAGAAGTTCTTTCTGCCCGGGACTCCGGTCAGTTCTCCGTTATCCGATGACTTACATCCGCCTAACAATATCATAATTATCAGAGCTGGAAGGATTACCTTTTTCATCATATTATAATTTTGAATTTTAATGGTATGATGGAACCCACATGGTTGAAATTTATATGCATGCATGTTTGTGTGTTTGATACATGTGGGTTTCATAATTCTAAATAATTTTGTATTGCAAGTAAATTTTTTTAAAATCTTATAAGAACCTTATGCTTTTGTATCTCATCGGACTCTTGCCCATACTGAGACTGAAACAATAATTCACCATGAATTCGTGCGACCCGTGGGTGTTTTTTCTGATATCCGAGACCGGGAAGTCGTAAGCGTATCCGACTCTGATACCATTAAACAATTCAATCCCAACAATTCCCACCAGTGCGTCACCTGGTCTGTAAGAAACGCCCCCCCATGCCTTTTTATTGTATCTTACCAGAGAAGTTGCAGAAAATTGTATTGCTTTTCCGTCGCTGATTACAAAGAATGACGGTAGCAGCTCAAGCGACGGATTGGGAAGCTGCAGTATATAGCCGGCTGTTGCATAGTAATGCCTGCTTATGTATGACACTCCCTTGGTGAATTTTACCTTTGGCTGGTTGATATGTGTCACCGATATTCCTGCATAATATTTATCAGTAGTATAGTAAACACCCAAACCCGCATCGAAGTTCACTGAACTCTCCTTTCCCTCGGGGATCAGGGGATCGCCCGACGGAGGAGTGAATACATCGCCCGACGGTATTGACCATTCCGGATCGAGAGTCATATTGAACATACCCGCATTGATACCAATGCCAAGCTTGCCCATACCTATATCAGCAATATACGCATACGACAGTGCAATATTTATGTCCTTGTCGAAACCCAGCATATCATTCTGAACCATCAGCCCGACGCCGCTGCTTATTCCGAAAGGCGCAACCGGCGCACTTATATTGAATACAGTGGTCGAAGGTGCGCCGTCGAATCCCACCCATTGCTGGCGGTTGAGAGCGGTTGCACATATCATCCCCGAGGTTCCGGCATATCCCGGATTGAAGGTCAGGGTGTTGAACATATAGTTGCTTGTTATGGGATCCTGCTGTGTGTAGGCCGGGGCAACTGCAAGCAGGAAGAACAGGAGTAGTGTGGCTGACTTTTTCACTTTTTTAATATGATAAGTGGGTTAAGCTCATTAGTTGAACTTATAAAGTAACACAAAAAAAAATAAAAGTATACAAACCCGCCAGGGAGAGGTCAAAACTTTTAAACATTCCTGATCTATTATCCACAAAGAATATTCCAAATCTTCCTGAAAACGTGAAAGAATTGAAATTATTTGAGGTGTCAGGATTTTAATCTGCCCGAAGCCAGTACCCATTTGTCGGGAACCTCATTCCTGTTGGCTTTCAGGTAGTCGTCGTGAGAGCAGGAAATATATGTATTCTGATTGTTTTCATCCCTTAATTCGATCCACCACCTCTCGGTCAGATTGCTCTTTACAAAGATAAGATCTTCCTCAAGGTCGGTCAGCCTGACATGATACCTGATGAACCTGCCTGTGTTGCTGTCGCTCAGCAGTGGTGTCTCACACTGCTTCTGAGAAAAGCCTTCAAGGAAAAACCAGAGGATCTGGGCAGCCAGCCCCGTGGTCTGGTTCCTGTTGTCGAGCCCCGGGTTTACGTCAAAAAGCCCGAATACCTTCAGGTTGTCGGATATCCCTGCATACCTTGCGAGAAGGCATATCTCCTCACCATAGAATCCGTTGGGCGTGGGCATGGCAGTGCCGGGCGCATCCGACTGCCTGACCGCAGAAATATCAAATACTGCTGCATCCGAATCCCTGAAAAGAGGTTCCATGAGATATACAGCCTGTCTTACATCGCCTATCCTCACCAGTTCCGAATGACGCCTTGAAAATCTGTTAAGCACCTGCTGATCGTTGAGGTAGGTCTGATAACCTATATTAATATAGTGTCTGAACGTGCTTTTACTGTTTCCGGTGATCTTATTGAGGTAATTCATCGAATCGAACGAATCGGGATTGTTGCTGTAATCGATCCGGGGATCCACTGAAAGGAGGGTGTACCTGTTGTTAAGAAGCGTGAACGATTTATCGATTGCGGTCACAAGCGCGCTGCTGCCCCCTGTTATGACCGGAAAGATGTTTTCGCTGATCAGGGCTGTGAGAACGTCAGTGAGACCTGCAACTGTATCGGCGAACGACATTCCCTGCTTCATGTTTCCCAGATCGGCCATTTTGGTCTTGCCGGGAATCCTGGCAAGACTGTAAAGCTGCTGCCTGATCGCATCGGGAGCAGTGGATGAGCCGGGGTCGGGGGAGTTGCGCCCGTCGGGGACACCAATAAGAACTACCTTGAAATTGCTGAAATCACTTATTGTTGCATTCTCGGTGTGAATAACCGTGTTGTGAGGAAAACCGGCATTTCCCGTGAGATTCTCCAGGCCATGCCTTTCAATGCTTACAGGATCAAAATAATCTTTCAGGTTGATCATAATCAATCGGAGCTAAGCCTGGTTTTTTCAGCTTTTTCAATTATTGCAGCACATTCCTCCCTGGTCAGCTTTTCGGCAGAGGTACCCTTAGGAATCCTGTAATTCTTCTTATCCTTTGTGATATACGGCCCGTACCTTCCGTTCAGGAGCTGAATCTCACCGAAATCCTTTATTACTTTCTTCTTGTCGCTTTCCCCTTTTTCCCGGATAAGCTCAACCGCCCTTCCGGCTTCTATTGAGTAAGGATCATCAACTCCTTTCTTTAACGAAAAGAACTTGCCTGCATATCTTATATATGGTCCGAACCTGCCGATTCCTACAACCATCTCGCTGCCTTCGTGCATTCCCAGCGACCTGGGAAGCCTGAAGAGATTGAGAGCCTCTTCGAGGGTTATGGTTTCGAGGAGCTGGTCCTTGGCGAGGCTTGCAAACCGGGGTTTCCCTCCGTTTTCCGTATCACCTATCTGTGCCACAGGGCCGAACCTTCCCATTTTCACGGAAACCGGTTCTCCGGTTTCGGGATGTGTTCCAAGAATTCTTGAACCGGTTTTCCGGATCTTCTTCTCAAGTGCGTTCTCTATTGTTTTATGGAACGGATTATAGAATTTCTCAAGCATCCCCGTCCAAAGCAGCTTTCCTTCAGCTATCCTGTCAAACTGTTCCTCAACTTCTGCAGTGAAATTGTAATCGACGATCTCGGGAAAGTTCTCGACAAGATAATCACTCACCATCATTCCGATATCCTGGGGGAAGAGTTTTGATTTTTCCTTTCCCGCCACTTCAGTTTTTTCTGTTACCGAAAGCTTCCCTTTTGAGAGCGATATTATTCTTATCTGCCGTTTTTCGCCCGGCCTGTCTTCGCGCATTACATAACCCCTCTTCTGAATGGTGGAGATTGTAGGAGCATAGGTCGAAGGTCTTCCGATGCCAAGTTCCTCGAGCTTCTTTACAAGGCTTGCTTCAGTATAGCGCGGAGGAGGAGCAGTGTATTTCTGGGTTGCTGCAATAGTGTCGTAAAAGAGAGGCATCCCGGTTTTTACCGGAGGAATGATAGATTTTTCATCATCACCGTTTTCACTGTCGGTCGATTCGGTATAGACCTTGAGGAATCCGTCGAATTTGATAACCTCACCTGTTGCTGAAAACAGAACCGGAGAATTGTTCATTTCAATGGAGATGGTGGTCCTTTCAACTTCGGCATCAGCCATCTGTGAGGCAATAGTCCTTTTCCATATCAGCTCATAAAGCCTCTTTTCATTCTGGTTGCCTGATATCGAAGAAACGTCGGGATAGGCCGGCCTGATTGCTTCATGGGCTTCCTGTGCTCCCTTCGATTTTGTCTTGAACTGCCGTGTCTTCGAGTATTTTTCGCCGTATTCCGCGACGATCACCTCGCGCGATTTTGCAAGGGCCAGTTTTGAAAGATTGGTGGAGTCGGTCCTCATGTAGGTGATCTTACCTGCTTCGTACAGCTTCTGTGCAACCGCCATCGTCTGCGATACAGAGAACCCAAGCTTCCTGTAAGCTTCCTGCTGGAGAGTGGAAGTGGTGAAGGGGGGAGCTGGTGATCGGGTGCCGGGTTTCACGGTCACTGCCGAAACCTTGTACTGAGAGGCGGCACATAATTCGAGGAACTTCCCGGCTTCCTTCTGATCGGGGAATTTTTTCGCGGCCTCAGCCTTTATGAAACTGTTGTCCCCGGTCTCTTTTTCTGTTTTGAATATTCCGTTTACACGGAATGACGATTCACTTTTGAAAGCGATAATATCCCTTTCCCTTTCGACGATAAGCCTTACAGCAACAGACTGAACCCTTCCGGCCGACAGCGCCGGCTGAACTTTTTTCCAGAGAACAGGAGATATCTCAAATCCCACGATCCTGTCGAGAATACGCCTTGCCTGCTGTGAATGAACCAGGTTCATGTCGACATTCCTTGGATTCATTATGGCATTTGTGATTGCATCATGGGTTATTTCATGGAAAACTATCCTCCTTGTGGTTTCAAGATCGAGGTTGAGGACACAGGCCAGATGCCATGCAATAGCTTCTCCCTCACGGTCCTCGTCAGATGCTATCCATACAATTTTAGATTCGGCAGCAGCCTTCCTGAGCTCGCCTACAACTTTTGCCTTTTCTTTAGGTATTTCATACTCGGGCGCGAAGTCATTTTCAATATCAATTCCGAGATTCTTCTTCTTAAGATCCCTGATATGCCCGAAACTCGAAACAACCCGGAATTCTTTCCCAAGGTATTTCTCAATGGTACGGGCCTTAGCCGGTGACTCAACAATTACTAGATTTTCGATCATGCAGGATTGGTTTAGCTCTTTCAAAATCACGACAAAGTAAATCATTTAGGTCCCAATCTTCAAAATAATCGGTTAAGATTCTTTATTAATTACTATTTTTGGGCAAACTGTTGAAGCTAATGAAGGGTGTATCAACAAACAGGAAATACCTTATCTGGTTCTGGTCGATCTTTGCAATGCCATTCATTATTGCCATAATCCTGTTTGTACTTATATCAAAGGGGAAGCTTGGACCCATCCCGTCATTCACCGAGCTCGAGAATCCCGAATACAACCTGGCGGCTGAAGTTTACTCCGAGGACGGAGTGCTCCTTGGCAAGATAAGTATAGAAAACCGTACCTGGACCGATTACAAGGATCTGTCACCCTATCTCGTCGATGCCCTCATTGCAACTGAAGACATACGGTATTACAGGCATTCCGGAATCGATATCAGGGGGCTGGGCAGGGCTATCATCCGCACTATAATGCTCGGACAGAATACAGGAGGAGGAAGCACGATAACACAGCAGCTTGCAAAACAGCTCTATCCCCGCGATACGGCAAAGGTGTCAAAGCTCACCAGGCAGATAAGGCTTGGCGTTTCCAAGTTCAAGGAATGGCAGACGGCAGTGAAACTCGAACGAAGCTACACCAAGGAGGAGATCATTGCCATGTACCTTAATAAATATGACTTCCTCTACCAGGCTATTGGTATAAGATCGGCGGCAAGGGTCTATTTCAACACCACGCCCGACTCACTCAAGATAGAGGAGGCTGCCGTGCTGGTCGGAATGCTCAAAAATTCAAGTGCATACAACCCCAGGAAGTATCCCGACAGAATGCTCCGCAGAAGGAATATCGTGTTAAGCCAGATGGCAAAGTACGGATACCTCCATCCACAGGCAGCTGATTCACTGAAACTTCTTCCAATTGAACTCGATTTCAACATTGAAGACCATAACACCGGACTTGCAACTTATTTCAGGGAGTATCTGAGGAATATTATGAGAAGGCCGGAACCTGACCGCAACAGGTATGAACGGGAGTCATCATACGAGGAGGCGCTATGGGAATGGAATAACAATCCGCTTTACGGCTGGTGCAACAAGAACAGGAAGCCCGACGGTTCAAATTACGATATTTACAAGGATGGACTGAAAATATATACCACCATAAACTCCCGGATGCAGCAATATGCAGAAGAGGCGGTGGCCGAACACCTGTCAAAGGATGTTCAGCCAGGCTTTCTAAAGCGGGCAAAGGGTTTCAGGAACCCTCCCTATTCCAACGATCTTTCAAAAAAGCAGGTGGAGGACCTTATTATGAGGTCAGTAAAGGACAGTGAAAGGTATATTATGATGAGGGCAAGAGGCGTACCAGAGGATTCGATAATGCTTGCCTTCAACACCGCAGTGCCCATGAAGGTGTTTTCGTGGAGAGGAGAGCTTGATACTATCATGACTCCTTATGACTCGGTCCGCTATTACAAGTATTTCATCCGCTCTTCCTTTCTTGTCGAGGATCCGCATTCCGGCCATATAAAGGCTTATGTCGGAGGACCCGACTTCAGGTATTTCAAATGGGATGCGGTAACCCAGCAGAGAAAACAGGTGGGAAGCACAATCAAGCCCTTCCTCTATACAATTGCCATGCAGAACGGCTATACTCCATGCGATGAGGTGGAGAATATCCCAAGGTCGTTCGATCTCCCCGGCGACTCGGTGCCCTGGATCCCCAGGAGCTCCGGACCTAAGGAATATCACGGCAAAATGGTTACCCTCAAATGGGGGCTGGCCCAGTCCGAAAACTATATCTCGGCATGGGTTATGCAGATGTTCAGGCCTTCAGCTGTTGTCGACCTGATGAAACGGATGGGTGTCAGAAGTTTCATCGATCCTGTACCTTCAATATTTCTTGGAACCTCCGATATCAAACTCGAGGAGATGGTGGGAGCCTACTCTACATACGCCAACAGGGGTGTTTATACAAGACCCCTGTATGTAACCCGTATAGAGGATCAGAACGGAAACGTTGTCTCGAGGTTTACCCAGCAGATTGAAGAGGTCCTCAGCGAGGAACAGGCCTACCTGATGCTCGACCTGCTCCAGGGGGTGGTACAGATAGGTTCCGGTAACAGACTAAGAAGAGAACCCTTTGTTTTGCTGAATCAGATAGGAGGAAAAACAGGAACCACTCAGAACAATGCCAATGGATGGTTCATGGGGGTTATCCCGAATCTGGTTGCGGGAGTATGGAGCGGCTGGGAAGACCAGGCAATCCATTTCGAAACGCTCAGCGAAGGACAGGGAGCAGCCATGTCGCTCCCTGTGTTCGGTATATTCCTTAAGAAGTTGTATTCAGACCCTCTTTTTGCCGATATGCAATCGGATGAGTTCGAGCGTCCGGCCAATTTCAGCATCGAACTCGACTGTGACAAGGCAAAGAGGGAAAGCTCACGAAGAGGAGGATACGTCAGGGAAAGATATTAATTATTTCGCCCAATTCCCCAGTCCCGTCAGGGGCGTAATAATTTTAGCTGAAGAGAGACCTTACAAGTTCTTCCACCTTGCCGACAGGTTTGACCTCGATGTCAAGCCCTTTTACCGACAGGTTTCTGTGGAACCGCGAGATGTAGATCCTCCTGAAACCCATTTTGGACGCTTCCCTGATCCTTTGCTCAACGCGTGATACAGGTCTGATCTCACCCGAAAGCCCGATCTCCCCGGAACAACAGACATCCTTTCCAACCGGGATATCGAGGTTCGATGACAGAACGGAGGTGATCACTGCAAGATCGATCGCCGGATCATCCACTTTTATTCCCCCGGTGATGTTAAGAAACACATCCTTTACACCCAGCCTGAAACCTGCCCTCTTTTCAAGTACTGCCAGAAGCATATTAAGCCGGCGGATGTCGAAGCCCGTGGAACTTCGCTGCGGAGTACCGTAAACAGCGCTGCTTACCAGAGCCTGCGTCTCAATAAGAAAAGGCCTGATGCCATCGATGGTTGCGGCTATTGAGATACCGCTGAGCTGATCGTCGTGCTGATTGATGAACATCTCCGAAGGATTGGCCACTTCCCTGAGCCCGTCGCCGGCCATCTCGAATATGGCTAGCTCCGAAGTTGAGCCAAACCTGTTCTTTACCGACCTGAGCAGACGGTATATGTAATTGTTGTCACCCTCGAAGTAGAGAACGACATCCACTATATGTTCCAGTACTTTCGGCCCTGCAAGCGTACCGTCCTTTGTTATGTGTCCGATCAGAATCACCGGCGTTCCGGTAATCTTCGAATATTTGAGAAGACTGGCTGAACATTCCCTGACCTGCGAAACGGTGCCGGCCGAGGAATCGAGTATCCCTGTATGAATGGTCTGGATCGAATCAACTATTATGAGTTCCGGCTTGATATTGTCTGCCTGGACAAGTATATTCTCGAGGTCGGTCTCGCTGTAGATGTAGCAGGCCGGATTTGCCTTCTTTATCCTTTTGGCCCTGAGACTTATCTGTTCCTCGCTTTCCTCTCCCGAAACATAGAGAACCTTTTTCTCTGCAAGTGCAAGAGCAATCTGCAGCGCAAGTGTCGATTTGCCGACTCCCGGTTCGCCCCCGAGCAGGATAAGCGATCCGGGAACAATGCCGCCTCCAAGCAGCCTGTCGAGCTCGGCAACTCCTGTCTTCTGCCTGTTCTGCTCATCCGAACTGACATTGATGAGAAGCTCGGGCTTCTTTTTTCCAATCCCCTGAAGATAGGTCCTCTCATTAGGGGAGACTGGAGCAATGATTTCTTCGCGGTAGGTGTTCCATTCCCTGCATGCAGGACATTTCCCTATCCATTTAGGGGACTCCGCCCCGCAATTCTGGCAAACGAAAACTGTTTTCGGCTTAGCCATTGGTTATTTCTTTTCGGTTCTTTCTTGAGAGCATCCAGAACGCCAGCCCTCCAAGCACCAGAACAAGAAGAAGCTGCGATTCATGGGTGAGAATGGCATAAGCCGAGGCGTCCTCGATGCTTACACTTTCGACGAAAGCGATTCCCCTTGAGACAAAATAATGGAAGGCACCCATGCCTCCCTGAACCGGCGCCGACATGGCCAGACTGCCAATGACAAGGATGAAGAGCGAGTCTCCGAATGACAGGTGCGATGTGCTTTCGAGACTGAATACTACAACCCAGGTCATCATTGCATAGCTGAACCAGATAAGTATCGTATGAAATACAAATTCCCATCCTCTTTTGAGCCTGAGAATCGTCCGGAATCCGTTGATCACACCTTTTGCAATATCGAACATCTTGGAGAAGAAACGTATTGAGCGGAGCTTCTTTCTATACCGGAACAACATGAAAAGCGAGAGCGCAGCCAGGATTATTAAGATTGCCCAGGGTATCCAGGCAGAGCCGAACGAAGAAAGCACCTTCTCCCTTAAGGGCACCATGATTGCCTCGTTCAGATAGTCCCTGATCTTCGAACCGCTTGTAAAGAAAACACCGAACATAATTACAAGCATTGAAAGAAGATCAATTGTACGCTCCAGAACAACGGTTCCCACCAGCTGATCGACAGGTATGTTTTCTTTTTTGCCGAGAGTCATGCATCTCGTAATCTCACCGACCCTGGGAAGGGCAAGGTTTGCCAGGTATCCCGTGATCATCGAATGAAAGGTGTTCCGGAATCCGGGGTTATATCCGAGGGGATTTATCAATATTATCCACCGCCGGGCTCTGCTGAGGTAAGCTATGAGCCCGAAAAAAACTGATACGGCCAGCCATTCGTAATTTGCACCGACAAGGCTCTCCTTGAGCGATTCAAAATCGACAGTCCTGAATGCAATCCACAGGAGCAGGATGCCGATGGCCAGAAATGCAATGACCTTGGCGGCCTGTATTATTGTCTTCCTCAAGCTCAGATCAGTTTATTTGTATTCGTATCGGGGAAAATGATCCGCGGCAGAAATTGCTTTGCCTCCTCAAAATCCATTGATGCAAATGACATAATAAGAAGGATATCATCAAGCTGAGCTTTTCGTGCAGCAGCTCCGTTGAGGCTTATAATTCCCGAACCTCTCTCACCTTTTATGACATAGGTCTCCAGCCTTTCGCCGTTATTGACGTTGACGACCAGAACCTTCTCATTCTCTATCAGACCGGCAGCGTCCATAAGATCCTCGTCAATGGTGATGCTTCCCATATAGTTAAGGTTGGCTTCGGTGACCTTCGCCCTGTGGATCTTGGATTTAAGCACTTCAATATGCATACTGTGAAGTCGATTAGTTGATACTGGGTGCAAAGTTAATAACCTTTTGATTCACATCACCGGAACTTCGACATTATCTATTAACCTGATGCTTCCTGCTTTCACCGCAATGCAGCCGTAATATCGTTTTCCCTTTTCCAAAGCAGCTTTCGTGTGCACCGGCTTCAGCTCAATGTCGTCGGCTATTTCAAAATATTCGACGATGAAGCCTCCGGCATTTTCTATTTTCTTTACAACATGTTCCCTGATGGCCGGAATATCGTGATTCCTGATCATGCCGGCAGCATCGGAGAGCGCCGAATATATTATTCCGGCCCTTGTCCTGAGTTCCGGTTCAAGGCGCCGGTTGCGGCTGCTCATTGCAAGGCCGTCAGCCTCCCTGATGATGGGATTGCCGATTATTTCCACCTTGCTGCCCGTTTGTTTAACAAGTTCTTTTATCACTGCAAGCTGCTGGAAGTCCTTCTGTCCGAAAAAGGCCTTATCCGGTTTCACAATGTCAAAAAGCCTGCTGACAACCTGGGCAACCCCGTTGAAGTGACCCGGCCTGTGGAGCGCTTCCATAACATTGTCGAGATTACCAAACCGGAATTCATGGCTGTCCTCCTCCGGATAGATCTCCTTGTCCTCCGGCATGAAAACTATATCCTTTTCCCTCATCATGCCTCCAAGCAAATCAAGATCGCTTTCAGGAGTACGGGGATAATTTTTCAGATCGTCCCTGTCGTTGAACTGGGTCGGATTTACATAAATACTTACCACAACAACCGGGCAGCTTTCCATCGCATTCCTTACCAGCGACAGATGCCCCTGGTGAAGCGCGCCCATGGTTGGAACAAATCCGACAGGCGACAACCTGGCTGATATGAGTGCCATGCGAAGCTTACGAACGGTCAGGACTGTTTGCATAAAACGAGAATTTTATGCAAACCTAAAAGAAAATAAAAGAAGTGGTACCGGGGCGCAGGAAATAAAATAAACACGAAAGCCGGGCAGAATGCTTATCCAATGTGTTGATTATATTGTCATTTTTTATTATTATCTTTGCACTTTGTTACGGAATGGCATATCCAGGAGGGTAAATGGAAAGCAAAAAAGTACTGTTCATCTCGCAGGAGATAACACCATATTTAAATGAAACCAAGTTATCGAAGATAGGAAGATATCTTCCGCAGGGCATTCAGGAAAGGGGAAAGGAGATCAGGACTTTCATGCCAAGGTATGGAAGTATCAATGAAAGAAGGAACCAGCTTCATGAAGTGATAAGGCTTTCGGGGATGAATCTCATCATCGACGACACCGATCACCCTCTTATTATAAAGGTCGCATCCATCCAGTCGGCCCGTATGCAGGTCTACTTTATCGATAATGATGATTATTTCCAGCGCAAACATACTGTAAACGATGCGGCAGGCCGCGAATTCGAGGATAATGACGAACGCGCCCTCTTCTTTGCCAGGGGAGTTATTGAAACGGTCAAGAAACTGAGGTGGGCTCCCGACCTGGTTCATTGCCACGGATGGATGACCTCACTCGTCCCCGTATATCTCAGGAGCATCTACAACGATGATCCCCTGTTCCATAATTACAAGATCATCTATTCAGTTTATAACAATGACTTCAAGGTTCCCTTCAGAACCACTTTCGCCGATAAGCTGAGATATGACGGGATTGACGGAGAAAGCCTCAAACTGGTTAAAACCCCTGATTTCATAAACGTGTCGAAACTGGCAATAAAATATTCCGATGCAGTTATCGTCGGCAGCGAGGATATAAACCCTGAACTGGAAAAACACCTTGCCTCAATAGGCAAGCCGGTGCTTCCATTTCAGGGCGAAGCTGTATACCTCGATGCATATAATGATTTCTATGATATGTTACTCTCCTGAGTATCTTTGCTGTCTTACCTGTTTTTCCGCAATATTTACTTAATTTTCTTCGTTTTTTTAGCTGGCAGGAACGAAAGGCAGTTCTTGTTTTAACAATCAAAATCTGAAGCAAATGTGTGGAATAGTAGGCTACATCGGGTCTAAGCCCGCAAGAGAGATAGTAATAAAAGGCTTGAAACTTCTTGAATACCGGGGTTACGACTCCGCCGGTATGGCTATCGTAAACGGGGAAACAAGGATTTTCAAATGCAAGGGAAGGGTGGAGGACCTTGAAAAAATGGTGAGCAACACCGATTTTAACGGAACCCTGGGAATGGGCCATACCCGCTGGGCCACCCACGGAGAACCCAATGAGATCAATGCTCATCCGCAGGTCTCATACCGGGGACACTTCATCGTTGTCCATAACGGTATAATCGAGAACTATTCACGTATCAAGAAGCATCTTGAGAGCCGTGATGTCAGGTTCACCAGCCAGACTGACACCGAGGTGCTTGCCAACCTTATGGAGCATCTCTATCTTGAGGGGGACCTCTCCGCCGAGCAGGCAATCATCATGGCGCTGAACAAGGTGGAAGGAACCTACG
>DIWB01000054.1:0-167 GCA_002428385.1 Bacteroidales bacterium UBA6117
GACAAAATAAGGGACAAGTTTCCTGAGGGTCTCGGCCTTGCAGTACTTCGATTTGAAAACAGGTTGGTATTTCAGGATCCTGAATACATACTTAAGGAAATAAGAAATGCATTTAAAGGAGAGGATAAATGTTCTTAATTCTTGTTAAACTACTCTCCATGGAAATA
>DIWB01000054.1:286-7026 GCA_002428385.1 Bacteroidales bacterium UBA6117
CATTTCCGCCATTCCTGCCGTCATCACTGACTCGATCAGGTTATTATAAAATGAGCCTGATCACATACCAGAGGCACTAATTGTCACAAGTCAGGACTCATACCAACCTCAACGGGGTTTATACCCTGAGAATGGTAACCGGCCAGACCAACGTCACCCCGGAGCATGTTGACTTAGCCTGGAAGCTGATTGTGAAAACCGCAAGGGAACTTTAGAGCTTGTTTCCGCTCAACCCTTTCCCTTTTCCGATATTCATACCGAAAATATCGACCCCGAACAGCATCTTAAGGTAAGGGGTTTCCCCTATGGCCCGCCAGGAAGCTTCGACTCCCGATGATATCATAAAGGGTATCCTGAAAAGGTAGAAATCAGCCATCAGCTGAACCCCGAACGATTCGAAGGTTTCACTGTAATCGTGATTTTCCATCGTAATCACCCTTCTTCCTTCGTCATTGAGGTCAGAAATGAAGATGTAGCTGTCTTTTCCCACTGACCGGTCATAGAAAAGATCTGACCTTATCCGTGTCATGTACATAATACTCCCAAGTCTGAAATCGGGATAGGCCAGGGGCATGTAGTAATCGATTGAGCCGGTCTGCAACTCCTGACTGATTATGTTATCGTACCATACATTCAGATCAGGCTTTCTGGCCCCGATATAGCCCCTTGCAAAAGATATCCTGTTTCCAAGTATGTATTTCTCGGGATTCTGTTTTTCTGCCTCAAACCTGAGCCTGAAACCATGGTTCTTCAGAACCCCTGGGAAGTACAACGAAACCTTTCCCGACATGATATCGCCGTAAATATCGCTGTCGAATGGATAATCGGAATAACTGAGTTCGATTGTCTGCGCGAACCGGGGATAGATGTCCCTTATCGCCTGGCGCCGGTAATTTGAGAAATATATCCTTCCCGTAAGCTGGTTCTGAAGGTTGTCGTAGGTTTCTTTATCGCGGAGATAGATGTAATCATTTTTAATTGAGGAAGACGCTGACAGGTAAAGCTGTTTTGTGAAGGTCCCTCCCCTGAACACAAGCGGGAGATAGATCTTGTTGTTCCATGAGTATCCGTCCGACAGGATGTCAGGATCAGCCACATCTTCACTGAACTTTTCTACATAGACGGGATTTCCGTATTCAATACCTGATTCAAACATCGGGTACCACCCCATCCAGCTTATCTTTGAATGAAATTTATGCCTCTGGTCAGTGTATTCATATCCAAAGGTCGAAATAAGGCTGCTGAGGTTATTCTGAGTCATCAGGGTGAATCCGGGCGCAACTGCTGAAAGATCATCCCGGATCTCATCAATATCGGCGTAGAAAGGCATCCAGCTGTGGAATCTGAAGAGGTTCTTCCATTTCCTGTAGGGCGATGGAAAGTAAACATTTCCGGAAGCGTTTTCGGCAGGAGGCTTTTGAGCTTCAAACCGGTTGATCAGATAAGAATCAGACGAATTGACAATCAGACCTGTTTCAGTTGTCTCCGGAATTCTTAAACTGCTGATATTGTTACCCGACGATGTATAATCGGAGAAAAGCATCTTTGATCCTCTGAGGTTGAGGTCGGTTGCACCGAATCTCGATCTGGTCAGGGGAGTAACAGTTCCGTCAGGTTTCCTCAGGTATAGATTTTCTGTACCGTTGAGAGAACTGACATAAAACAGGGAATCGTTTCTGAGGAATGACGACTGGATATCGTCGGTGCCTGTCTCTATAAGCGTTTGCCACGTGTTGTCTTCGAGGCTGAACCTGAGTATTCCCTCACCCTGTGCCGTCAGATGGATCACTGTCAGGAAAGCTCCTGACGCGTCCCATTGGGGCCTCTGGAGAGCGGCGTTGCCGGGTGAAACGACAGAGTGAAGCTTGTCGCCGCTGAAGGCATCGAGGATATTCAGCGTGTTTCGGTTGTCGGTCCGGTTTTCAACTGCAGCAACAAGACTGCCGTCGGGAGATACCGCAGCAGACATGTACCTTGTCTTTCGTGTCAGCCGGCGGGTCTGGCCATTACGGACGTCCATAACCATTATATCCGACCATTCCCTGTTCTCCCATCTCGGGTCGGAATGAGTCTCAACCCAGACAAGCCTGCCGTTTCCGTAAGATATGTAGTATGGATAGATGTGCCCCGGAATATGGATTCTTTTCTCGCTGTTATCCGAAGGCCTTATCAGTACGAAGGAAGGAGGGTCGTACAGGGAGGTCTTGACAGCTATTATCTCATCGTTGCCTGCAAGCACGGGAGAATGGTAATTGATGAATTTTTTCCCTTTTGAGGGATTCAGAACAGTGTAGCTCAGGCTTGACGATCTGCCGTCGTCTTTCGTCCAGACTGTCCTTAGGGAATCGAATGTTTCGTTGAAAAGTCGTTTTTTGGTCAGCGAGGCTGATTTTCTGAGGCTGAGGTTCACCGGATTGATCAGGAAAGGGGCATTCCCCGTGAGACTGAGGGCCTTTTTCCACATCTGCGGATCATATTTTGAGTACGACCAGGCCATCATCTGATATCCGTACTGGTAATGGTCGGGAACGAAATCCCTGAACGATCCGTTAACCGATTTATCGTATGAGAATACATTCCCCTTTTCGATCATCAGGGCCTTGAGCTGTTTCTGAAATGACGCGGTTCTGCCACGTCCCGAGCCGGTAAGAACCGATTCGGAAAATACCGCATCCCCTTCGAGATGCCAGAGCGGCAGCAGGCCGGCGACGACTCCCGTGAACTGCTGTCCGGAAATAACCGACATCGCCTTTGTGAATCCCTTGTTTAGCGACTCCATCTGCATCACATGGGTAAGCTCATGAATGGCAAGCTGGGTGTTTGCATCGAGGGGGATGGAGTTTTGCTCCGGAGTGGGATAGATCTCCATCCTGTCAGGGGCCCATGCTACATATCCGTTCGATCCGGTTGTGTGATTATGAATAACAACAGGGATCCTGAACTTTTTTACGGGATAGAGATGTGACAGCTGAGACCAGGCGTTGTCGAGCGAGCGTGCAAAATCAATTCCGGCATCACCGTAGGTCTTCGGGTAGATCAGCGTGAACCGGTCGGTTTTAATCTGCATCCATTTCAATGAGGCCGGATCCTGCCCTGTGTTATAGTACTGGGCTGATGCGATCCCTGAAAGGAAAACAGAAAGTATGAATGTCAGAATCCTGTTCAATTTCATCACAGGCAATTTATGCAAAAATAGCAAAATTAGCAGGTGTGCCTGCATTTGGACATAGTCTGAAAAATTTCGTAATTTCACCGCTCGGTCATTTGAATGAATTTCAGGTAAAATCACACCATATTGATGAAGAAATACAAGCTGACAGAAACGATAACCGGCTGGGTCGTCTTTGCAATAGCCCTGGTAACGTATCTTCTTACCCTTGAGCCAACGGCAAGCCTTTGGGATTGCGGTGAATATATTGCATCGGCCTTCAAGCTCGAGGTCGGTCATCCTCCCGGAAACCCGGTCTTCATGGTTGTAGCCCGGTTCTTTACACTGTTTGCACTTGGCGACACGGCAAAGGTGGCAGCCACGATTAATGCCATGTCGGCCCTTGCAAGTGCATTCACGATACTCTTCCTGTTCTGGACCATCACCCATCTGGCCAGAAGGATACTTTTGGGTAAAAACGGTGATCCGGGCCTCTCAAATACGGTAGCAATCATTTCTGCCGGCGTGGTCGGAGCTTTGGCTTTCACCTTTTCAGATTCATTCTGGTTCTCTGCGGTTGAGGGTGAAGTGTATGCCTCTTCTTCATTTTTCACGGCGCTTGTTTTCTGGGCAATCCTGATGTGGGAGGACGTTGCTGACGAGAAGTATGCAAACAGGTGGATTATTTTGATTGCTTTCCTCATGGGGTTATCAATAGGGGTTCATCTGCTTAATCTGCTGGCAATTCCTGCAATAGTTCTGGTTTACTATTTCCGGAAGTATGAGTTTTCGTGGAAAGGCTTTGCCCTTTCGCTCGGAGTTTCGGTAATCGCGCTTGCCCTTCTTCTGTACGGGATCATGCCGGGGCTTGTTACAATTTCTTCAAAGCTCGACATGTTCTTCGTCAACTCTCTGGATATGCCGGCCAACAGCGGCATGATATTTCATTTCATTCTTCTTATCATTTTCTTTTTTCTCGCAGTCAGGTCAACCCTCTACTCGTCCGACAGGACAAAAAATTCAGCCTTTGCCATTGCTGCCATGTTGTTGTCGGGTGTATGGGTGATATCCGGATCGATGATACTGAATCTGATAGTACTGGCTGCTGTTGCATGGTTTATCTGGTACCTTGCAGAAAAGGACAGGGTTACCCTCAATACTGTTCTCACCACGGTGATGGTAATCCTTATAGGATTTTCAACAAATGCAATCATTGTGATAAGGGCGAATGCCAATCCTCCGATTAATGAGAACCAGCCGGAGAATCCATTCAGTCTGCTTTATTTCCTCAACAGGGAGCAATACGGAGCACGCCCTCTTTTCAGGGGCCAGTACTACAATGCTCCCGTGATTGACTATAAGAACGGTAAGCCGAAATATGTCCTGGAGGACGGGAAATACAAAGTCAGCGCCTATGATCTCGAACGGATTTATGATGAGCGTTTCCTTACCCTCTTCCCAAGGATGTGGAGTGAACAGAGTGATCACGAGGCCATGTACAAGGAATGGGGGAAAGTCAAAGGGACACCTGTATCCGTAACAAATCAGGAGGGAGAGAAGGAGATCATCCGCAAACCCAAGTTCAGTGAGAACCTCAGATTCATGTTCTCTTACCAGTTCGGGTATATGTACTTACGATATTTCATGTGGAATTTTGCCGGAAAGCAGAACGACACCCAGGGCACCGGAGGAGCCATAAACGGGAACTGGATAAGCGGATTCAGGTTCCTCGACGAAGCCCGGACAGGATCGCCCGACCTGCCACCCGGAATGAAGGATGACACCTCGAGGAATGCTTATTTCCTGCTTCCCTTCCTGCTGGGTCTTGCCGGGATTTTTTACCAGCTTAACCGCGACTTTAAAAACTGGTGGGTGGTCCTGCTTCTGTTCCTTATGACGGGGGCCGCAATTGTCTTTTACCTTAATCAATACCCCAACCAGCCCAGGGAGAGGGATTATGCCTATACCGGATCGTTTTACTTCTTTGCGGTCTGGATCGGTCTGGGAGTGCTGGCCCTTTACGAGGGCTTGTCGAAGGTAATAGGCGAAAAGGTTTCTGCCCCGGTTGCCGGTGCTCTCTGCATGGTTGTGCCGGTATTAATGGCCGTACAGAACTGGGACGATCATGACAGGTCGGGCCGTTACCTTGCCCGCGATGTGGCGTTCAATTATCTAAATTCCTGTGCCCCGAATGCCATACTCCTTACAAACGGCGACAACGACACCTTTCCTCTCTGGTATGCTCAGGAAGTGGAAGGAGTAAGGACCGATGTAAGAGTCTGCAATCTCATGCTGCTCAACACCGACTGGTATATCAATCAGATGAAAAGAGCCACCTATGAGTCAGCTCCGCTTCCGGTCACCCTGCCTCCGCAGAAGTATTACGACGGAGTGAACAATCAGGTGTTCATCGTTGAAAAGACAAAGGATCCGGTCGCCATTTCAACAGTCATCGACTGGGTGATGAGCGACAATAAAGCCACCAAGGTCCAGATATCGGCTAACGAAGTTCTTGATGTCATTCCTTCAAGAACTATAAGGATACCCGTCGATTCGGCAGCTGTGATCGCCTCAGGGACCGTAAAGCCTGAGGATGCTGACAAGATAGTTCCTTATATAGACATTCAGCTGCAGGGAAGTTCCATTTTGAAGAGCCAGCTTGTATTGCTTGACATACTTGCCCACAACAACTGGGAGCGCCCCATTTACTACGTAACCGGATACCATGATGATGCCTTCGGGCTCGAAGAGTATTTCCAGCTGGAGGGCCTTGCCTACCGGCTTGTTCCGATAAAGTCGGAGAACAGGAGCTGGCTCGAGTATGGCAGGATTGATTCGGACATCCTGTACGAGAACGTGGCAAACAAATTTGTCTGGGGCGGCGCCAATGATCCTGATGTGAACCTCGATTACCATCATTTAAGGACTCTCATGGTGATAAAAGCCCGGCTTATCTATGCGCGCCTCGCAAAGACGCTTGCCTCCGAAGGTAAGAACGAAAAGGCTGTGGCGATTCTGAACAGCTGTATGGAACTGCTTCCGCCTGATAAATTTCCTTACGATCCTTATTTCACCGACCTTATTGAAGCTTATTTCATGGCAGGAGATTCAGCCAGGGCTGTTCAGCTTACAAGGGATGTAAGCGGGTATTATTTTGCAAGGCTCGATTATTTCCTGAAGCAGAATCCCTATGTGCTGAGCTCTGCCGAGTATGAAATGCAGTCTGCCATTCAGTACACATCAAAGGCAGCCACATTTTGTGAGCAGTACGGGCAGAAGGAAATCGGAGAGGAGATCAATGGAAAGCTTGAGGATTATTATGCTGAATATGTAGGCAAGCAGAGGGTTCCTGCAAATTAAAATTTTTATTACGCCCCTCAGGGGGCTTCAGCCCCCTGGTTTTTTATGGGACTAAAGTCCCGGAAACAAAGAAGGGGCCCTCCAGGCCGTCAGCTGAAGCAGACGGTAAAGGAAGAACGTATTCCAGCGAACTTTCAGTTGCGGTCAGCACTACTTGAGGCAGTTCTTCTTTTTGACGTTGGCTTGGCAGCAGTCAGCACTACCCGTGGCAGTTCTTTTTTTTGCCGTCGGC
>DIWB01000003.1 GCA_002428385.1 Bacteroidales bacterium UBA6117
AAGCTCAACTGGGATGGCACCTACAAGGGAAAGATTGTCTCCCCGGGTGTTTATTTCTATCAGTGCGACGTTTTTGAAAGGAGGATCTCAGGTCTTGAGCAGTTCCATCTTTCGGGCTTTGTGCATGTCATAACCGAACCCGGAGCTAAGGTCACAACACCTGAATTTTAATGAATAAGTCATGTTAAAGATGAAGAGGACATTGTTTTTCATACTCTTGTCACTTACTGCGGCAGGACTGCAGGGGCAGACAAAGTCAGATTTTCTGATGAAAGGCAGGGCGCTTGTTGAAAGAGGAAAGCCTGATGAGGCCATAAGCCTGTTGTCTGCAGCACTGGAGAATTATCCGGAAAGGGATGTTTATCTAGAAAGAGCTGAAGCTTTCGCGACCAGAGGTGATTATTCTCAGGCAATAAATGATTACAATTCAGCAAACAGCGTTTCGTCTGGTTCAGGGGAATACGGACTTTCCAGGATATACGCACTGAAGGGTGATGCCGCGACTGCCGTTTACCACCTTGAACTATGCCTCGGATCGGAATACAGGAGAAGTGAAAAGGAGATCATGCTCGATCCTTCATTCAGCCTTGTTGAGAACCGGCCGGAGTGGCGTCAGTTCTGGAAGAGTGACATTTACAGTTCCGTCGAGAAGGGAATTGCGGAAATTGAGTACAACCTGTCGACCGGTAATATTTCCGATGCAAAGACTGTGTTTACAAGTCTTACGGGGAGTTATCCGGGAAATAATGACCTGGCCTGTGCAGGAGCTTTGATCAGTTTTAACGAAAAGAAGTATCCGGAGGCCCTCAAAACGCTTGACGGCATTCTTGCAAATGCACCAGGCAATGAAAAGTATTTAAAGCTCCTTGCCTTAACACAGGAAGCATCGGGCAATCCTGCAGGAGCTTCTTCTACCTATACACGACTTATTGCAGCAGGTACAGCCGAACCTGAGCTGCTTTTACTCAGGGCTGAGAGTTACAGGAAGACGGGAGAAACAGACAGGGCGCTCGGGGATGTGGAAAAATTCCTTGATCTTTATCCGGGTGACAAAAAAGCTCTTAGCCGGGCAGGCCGGCTTTCGGCCGCGTCAGGCGATAATCTGAAGGCGCTCACTTATTTCTCGGAAAATCTCAGACTTCATCCGAACGACGCAGAATGCTATATCGACAGGGCTGACTCGTATTTTGTGTCGAAATCGTGGGACTTTGCAGCGAAGGACTACAGCATGGCGCTCGACCTTCAGCCCGAGAACCCGGAGGCCTGGCTGAATATGGGCATAGCCCGGTTGAGCATGGGTAAAAAGGACGATGCCTGCTTTTATTTCAGAAAAGCTTTCGGACAGGGAAACAAAAAGGCCGCGGAATACCTTAGTAAAAACTGCATAAAATAAGGGGTCTGCAAGTCCTGCAAGCCCTGCCGCGCACCGCGACCGCTTCTCACCTTATATTCTTAAGTATCTTGTCGAACAGGTCGTGCGGCTTGAAAGGCTTCAGCACATAGTCGTTGATACTCAGATCGGCAATCTTATCGTGGTTTTCGGACATTATAGCGGCTGTAAGAGCCACAACCGGAATATTGCTGATTTCAGGATTGCTTGATTTTCTTATCATGCGGGTGGCTTCAATTCCGTCCATCACGGGCATGTGAAGATCCATGAGAACCAGATCGAAATCGGCTTTTTCGAGCATTTCCACTGCAAGCTGACCATTTTCGACATGAGTCACCTTTACTCCCCAGCCGGAAAGGAACTTGTTGGCAACAAAGAAGTTGATCTTATTGTCCTCTGCCACGAGGATTCTTTTGCCTTCCAGCCCGACGTAGGTCTCAGAGGCTTCACCTGCATTAGACCTGATTCCTTGTTCAGAGATTCCGAATGAAAGAACGAACCTGAAAGCAGAACCTTTACCGGGCTCGCTTTCCACATCAATCTTTCCTCCCTGAAGCTCAACGAGTTTTTTGCAGATCGCCAGCCCCAGCCCCGTGCCTCCGAAATGTCTTGTAGTATCCGGAGAAGCCTGAGTGAAGCTTTCAAATATCATGTCGTGCTTGTCTTTTTGTATTCCCATACCGGTGTCCTTTACCACAAATTCAACGTTGGTCTTGTTGTTCTTTCTTTCAATCTCCTTCAGGGTCACATGGATATAACCCGATTTTGTGAATTTGAGGGCATTTGAAAGAAGGTTGGAGAGGATCTGGTTGAGACGGATGGGATCGCCGATGACTTCATTCGGAAGATTGTCGTCCCTGATTATTTCAAATTCAATATTCTTTGACCGGGACCGGAATGAATAGGTTCTGAGAATATCATTCATGAAATCAGTGAGGCTGAAAGGAGTCTGTTCAAAGACGATTTTCCCTGATTCCATTTTGTTGTAATCGAGCACATCGTTAACAAGGGTGAGGAGATGATTTCCCGAAAACCTCAGTGTCTTTATGAAATCCATCTGGTCCTCCCTGGGATTGCCCTGAAGAAGGAGGTTGGTTATTCCTATAACTTCGTTGAGGGGTGTCCTTATCTCATGACTCATTGTCGACATGAACTGCTGTTTCGACTGGGCGGCTTCTTCAGCTTTCCGGCTTGCCTGGATCATATTGTCAATCATTGTCCTGCGCTGTATTGCAATGGCTATCTGATTGGCAATGAATTCAAGCACATTGACGTCTTCCTGAGTGAACTTGTTCTCGTCATGATAATCCTGAAGAGCCATTACTCCAATGATCTCCTTTTCGGCTTTCAGGGGAACACCCATCCATACCTGGCAGGGAGTTCCTACAAGCGCTATATCACCCGAGTTCTCGAGATCTTTCAGGTCATTTAATTTGAGCAGAACCGATTTCCTGAGTCCTATTACCCATTTTGTTATGGTTTTTCGTGCAGGTACATTCTCGAATTTGTCCTGTTCGTCGGAGAACAGCGGCATCGACAGTGTATCGGTCCTGGCGTCATACAGGGCGATGAAGAAATTGTTCGTATCCCATATCTTGCCGAGCTCTTTCACTATTGTAGGATAAATATCCTTAATGTCGATCTGGTTCAGAGCGGCAGTTGAAATGTTATAAAGAATTTCCTGGATGGTCTGAACCTTTCGTTCCTGGGTAACATTCCTGAAAATCCCCAGTGAGGCTGCTGTTTCGCTGTTTATCAGCAGATTTGTTGCTGTGAGCGATACCTGGATCAGGTTCCCTGATTTATCGTGCAGCAGGGTGTTTTTGATCATTCTCTCTTTTTCACGCAACAGCTCCTCCAGCGTGCCTGATTCCGTCTTCAGGTTGTCGGGAGTTATCAGTTCATCAACGGTTCTGCCAAGGGCTTCTTCCCTTGTGTAGCCAAACATAGAAGTGAATTCCTTGTTTACGCTGCTTATCCTTCTTTCACGGTCAATAATTACGATTGCCTCGGGGATGGAGTCGACCAGGTGTTCAAGGAAGGCCTTCTCCCGGTTTATCTGGTCCTCATAGCTTTTTTGTTTGCTGATATCCGATACAACTCCCCTGTAGCCTATCTTAAGGTTGTCATGGAACAGGGCAAAAGAATGAGTAAGTATTGGCACCGGAGATCCATCCTTTTTCGTGGCGTAATATTCATTGCTTGAAATCTGGTCGGGGGAGTCCAGATGCTTAAGGTTTTCGATCATTTGCGGATAATTCTCAGGGAATACCTTTGAGATATGAATACCTTCCGTTAAATCCTTCTTTGAATATCCGAAAAACTTCAATGCCTGGATGTTGCCATAAATGATATTTCCTGAAAGATCGACTTCATAAATCATTTCGGGAAGCATATCTGCAAAGTTTTCGAAAATGGTATTTTGCTTTGAGAGGTCATCCTCGCTTTTTTGCCGCGTGGAAGGCTCCCATGTAACGAGTATGTTTCCTGAGGCAATGCTGAATCCTATGTAATGACCAAGTGAGTCGTCGCCATTATCCGAAACTGAAAGTTTCGTTGCACATCCTGTTTTCTTTGTATCAATTATAAGTCTTACGAGCCTTTCCTTGTTTGCCAGGGGGGTCTCATCAAGATATTTGTCCTTCGTTTCTGACCTGCGAACCGATTCGATAAGCGCCGCCTTATCGTTCAAGTCAAGGATCTTTATCCTTCTGTCTTCAGTTATTCTGAACAAGGCAAGGTACGCGCTTACAGTTTCAAATATCTCCTTAATTGTATTGATCGGTGTAAAAGCCCTGTTATCTGCATGGTTGTTCTGGAGATGGATCCCACTTACCGATCTGAGCCGTTCAACTTCTTCAGTCAGTATTTTGTTGGCCTGGAGAAGCTCTTCATATGTAATTTTAATGTCAGGCATACTGGAGTCAGAATTTGGCAGGAATGAAATTTTCACTGTACTTTATTCTATAGAACGTTAATTTGTGCGGTAACTGTATGTATCATACATATGTCTGCCTGTTTTTTTCAGTATAGTATCTGCAAAACTCCCTTAATCCGCACTCACTGCAAAGCGGAGCCCTGGCTTTACAGACGTATCTTCCGTGGAGAATAAGCCAGTGGTGAGCTTTATGGATCATTGACTGCGGGATGTAAGTTGTCAACTGAAGTTCGGCACTTAACGGTGTTCTGGCGTTTCTTGTCAGGCCTATCCTTGCAGCGACTCTGAATACATGGGTGTCGACGGCCATAACTGGCTTATTGTAAACCACCGATGCCACTACGTTTGCGGTTTTCCTTCCGACACCCGGCAGTCTCTGCAGTTCCGACGGATCGGAAGGTACAACTCCTCCGAATTCACTGACCAGCATTTTAGCCATTGCCACAAGATGCTTTGCCTTGTTGTTTGGGTAGGAACATGATTTGATGAACTCAAGTACTTCCGGCTGCTCAGCCTTTGCCATCGATTCCGCATCGGGATACCTTTCAAGAAGGGCAGGAGTGATCATGTTCACACGTTTGTCGGTGCATTGTGCTGACAGTATTACGGCAACGATCAGTTCGAAAGGGTCTGAGTATGAGAGCTCTGTCTCTGCAATCGGCATGTTGACACTGAAATACTCAATTGTTTTGCGGTATCTTTCTCTGGTAGTCATATAAGGATGAAAAGGCGGATCTAAAGTTAGTTTTTTTTATCAATGAATGTAATCCTTCTGCAAGCGTACCGCTCTTGAGGATAAGGATATTTTGGGGTTTTATATGTGATTCCGTATGTTTTGTTAACTTTATCGGGCAAAGGAGAAGTCAATTGGAAAAAATAGTAATCAAGACAAGTGATTCTGTTTCGGATATCCTTGTAGGTGAAGGCTGGGAGATGGTTCATGAACTGCTGCCCGAATCGGGTGTCGCAATCCTGACTGACGAAAATATTTACAGGATTTATGGAGACAAATTCCCCGGTTTCCCGGTATTTCAGGTAAGACCCGGAGAGTCAAGCAAAAAGTTGCGGGTTGTTGAATCACTGGCCGGAGAGCTTCTGGAGGCCGGGATCGACCGGGATGGGTTAATTCTTGGCATCGGTGGGGGTGTAGTATGCGACCTGGCAGGATTTCTGGCTTCCATTTATATGCGGGGCATCAGATGCGCTTATGTCTCTGCTTCGCTGCTTTCCCAGGTCGACGCCAGTACGGGAGGAAAAAACGGAGTGAACCTTGAGGGGGCAAAAAATGTTCTTGGCTGCTTTAAACAGCCGGAGTTTGTCATCTGTGATCCGCTGATGCTGGAGACCCTGCCCGAGGAGGAATATTATTCGGGACTTGCCGAACTTATCAAGACAGCGCTTATTGGCGACAGTAAACTATTTGAGTTTATAGAGAACAATCATGCGGGAATATCCCGTCGTGATCCGGGACTGCTTTCAATGTGCATTTCAATGGCTGTGAACTTTAAGGCAGCTGTTGTCACTGAAGACGAAAAGGAGACCGGACTCAGGCGTATCCTTAATTTCGGGCATACTTACGGTCATGCAATGGAGATGTTTAAATCGTACCGGCACGGATATGCTGTTGCCGCCGGAATGGAACTTGCCTCCGGCTTTTCACTCTCCAGGGGAATGATAACAAGGGAGGAACATGAAAGGATAACAGGTCTGCTTAAATCATACGGATTACTGCTGAGTCATGACATTCCGGACGACCAGATAACTCAGCTGATAATGAAGGACAAGAAAAAGTCGGGAAATGACATAAACTTTGTATTCCTGAACGGAATAGGCAAAGCAGTGGCTGAAAAGATCACTGTGAAAGAAGCAGCTGAGTTTTATATTCGGAGTAAACCCGCCAAATAACGTACAGTATATGAATTCTTTCGGTAACGTGTTCAGAGTTTCGGTTTTTGGAGAGTCGCATGGCAATGCCATCGGTGTTATTATTGACGGCTGCCCTCCCGGGCTAAGTGTCAGTCCCGATGATTTTATGCAGGATCTCTCGCGAAGGCGCAGCGGATCAAAGGGAACAACCCCGCGCAGCGAGACAGACACCCCCGAGATACTGAGCGGAGTATATAATGGAAATACAACCGGGGCACCTCTTACCCTTGTCACCAGAAACAGTGACAGAAGATCGGCCGATTATGATGAGTTCAGGAATGTCCCGAGGCCGGGTCATGCTGACTATGTGGCCGGAATAAAATACAAGGGTATGGCCGACATGAGGGGAAGCGGCCATTTTTCGGGCAGGATAACATGGGGACTGGTGGCCGCGGGCGTGATAGCAAAAAGAATCATTCAGCCGTCGGTTGTCAATGCCCGGCTTATATCCGCAGGGGGCATGAACGATGTTGATAAGGCAATTGAGAAAGCGCTTTCAGATGGAGATTCAATCGGAGGCATAATCGAATGCAGGGTTTCAGATCCGGTTAAGGCTCTGGGCGAACCATTCTTCTATCCGGTTGAATCAGCTATCAGTCATGCCGTCTTTGCAATTCCCGCAATCAAGGGTATTGAATTCGGTTCGGGATTCGGGGCGGCTTCAATGAAGGGATCGGAACATAATGATGCTTTTGTTGATGACAAAGGGAAAACCCTGACAAACAACGCCGGAGGGATTAACGGAGGAATCACCAACGGAAATGAGATAATATTCAGAGTTGCCGTAAAACCTACATCATCGACCGGGGTGGAACAGAATACCTTCGATTTTGGCAGGAAGGAGATGACACGCCTGAATGTAAAGGGGAGACATGATACATGCATTGCCCTCAGAATGCCTGTAATTGTTGAAGCCGCCGCTGCCGTTGCACTGGCCGACTTTCTGATGATCGACAGGGGGATTAACGGGTTGCGGACTCACTGATTATTTTCATTCGGACGGATCGTTCATCTCAATCCTCAGTACCGTTCTTGTTGATTCAGTAACCCTGAACCTGTCATCAAGCCTTTCCCCCATTACCCAGACAATGTCACCGTCCGATTCAAGTATCAGGGTTTCTTCCTTTCTTATCCTTGAAAACTTGTTATCGACAAAGTAATCACTGAGTTTCTTTCTGTTCTTCATGCCCAGGGGTACGAAGTAATCGCCCTCTTTCCATCTTCTTACAATAATAGGCAGCCTGATCTTTTCGCGGTCGATGGAAGCAATCCGCGGATCGCTTGGTATAGTGCTGCCGGTATCAACCGGCTCAAGCGAGGCTGACTTTACCGACGGGATACTCAACAGATCCTCCACGGATTCTATAAGGAGATCATCCTGCCGGTCGTGTCTGACCGGACTTACAATAAGTTCATTCCTGTTCTTCAGAATCCGGTGTGTTAATGTGAATATCTGTTTTCCGGTGGCTGCATTAATCAGTTTTTGAAGGTCTCCTGCAAGAGGTTTTGTTATGCCCCAGGGGAAGAAGAGTTCGAACATCATTGCTTTGTTTTCACTGAATTCAGCCAGTTTCTCAGTATCAAAAACTATGGATTTGCCTCTTGGTACAGAAACCCGTAATCTGATGCCTTCGATGTGTTCCGAAAGTATTCTGTCGAGCCCGCCCAGCCTGAGCGCTGTATCATTGAGCGTCTCCTCTATAGATGGATTAATCTCCCTGAGAACGGGGATCACAAGATGCCTTATCTTGTTGCGCGTATATTTGGTTTCGGCATTCGATCTGTCTTCCCTGAATGGTATGCTGTATTCGTTGCACCAGGCTTCAATTCTTGCCCTGGTTGCAAAAAGGAGAGGCCTGATGATTCCATTGGCTGAAGGCTTCATCCCGGCCAGTCCTGTGAGTCCTGTGCCCCTTATGAGGTTAATAAGCAGAGTTTCAATGTTGTCGTTCAGATTGTGGGCCACGGCAACAAGGTTGCAGCCTTGCCGGATTTTTAATTGTTCAAACCATTCATACCGCAGGTCCCTGGCGGCCATTTGTATAGATATGCCTTTTCCTTCTGCAAATTTCATTGTATCAAAAGATACTGAATGGAAGGGGATGTCATTCTTCCCTGCATAGTCCCTGACAAGTTCCTCGTCCCTATCCGATTCAACACCTCTCAGCCTGAAGTTGCAGTGGGCGATAACCGTATCGGCTTTTATCCTCGCGAACAGGTGAAGCATTACCATTGAATCGATCCCTCCGCTTACAGCCAGCAGTATCCTGTCATTCTTTGTGAACAGGGCATTCCTGGCAGCATAATCCTTAAATTCTTCAAATAAAGTCATAATCATCTGAATGGTACTATGGATGGTTGACCTGGTTCAAAATTGTAAGGTCTCAGCATTTGCTCTCCTGATACCATTAACGGGGTTGTGATTGAGTACGGCGGAACATTCGGATAAAAACCCAGCCTGATCTGTAATGTGTTAAGGATGAGATTGTCGTTCCTTACTCTGAGGCCAAGTCCGAAGGCCGACACAAATTCGCCCCTTGCCACGAACTGGTTAGTTCCGAAGAGAAATCCGGCATCGGCAAATCCGAATAATGCAAACCTGAAACCATAAAAATCAATCGGACTGAAAAGCACTGTTTCGAAGTTAAAGGCAAGTCTCTGGGTATTGCCAATTGAATCGTTCCGGAAGCCGGAAAAACCATCATCACAGATAAAGGTCAGTGATTCGTCGTAATACCTGTCAAAACCCCGTGTATATTCAGCGTTTATAAAGTTCCTTATCCGGTATCTGCCTGTATAGAGAAGGTTCGAAATAAAATTGGCTCTGAACGAGAGGATGCCCTGTTCTGTTTTGTTATGGTTAATGAAGGTTCCGAAAGCGGCTGAATAATAAAGATAGCCCAATTTGTTAACCGATTCGCCCAGCGATACGGATGCCCCGGCGTAGTACCTGTTCTTGAATTCATTGAATTCGCGTCCGGCAGTAATATTAAACAAAAGTCCGTGAGGGATGTCTTCAGTGCGGCCATAGCCATAGATAAGGCTTGCCTTGTAGAATCTCTGGACTGAATAGGAGACAGAACCAAGGAAGAGGCGGTATTGCTGAAGATTGTGATAGGAGTCGGGATGGATATATGGATGCAGGAATACATTATTATTGGTGTATCGCACTCCGACGATGAGCCGGGTGACCGACTTGTTGTCGATAAGGAAAGATCTTAGGAGCCAGTAATCCTGTAAATTATATTTAACAGGATGCGGTTCGGGAAGGGAATCGAGATCCTCCGAGGTGATAGTTTTTCGGAGAGTAATGTTCCCCGCGTATTTTGTTGCCGAGCTTATCAGCCTGCGGCCGACATCTATTCCATAGGTCTTTCTGCCCAGCCCGTCGTGAAAGAATAATCCCAGGTTGGTAAAGGTTTTTCCCAGGTTGTTCACTTTGTAATTTACTCCGAATCCGGGAGAATTTGTGGAGTCAATATCCCAGGGAACATCAATTCCGAATTCATGTCCCATTCCAAAGATATTCCGTTCGAACACGGATACCTTTCCTTTTCCGACTCCTGCCAGGCTGGCCGATGCCCCGAGGGAGTATATATCTTTTGTAACAACTATAACATCTGCAAGAGAATCGGAAACGGGAACCACCAGAATCCTTGCGTCGTCGATATAGGGCAGTTCCCTCAGGTATCTCTCGTTGTCACTCAGGGTAAGAGGGGAGATGGTGTCGCCTGACCTGAAAAGGAGGTTCTTCTTTATTATGAGCTCGTTGGTATTGAAGTGAGTTTTGTTAAGGAGTCTTTCTGTTCTGTTTGGTTCAAAGAAATCAGGAGTGTTAATGTTTGAGCCAAAGACATTCAGTCTTTTGATTTCTATATTTCTGATTTTCAGGCCCGAAGTATTCACGAATTTCTCTTCGCTTGAGCCTGAGATCTCTTTTGTAGTTTCGGGATCGCGGTTGATGATAATGAAATCGTAGAGCTTTTTGGTGACCAGTGTTTTGGAAGCCTTGTTCTTTAAGGAATCGAGGAAGATCATGGTGCGGTGTTCTCCGTTTCCGGCAGGTGGAATGAGTCTTGAAGCCTCTGAATTGCCGTTCTCCGGCAGCGACAGCCTTATCTTCCTGATATCAGGCAGAGGAAGACGCTCTTCTTTTTTACTTATTGCAGAATCTGCAGAAAATTGTCTCTGTGGGTAGGATGGCAGGAAAATAAGTAGAAATATCTGGAAGCAGAAGAATCTCCGGATCAGCTGAAACCTTTTAATATCTTCATTTTCAGGTTTCATTCTGATTTTTGAGTAGAACATCGTCAGAGTTGAACTGGAATCCGAGACGTTTACCCGTTATTATCCTGGAATGCTGTATTTTTTCTTCCGCCTGTCCGACTGTGGCAATTTTTACTGTATCGTACGGAGGTACGAGTAGATCAAATTCCAGGGAGTATTGGATAGCGGTAGATATTATTACCTGCAGGGAAGACCGGGTAATTGGCTCATTGCCGTAGTTCGAGAAGAGCATGCCCATCTGTCGTTTTCCTTCAACCAGGTACTGGTTTTCATGGTTAATGAAGATCCTCGCGATCAGGTATCCGAGATCGTCAAGCCTTGAGTATTTGAACGAATCGTACAGAAAGTTGTAAATATTGATCATTCCCGAATACGCGTTGTTCTTGTTTTTCTGGATATACGGTGTTTTCCATGCCGGATGTTCCCTGTCGAACTGAAAGATATTTGAATGCATGCTGAACAGAAGAAGATCGCCGGCTACCTTAAGTTGCGCATCGAAGCTGCTCCTGTCGGTATACTCCATTTTGATCCTTGAATCCACGTTCCCGAGGTTGTTGTTGACATCCCTGGACAGGTTTTTCAGTAAATCCTTTACTACATTGAACCATTCAAAGGTATTGTCGAATACTTTTTGTTTCAGCAGCGATTTCTCCTTTAGTGTGTTGATAATCTGAACTTTTTTATCTTCGGGTTCTGGCATGACCGTAGGGTTAGTTAATAACGGAGCTCTAAAATAGCAAATATATCGCGAAATGCAGCTTTACTTTAGTATGATCTTGCAAAAAGGACGCGTCTTTTTGAGGGTAAGCCTGAGTAGATGCAAATGCCTTCTTCTTCAGGTGAGTCGAAAGGTATACACCTGATGGTGGCCTTGGTCTCTTCCTTGATTTTTTCCTCTGTTTCTGATGTGCCGTCCCAGTGGGCCAGAATGAAGCCTCCTTTTTTCTCGATGATTTCAATAAATTCTGTCCATGTGTCTATCCTGTATGTATTGTCAGCACGGAATTTCAATGCCTTTTGGAACAAATTGGCCTGGATATCCTCAAGCAGAGCCTTTATCCTCTTCGGCAGCCCTTCTGATGAGACTGTTTCTTTTTCAAGAGTGTCGCGCCGGGCAATTTCCACTGTATTGTTTTCAATATCCCGCGGTCCGATGGCTATCCTTACCGGAACACCCTTCAGCTCATAATCTGCGAATTTGAAACCCGGTTTAAGGTTATCGCGGTCGTCGTACTTCACTGAGATGCCCGCTTTCTGAAGTTCTGCCATAATTGTCCTGGCCTTTTCGCTGATAAGCTGAAGCTGTTCGTCAGTTTTGAAGATGGGGACAATTACAGTCTGGGTTGGAGCCAGCCTGGGTGGCAGGATAAGTCCTTTATTATCGGAGTGAGCCATTATCAGGGCTCCTACCATCCTTGTCGATACTCCCCACGAAGTAGCCCATACGTAATCGAGCTTCCCTGTCTTGTCAGTGAACTGAACATCGAAGGCTTTGGCAAAATTCTGACCAAGGAAATGGCTTGTTCCTGCCTGAAGGGCTTTCCCGTCCTGCATCAGGGCTTCAATTGTATAGGTGTCGATTGCCCCTGCAAAACGTTCGTTTTCCGTCTTGTATCCCCTGATGACGGGAAGCGCCATATAATTTTCAGCAAAGTCAGCATATACATTTATCATCCTTTCTGTTTCCTCAACAGCTTCCTGACTTGTCGCGTGGGCTGTATGCCCCTCCTGCCAGAGAAACTCAGATGTCCTCAGGAACAGACGGGTACGCATCTCCCATCTGACAACGTTCGCCCACTGGTTGATCAGAATCGGGAGGTCGCGGTAGGACTGGATCCAGTTTTTGTATGAATTCCAGATAATCGTTTCGGAGGTGGGGCGGATTATGAGCTCTTCCTCCAGTTTAGCGGCAGGATCAACAACAATCCCCTTCCCATTCTCATCGTTTTTCAGCCTGTAGTGGGTGACAACTGCACACTCCTTGGCAAATCCTTCAACATGTGCTGCTTCCCTGCTGAAAAAAGATTTAGGTATAAAAAGAGGAAAATATGCATTGACATGGCCTGTTGCCTTGAACATTTTGTCAAGTCCGGCCTGTATGTTTTCCCATATTGCATAACCATAGGGCTTGATAACCATGCAGCCCCTCACTGCCGAATTCTCGGCAAGATCGGCTTTTATTACAAGGTCGTTGTACCATTGTGCATAATTGTCTTCCCTGTCTGTCAAAAACTTAGCCATTGTATGGTGTGGTATTTTAAATTGTTTGTATCATTTATAAGCCGGTCGTAAAAGTAGTTAAATATTGGAAATTTAAAAAAGCGGGTGTCCGCACGGGCAGTAAACAGCGGAGTTGCTTTGCCATGCAGACTAAAAGAGAATTATAAGCGTTTTGAAAATGATTGTTACTTTGGCAAAAAGAATTAAATTTGCTGAAACCTGAAGCCTGAGTAAAAATCTGGAAAACCTTGATACTTTGGTATGGATTTTGATATTTGTTGGTAAGTAAAGTAAACAAAAGGAAACAACAACCAAAATGAAAGCAACAAATTACATATTCGGCCTTGCCCTTCTGACTCTCGCCTCCTGCTCTTCGGGGCTGTATGTGGGAACAGAATACGATGACCTGTATTTTGTGAGTTCCGATCAGCCTGTAACAAAGGCAAGAACAAGCGAGCGCAATCAGATTTCCGAAGACAATCTGAGATCAGGATCATATTACGACAACATCTATGCTGCCGACACCCTGGTATCGGAGGAATATTCCGATGCAGTCGACTATGCTGATGCGGGCAGTTATGACAACAGATACGATTATTATGACGGCTCCTACTCCGGAAGGCTGAACAGGTTTTACGGGAACTACTTCAACCCTTACTGGAGGGATCCATTCTACTCCAGCTTCTACCCGTCGTTCGGGTTCAATAGCTTCTACTCCGGATTTCCGTACTCATACTACGATCCGTTCTACTACGATTACTACAGCCCTTATTCCTACGGAGGTTTTTACAGCCCCTACTCATACGGCGGGTACTATGGAATGGGAATGGGCATGGGAATGGGAATGGGATATTACAGCCCATACTACAGCTCCTTCTATTCACCCTGGTACTACGGAGGCTATTACAGCCCCTACACATTCAACGACCGTGATGTGAATTACGGAAGAAGGGAAAAACCAAGCAACATGTCTACCCGCTGGTCAGGCGGCAGCTCCACAGGAGCGTCCGGAACTTCCGGAACAGCATCATCCAGGAGAACCACCGACCCGGCTTCCGGCACCGGAGTACCGGCCACCGGAACTGTTGGAACATCAACTTTGAGAAGGACTACCACCCCGGTCAGCGGTACTCAGCAGCCTGTAGCAGGTGAAAGAAGAACCACTACCCAGGGGGCCGGCAACACCGGAACTCAGTCAACCCAGACTAGAAGACCGGCTGCCACACGCCCTGAATACAATTCAGTCAACAGGTCATACACTCCTACTTACACAAATCCAAGGGTTAGCACCAGGCCTTCATACAACAACACCAGGGTAAACAGCGGGACTACCACCACCAGGCCTTCCAGCTCTTCGACCCAGGGAAGAAGTAGTTCATCATATTCCGCTCCCTCCAGGTCAGGCTCGTCTTACAGCAACCCCGGCACCTATTCTGTTCCGTCAAGAAGAAGCTCAGGATCAGGATCATCCTACCCCGGCGGCAGTTCTTCCTACAGCGGAGGCAGCTCCGTGTCGAGGAGCAGCGGCTCATCATACTCAGGAGGTTCTTCCTACTCGGGTTCTTCATCCTCTGGCAGCTCTTCATCATCATCATCCGGCCGCTCTTCATCAGGAGGAAGAAGGTAATTAATTTAATAACACATTGATTATCAATACATTCCTTAATGGAATGCGGGTATTCTCTTAAATAAAAAGAAAAGATAATGAAAAGGTCAGCCTTAATAATTGTAGCAGCATTGCTTACATTCACCGGACTCAAAGCCCAGAATGTAGATGATGCCCTAAGATACTCCCAGATCTTCTATACCGGTACAGCCAGGTTCATGTCGATGGGGGGGGCCTTCACAGCCCTCGGAGGCGATATGTCAACATTTAGCCAGAACCCTGCCGGAATCGGTGTGTTCAGATCTTCAGAAATATCACTGACACCGCAGCTTCTGCACGCAAAAACGTCAGCTAATTTCAACGGGATCTCCGATGATTATCTGTACAATTTTAACCTTGGCCAGGCAGGCGTTGTCGGAAACCTGATAAAGGGAAGCGGAACCACCGGATTGATCTCACTCAATGTCGGATACTCATTCAACAAGACGAACAACCTGAACAATACGGCACGTATTCAGGGAAACAGCGCAAACAGCTCAATGGCCGATTACTGGGCTGATGAGGCTTACGGTATTTACTATGGCGATATCGGAGGCGCAGCAGGAATTGCTTACGATGCATGGATCATCGATACTTTAAGAGATGCGAATGCCAGTTACTATGGTACGGTTTTTTCGAATTACGGCGACAATCCAACATCCGATTACGGTCAGAACATCAGGCGACTGATCACCAACCAGGGATATACGGGTGAACATGCAATATCAATCGGTGGAAACTATTCAAACAAAGTGTATTTCGGAGCAACCCTGGGTATCAACACTATGAGGTATACCGGACATTATGAGCATCTTGAGAAAGCCGACTATTTCCTCGATTCACAGTTCAGCGATTTCTCTTATGTTGAGCATTTTGAAAATACAGGAACAGGGGTTAACCTCAAGATTGGAGCTATAATCAGACCGGTAGAGGAACTCAGGATAGGAGTTGCTTTCCATTCACCCACATTATATAAGATTAATGAGAGGTTCTATGATAACATCTCTTCCAACTTCACCGATGGTGGCCATTATGAATTCTATAACGACGAGCTGGTTTATGAATATGCACTGACAACTCCTTTCAGGGTTCTTGCCGGTGTTGCTTACCAGATTGAAAAAACTGGTCTGCTTAGCGTTGATTATGAATTTGTTGATTACAGCATGGTTAAGTTCTCGGAAACAGGCGATGACTATGATTACAGCGAGAAGAACCTTGATATAAAGAATACACTGCAACCTGCACATAACATCCGCGTTGGCGGCGAACTGAGGTTTAACAAACTGTACTTCAGGGGAGGATACGGCTATTACGGAAAAGTATTCAGGGAGGATGAGGTTAACAAGGATTTGTTCAACAGGTCAATTTCGGCAGGACTCGGCTTCAGGGAGCAGAACCTGAGTATCGACTTCGGCTTTACCAACATGAGGAACGAACAGAAATACATACTTTACGACTCTTACTACGAAACTGCAATGGCCAACCTGACTAACACCAGGAATATGTTTTCGGTTACCCTTGGCTATAAATTTGGCTTCTGATTTACTTTACTGATTAATAAAAAAACGGTGCCTGGCCAGGCACCGTTTTTATTTGCTATAAAAACAAGGCTGCATCCGGACCAAGGTTGAAGATCAGATCGAGGATACTTAAACCCGGCACAAAACCGGCTTCTCCGAAAACCTGGATGTAAGGCTTTGAACTGAATACCTGTTCTCTTTTTGGTGAAATGCAGTACCTGTAATCCCCTGGCTTAAGGGTGGCCGGTTCAAACGATGAAGTGTAGTTTATACACTTATTAATATTCAAAAGGGTGAGGCACTCCTGAAGCAGTTCCTGGTTAAGGTCGATAAGAAAACGATGTTTTTTTTGCAGAATGCTGAAGATGTTTTCGGAATAATAAAGGAAGTAAGGCGATCTTCCGTATGCTGATGTGAAGGCTCCTGTATGAACCTGTTGCCATCGTTTCGAATAATCAATCTGAATATCTTTTACCGGCGCTTTTAACCTGTCGCCTTTCGTGACCGGCACGGAGAGGATCAGTACACCATTTGATGCAAGTATCATGCATCTGTTCCTGTAGGTTTGTTTGAGGTAGTTTTCTTCCCGTTCTAAAAATACGATTGCTGCATCCCGGATAAGCCTGAAATAGCAGGCCGGAGGAAAGTATGCCGTGGAAAGAAGCAGTTTGTCGGCCATCAGGGCAGATCACTTCATATGGTTAATCATGCTTGCAGAGAAGCCGGCGCCGAAACCATTGTCGATATTGACAACAGTCACCCCTGAGGAACAGCTTGTAAGCATTGCCAGCAGCGCCGATATGCCTCCGAAACTTGCTCCGTATCCAACGCTTGTGGGAACAGCGATAACGGGTGAGCTGACCAGTCCTCCGACAACACTTGCAAGGGCTCCCTCCATGCCGGCAATTACAATTACCACACGGCATTTCCTTATTTCGGGGAGTTTATCCACAAGGCGGTGTATGCCGGCAACGCCTGCATCATATATCCTGAGAACGTTGTTCCCGAGAAGTTCTGCAGTGACGGCAGCCTCTTCAGCAACCGGTATGTCGGAGGTGCCTGCAGTGATAACCGCAATAGCAGTTTCGGGCCGTTTCATTTCGCGGAAAGGGATGCTTATGATTCGTGCCTCCGGATACCAGACGGCTTCGGGGAAAATTTCCTTCACCGCGTCGTACATTTCCCGGCCGGCCCTGGTTCCGATGACATTGTTCTTTTTCCCCGCCATCAGCCTGAAGATTCCAATGACCTGGTCGGTAGTCTTCCCTGCGCAGTATACTATTTCAGGATACCCTGTCCTGATCTCCCGGTGATTATCAATTTTTGCATACCCGAGATCGGTAAACGGAAAGTCGTGCAGAATGTCGAGTGCTTCCTCTACGCTTTTACTTCCGTCTTTTATCTCCCTGAGGAGTGTTTCAATGTCGTCCCTGTTCATGGTCTGGTGTTTTCAGGATCATAGGAGCCTGATCTGTATCCTTCGAGATCCAAAGATACATATCTGAATCCGATTTTCTTAAGTCCTGAGATAATAAGTTCTCTGTCAGGACTCTGAGTCATCTTGCTGAAATTGGCGGGGTGGCATTCTATCCGGGCCAGGTCGCCATGTATCCGGACCCTGGTTCCCGGATATCCGCTGGTTCGAAAGAAATCTTCCGCCTGTTCAACCATAAGGATCATTTCGGAAGTTACTGCAGTGTTATAAGGGATCCTGGTGAGCAGGCACGCCATAGAAGGTTTAGAGGCGATATTAAGTCCTTCTGCGGCCAGTAAATCCCTGATGTCCTGTTTTGTGAGGCCAGCTTCCATCAGGGGGCTTCTGACGCCCAGCTCCTTAAGCGCCCTGATTCCAGGTCGGTGAGAGTTGGCATCATCAGCGTTGGAGCCGTCGACGACGTGACTGAAACCGTTGTCAGCAGCAAAGCCAAGCAGTTGTCCGAACAGTATCTTTTTGCAGATGTAGCACCTGTCGGGTGGATTATTCCGGATTGGTTCAGGGAAGGAAAGATCCAATATACGGTGGCTGATTTTATGTGCCCTCGCAAATTCAGTAGCTTCTTCAATTTCCGAATCAGGCATATAGGGGGTACTGAGGGTGACTCCAGTTATTTTTTCTTTCAGGAGTGAATGTGCGCGAAGAAGGAGATATGAACTATCCACACCTCCTGAAAAACCTACGACAAAGGAATTCAGATCAATAAGCAAACGGTCAAGTTTATCCCTTTTGTTTTCGGTCATGATTGCTTTTTGTTGTTTACAATAACCGAGATGATATTGTTATAAACCTCCTTGACGGGGATGTTTCTTTCCGATGCAATCTTCCTGCATTCTTCGTATTCTGGTTTGACGGAGACCTGTTTCCCGCCGAAGAACGACCTTTTCACCGTTACCTCGCCGTAGATTGTGTCAACCTTAAAGGTTTCCCTTGCAAGTGTGTCCTTATTAAATTCAAATGATCTCATTCCGAGCGTGGTGGACTCTGTGAAGATTATCTCTTTCAGCTTGTTTTCCGAACCCTTTTCGCATATAACATTAAGAATTACGCCGGGTCGTCCCTTTTTCATTATGATCTGAGTGAAAAATACATCAGCAGCGCCGGCCCTGAAAAGATTATCGGAAATATGGTCGTAAAACTCCGGATTCATGTCGTCAATATTTGCTTCCAGCAAGACGGCCCTGTGTCCCCGCGCATTATCTCCGGCTGCTTCGCCCATAAAGACCCTGAGGAGGTTGGGTACCACGGGATGTTCCTTATGTCCAATTCCGTAGCCTGTTTTTGTTATGGTAAGCTCTGGTCCGGTGCCGAATTTTGTCCCGAGGGCAGTGACAATTGCAGCTCCTGTAGGTGTTGTAGCCTCAAAATCAACGCCTCCGACCCTGACAGGAATTCCTTTTATTATTTCGGCTGTAGCCGGCGCCGGCACCGGCAGCCTGCCATGATCGCAATTAACGAAGCCGCTCCCGAGTTCAACCTCCGAAACGTATACCGCTTCAACCCCAAGTGCAACGAAGCATATTGCGGCACCGGTAACGTCAATTATTGAATCGACTGCTCCTACCTCGTGGAAATGAACCACTTCGAGTGGTATTCCGTGAACGGCAGCCTCAGCCTGTGCAATTTTCATGAATATCTTCATGCTCAATTCTTTAACCTTATCAGGCAAAGCTGATCCCGTGATTATCTTTTCAATATCCGATAAGTGCCTGTGTACATGTTCGTGCCTGGTTTGCCTTACGGTTATTCTAGTTCCTGTGATCCCGTGGCGCTGGCTCTTTTCTGAGATAAGTTCCCATCCCTCCAGTCGGAGCTTTTCAAGTTCGGATCTGAGAAATCCGGTATCAATGCCAAGGTCGACCATGGCGCCGAGGTTCATGTCGCCGCTAATACCCGAAAAACAATCATAGTACAGTACTTTCATATACAGCCGTTAATTAAGTGTAACAAACAAAACCCGGGAATGTTGAGATCTCATGAACCGGATAATAAACAGTAATTCTGCGTAAATATACAATTTACAATCATTGGAGAATTGATAAAAATAATTCGTATTTTTGTTGACTTTTCGGTTACGTATTAAAACCTGAGTTATCCATTATGAGAAGGAGGGAGTTTTTCAGAAAGTCTGTCGGGGCCGGTATTGCTGCCGGTGCTGCTTTCAGCATTGGAGGATACAATAAATTATGGGCAGCAGGGACTTCTCCGGAAAAATATGATATGGTTGCAATAATGGGTGGTGAACCCGATGCAATGTTCGATCTGGGTATTCAGGAACTTGGCGGTATGGGAACATTCATCCGGAAAGGACAGAAGGTTCTTGTCAAACCAAATATAGGCTGGGACGTTGTTCCGGAACTGGCAGCCAATACAAATCCCAATCTTGTAAAAAGGATTATTGAACACTGTTTCAGGGCAGGAGCAAAGGAAGTATATGTTTTCGATCATACCTGCGACAACTGGGTCAACACTTACAAGAATTCGGGGATCGAAAAAGCTGCAAAAGCTGCAGGCGCCAAGGTAGTTCCCGGCAATACCGAGAACTATTACCAGGAGATCGAGATACCCACAGCTGTGAAGCTTAAGAAAGCCAAGGTTCACGAACTCATTATGGAGACAGATGTATTTATAAATGTTCCCATACTGAAAGACCATAACTCAACCAGAATGACAGCCTGTCTTAAAAACATGATGGGAGTAGTCTGGGACAGGGGGTACTGGCATTCGAATGATCTTCACCAGTGTATAGCCGATTATGCTCTGTTTGAAAAGAAACCCGTCCTCAATATCATTGATTGCTACAACGTGATGGTAAAGCATGGGCCGCAGGGTGTTTCAAAAGAGGATGTTGTCCAGATGAAATCACAGATCATAACCTCCGACTGGGTTGCAGGTGATGCCGCGGCCGCGAAAATGCTCAGCATTGATCCCCGGCGGGTTGATTATATTCCCATTGCTCATAAGATGGGCCTTGGCAACATGAACCTTGAATCGCTCAATATCAAGCGTATAAAAATGTAATTTGTAATGACATCTTCCTTCCTCAGGAAATTAAGGATTTTGTTTTCTTCCATTGTCCTGATTTGTTTTTTTTTCGTTTTTGCTGACTTCATGTCAGTAATACCGGAGAAATACATTAATTCTCTTTTATACCTTCAGTTTGTTCCTTCGGCGCTTAAGTATATCAACCTGACGACAATGGCAGCAGGAGGGTTCATCATTGTTCTCCTGCTCACACTTCTTACCGGCAGGACATATTGTTCATTTCTTTGTCCGCTGGGGATCGGACAGGATCTCTTCAGCCGTATCGGAGGCAGGATTAAAAGGAAATTCAGGAGATTCGGATATAAAAAGCCGCATACAATAATAAGATACTCCCTGCTTGTCCTGACTCTTGGGACCGCTATTTTCTATGGACTTTACCTGGTTACTCTTCTTGATCCCTACAGCATATTCGGTAGGTTTATGACTTATCTGGGCGAGCCTGTGATTTTGCTTATCAATAATTTTCTGACCTGGCTGCTCGGAAAATTCGATGTATACACTCTCCATCATGTTGATATCAGGGGATTCAACCCGATGACATATGCTGTTCCTGTCGCATTCTTTCTGCTTGTCGGGACAATGTCCTTTGTGAAAGGAAGGCTTTATTGCAATATGATCTGCCCGGTAGGCACTCTTCTGGGCCTGATTTCGAAGGTCTCGATATTCAGGGTCAAATTCAGCGAAAGCAAATGCACCCGTTGCGGACGTTGTTCCGTACGATGCAAAGCATCATGCATCGATTTCCTTAATTATAACATAGATGTCAGCCGCTGTGTAAATTGCTTCAACTGTATTGATGTTTGTCCTGAAAAGGCGCTTTCCTATAGTTTTATCGCCTCAAAGGAAAAGCCCGCCAATACTGACGAAGGCAGGCGGAAATTTGTTGCAGGATCGCTTCTGATGCTTTTAGGGATTACCACCAGTGCCAGAAACCAGGATCAGGAAGGAGCGCCTGTCCCGCGTAAAGAGTCGACTGTAAAAGAGCCAAGAAATTTTCCGGTATGCCCTCCCGGAGCAGGATCGATGGAGGAATTCACAAAATATTGTACGGCATGTTCCCTCTGCATCAATGCTTGTCCGAACAATGTCCTTCAACCTGCCGTGATGCAGTATGGCATTGCCGGATTCATGCAGCCGGTTATGGATTATCACAGGAGCTTCTGTACTTTTAACTGCACCGTCTGTACTGAAATATGTCCCACAAATGCCCTCAAACCTCTGCTCCTTGAAGCTAAAAAACTTACTCAGTTAGGTAAGGTTTTCTTTATAAAGGACAATTGCATAGTCAAGACCGAAAAGACAGCCTGTGGAGCCTGCTCCGAAGCCTGTCCCACAAAAGCAGTGTATATGGTGCCTTACGAGGGTAATCTGGTGATACCGGAGACCAATCAGGACATCTGTATCGGATGCGGACATTGCGAATATGCTTGCCCGGTTACACCTTACAAAGCCATATTCGTCGATGGAAATCCTGTTCACATGGCTGCCGCCAAACCCGAAATCAAAGAAGCCGAAATCACAACCCCGGAGGAGTTTCCTTTCTGATACAGGGGAATAACTAAATTCTTGTCAAACATGATTTTTGTTTGCCTGAGCTATTTTTAAGCTGTTAATTTTGCTTAAATTATAGTCATCAAAAACATGCTCTTTTATGAAACCTGCACATATAGAACATATTGGTATTGCAGTAGCCAGTCTGGCAGAATCGGTGGCGTTTTACGAGAAGGTTCTCGGCCTGAAATGCTATAATATTGAGGAGGTTCCGGATCAGAAAGTCAGAACTGCTTTCTTTATGGTCGGACAGACAAAGATTGAACTGCTTGAGTCGACTGACCCTCAGGGTACAATTGCCCGCTTTATTGAGAAGAGGGGGGAGGGCATCCACCACATTGCATTTGCCGTGGAAAACATTGAGGAAAAGCTAAGGCATGCGGAAAAGGAGGGAGTCAGACTGATCGACACCAAGCCAAGGAAAGGCGCAGAAGGCCTTGAAATTGCATTCCTTCACCCGGGGTCGGCACACGGGGTACTTATCGAGCTTTGCGAACATCCCGGTCACGAACAGCCGGAAAAGTAATACAGGATATTCTACTTCATAAACAGTACACAAAACACACATTATATATGGATAGCCAGGATAAGGTTAAGCAGCTCATCGAACTGAGAGAAAAAGCGCGTCTCGGTGGAGGGCTGCAAAAGATTGAGGATCAGCATTCCAAGGGAAGACTGACAGCCAGGGAAAGGATAAATATTCTACTCGATGAAGGAAGCTTTGAAGAGTTTGACATGTTTGTCACTCATCGTACCGAGGATTTCGGTATGGGTAAGAAGAAATTCCTTACCGACGGGGTGATAACAGGTCATGGGACCATCGACGGGAGGGTGGTGTATGTGTTTGCCCAGGACTTTACCATTTTCGGCGGGTCGTTGTCTGAAGCCTTCTCGCAGAAAATTTGCAAAGTGATGGATCAGGCGATGAAGGTGGGAGCGCCGGTAATCGGAATAAACGACAGCGGCGGAGCGCGTATCCAGGAAGGGGTGAAAAGTCTTGCAGGCTATGCTGAGATTTTTGAAAGAAATATTCTTGCTTCCGGGGTTATCCCCCAGATTTCTGCGGTATTTGGACCATGTGCGGGAGGAGCGGTTTATTCCCCGGCCCTCACCGACTTCATAATCATGAGCGAGAAAAACAGTTATATGTTCGTAACCGGCCCCAAAGTTACCAGGACGGTTACCGGAGAGGAAATATCAACTGAAAACCTTGGAGGTTCAGGCGTTCACGGAACAAAATCGGGTGTAGCTCATTTTATTGTGGACGAAGAGGAACAGGGGCTTTTGCTTATCCGTAAACTGCTGAGCTATCTCCCGCAGAATAATATGGAGGAACCTCCTCTTACCGAATGCGACGATCCGATCGACCGCAAGGAAGATGATCTTAACAGCCTGATACCGGAAAACCCAAATCAGCCCTATGATGTTAAGGACATTATTTTCAAAATCGTTGATTACAGCGAGTTCCTTGAGATTCACGCGGGATATGCAAGGAATATAGTTGTCGGTTTTGCCAAGATGGCAGGAATGCCGGTGGGTATTGTGGCCAATCAGCCAAACTTCCTGGCAGGCGTCCTTGATATCGATGCATCGAGAAAGGCAGCAAGGTTTGTGAGATTCTGCGATGCTTTCAATGTCCCCATCGTAACACTTGTTGATGTGCCGGGCTTTCTGCCTGGAAGCGGGCAGGAATATGGCGGCATAATTATCCATGGCGCCAAGCTTATGTTCGCCTACGGTGAAGCCACTGTCCCAAAAGTCACTGTTACATTGAGGAAATCATACGGCGGGGCACATTGCGTCATGTCGTCCAAACAACTCCGGGGTGATGTAAATTACGCCTGGCCTTCGGCTGAGATTGCGGTAATGGGGCCATCTGGTGCAATTGAAATTCTCGAGGGAAAAGCTCTTGCTGAAATAAGCGATCAGGAAGAAAAAGCGGCTTTCATTGCCGAAAAGGAGAATGAATACCGTACAAAGTTCGCCAATCCTTATGAGGCGGCAAAATACGGCTTTATTGATGACGTGATCGAGCCCCGGAACACCCGCTTCAGGATAATTAGGGCTCTGAGAACCCTTGCTACCAAAAAGGATCCGGGACCTATGAAGAAACATGCAAACATACCATTGTAAACAGAGTCCGGCCATGAGTTATCTTTCAATAAATCTTTTAAGCCTCTACCTTGATGATGCAGCTGCTGTGCGACTGCTGATAGTGCTTAACATTATCCTGTTATCAATCATATTGCTGTGGTTTATAATCAGGGTACTGGTTCCCCTGATAAGGAAACTTCTTGCAGGGCGTAAGGAAAAGGCGGCTGTTGCTGAAACCATTATCACTGGAGCCCCGGAGACCGGCTCAGATGCAGAAGCCGCTATTGCCACAGCTCTTTACTTGTATTTCAATGAGATACACGACGAAGAGAGCGACATCATCACTGTTAAGAGGGTGTCGAAGACTTATTCGCCATGGAGCTCAAAACTATACAGTATGAGAAATTTGCGTTGATTTTATTCAGACAGGGAATCTTAAATTGATCATGTAAGAAAAAAAATATGAAGAGCTTCAAGTTTTTAGTAAAAGGGAAAAAATACGATGTGAGTATTCTGTCCCTTACCGGAAATGTGGCAAAGCTGAAGGTGAATGATGAGGATTACGTTGTTGAGATAGAAAGGAACGTTAAACCCGATAAAACCCCGATTGTTGTCAGGTCTGCAATCAAGGAGCCCCAAAAGGATATAGAGAAGAAAACGGGAGGCCCGAAAACGGAAGTTAAATCTCCTCTTCCCGGGATCGTTGTAAGGATATTTGTAAAACCGGGAGATACTGTTGCAAAGAACCAGCCCCTCTTCACCCTTGAGGCAATGAAGATGGAAAATGAGATCAAAGCGGAGCGCGACGGCATGATCTCAGGTGTGAAAGTTATAGCAGGACAGACAGTTCTGCAGGATGAGGTTATAATGGAAATGGATTGATCTGCTTTTAACACATCTTTAGTCACGGTATTATGGATAACAACTGTGCGACATCAGGAAATTCAGGTCCCAAAATCAGGTCCGACTGCCAGATTACTCTCTTTCTGAAGAGCGAGGGAGGTATCTCTACTGATCTGAAATCGAAGGTGGAAACCCTTTATGGGGAATCCATCAGGACGCTGTGCTCGGAAATGCTCGGCTATTTCGGGATTGAGAACGCTCATCTTGCAATAGATGATTCCGGAGGACTGCCTTTTGTTATTATGGCTCGGGTGGAAGCCGTTGTAAAGAAACTGACCGCATCGGAGATGAGTTTTCTTCCTGATTTCCCTGAGGCCAACAAGTATTCAACCCTGCGCGACAGATTTCGCTTTTCAAGACTATATCTGCCGGGGAACACTCCAAGCCTTATGATAAATGCGGGGCTTCACTCAGCCGACGGGATCATCCTCGACCTGGAAGACTCGGTAGCGCCCGACAGGAAGGACGAGGCAAGGATTCTTGTGAGGAATGCTCTCCGCCAGCTCGATTTCAGGGGTGCGGAAAGGATGGTGAGGATAAATCAGGGCGACAGGGGAATGGACGATCTTGATTCCGTGATACCCCACAATGTGAATCTCATCCTGATACCAAAATGCGAGACTGCTGAAAACGTGAAGGAAGTCGCAATGCGTATCAGGGATATAAAGGCAGGATCCGGATCAGACAATCCCGTTTATCTGATGCCAATAATTGAGAGTGCCATGGGAGTGGAAATGGCATTCGATATTGCCAGAGCTGATGAAAGTGTTGTTGCACTGGCAGTAGGGCTGGAGGATCTTACCGCCGATATGGGCGTGAGAAGGACAAATGAGGGGAATGAGACACTCTATGCCAGGACAAGGATCGTAAATGCTGCCAGGGCCGCCCGGATACAGCCGATTGATTCGGTTTTCCCCGATGTTGGTGATATGGAAGGTCTCCGCCGTAATGTTGCGGTCTCAAAATCACTCGGATTTGAGGGCATGGGTTGCATTCACCCCAGGCAGGTTGCAGTAATAAGACAGGGTTTTGCTCCGGAACAGGAAGAAATTGAAAAAGCGAGGAAAATTGTACTGTCTTATGAAGACGCTCTGTCGAAAGGTCTGGGGGTGGTTGCCCTGGGTTCAAAAATGATTGATCCCCCGGTTGTTGCCCGGGCCATGAAGGCTATCGATCTGGCTGTAAGGCTCGGTCTCCTTGATTCTGGATGGAGAGATGAATCCTCGGCTGTTGTGAATTAATCAACTTAAATATTGCTTATCATGTCGATTCCGACTGTAATAAATGCCGTGGGAAGGGCTGTACCGGCAGAAATTAACGGCAAACCTGCAATCCCTTTCAGGGGAGTCGGAAAATACAGGCCTTCGGGAAATAAGTATGGTCCTCCCATTCCTTCATGCATCGATTTTCCTGACGATGGCAACAAGGTTGTTTCAACTCTGGAGGAGGCTCTCCTGAGATGCGGCATCCGCGATGGGATGACAATATCCACTCATCATCACCTCAGGGATGGAGACCTGGTCAGCAACAGGATCTTCGATATAGCATCAAAGATGGGAGTGAAGGACCTTGTCTGGTTCCCTTCTGCTTCTTTCCCATGTAATGACCCTGTTATCAAGTACCTCGAGGATGGAACTATAAACCGGATCGAAGGAAGCATGAATGGTCCGCTCGGAAGGTTCGTTTCGGAAGGAAGGATGAAGGGTACCGCGGTACTGAGGTCGCACGGGGGACGTGTTCAGGCAATCCAGGACGGTGAGGTGAAAATCGATATAGCGGTTCTTGCTGCACCAACAGCCGATTCTTTTGGAAACGCAAGGGGAACCGGAGGAAGTTCTGCTTGCGGGGTACTCGGCTATGCCAAGGCCGATTCGATGTATGCCGGCAAGGTGATTGTTGTTACAGATAATCTCGTCGATATCCCGTGCTTCCCGATGGAAATTGAGGGCAACTATGTCGACTATGTGGTGGTTGTCGACAAGATCGGGATACCGGAAAAGATTGTGTCAGGAACCACCCGGATTACAAAAAGTCCCGACAGGCTGCTTATTGCGGAGCTTACCGCGGCATTTCTTGAGAAGACTGGCATCTTGAAGGATGGTGTCAGAATGCAGGCCGGCGCAGGGGGTACATCTCTTGCTATCGGGGTGTTTATTCATGAGATACTCAGGAAAAAGGGCTGGAAATCGAAATTCGGATTCGGAGGCAGTACAAGGTATATGGTTGAAATGCTTGAGAGCGGGCAGATGGAATACATCCTCGACGCACAGGTTTTTGACCTCGAATCGGTTGACTCTATTGCCAGAAATCCGAACCATGTACCGTATTCCGTTTTCAACGCATACAATCATCACTCAAAGGGTAACCTCACCAGCATGATGGATATTATGATACTCGGGGCAACCGAGGTCGATCTGAATTTCAACGGGAATGTGGTGACACACTCCGACGGTTACCTGCTTCATGGCATAGGAGGATGGCAGAATTGCCTTCATGCCCGGAACGTAATACTTCCGGTGCCATTGTTCCGCGACAGGATACCTGTAATAGTTGACGAGGTTACAACCCTTTGCGGCCCGGGAGAACTAATCGATGCAGTTATCACAGAGAGGGGTATTGCAATAAATCCCCTGAGGCAGGATCTTATTGATAGTGTGAAGAACAGCGGCCTGCCGGTCACTACAATTGAAGAGCTGAAGATGGAAGCAGAAAGGATCTGCGGGAAGCCTTCAAAGCCTCAGTTCGATGACAAAATTGTTGCTGCAATAAAATGGGTCGACGGCACAATTATTGATACAGTCAGAAAAATCAAAAAGTAAAGTATTGTCAAATGGAAAGATACAAGTGTATCATCTGCGGATTCGTATATGATCCTGAAGAAGGAGATCCTCATTCCGGAATTGCCCCGGCTACTGATTTCAGCAATCTGCCTGATGATTACAAATGCCCTGTTTGCGGGGCGGGCAAGGATGAGTTTTTTGCCGCCGACTGACACATACAAATGAAGGTGATTATTTCTCCCCGGTAACGTCAGGAATCCTTCCTATCACATCAATAAGCAGGTCCCAGAACATCTCCACTGTATCAATTTTTATCTTTTCTTCAGGTGTATGAGCCCCCCTGATGGTTGGACCTATTGAAATCATGTCTATCCCATGGAATTTCTCATAAATCAGTCCGCATTCCAGACCGGCATGTATTGCCCTGACCAGCGGCTTACGCCCAAAAAGCTTTTCGTACGATTCAGTTGTTATCCTGAGTATTTCCGATCTTAAGTCCGGTTTCCATCCGGGGTAGCCGTCAGAATGCAACACTTCGGCATTTGCCAGATTAAGACATTTTTCTACCATCCCGGCAACTTCATGCTTCGACGACTTCACAGAGCTTCGCTGAGTAGTTACAATCCGTATCCTGTTGTTATCTTCAAAACTGACTGAGGCCAGGTTTGTGGAGGTCTCGACCAGGTCTTCCATGTCTTCCGACCAGGATATAACGCCGTGGGGGCAACAATCCAGCGCCCTGATCAGTTTATCCTGGCTTTCCCTGTCCATGACCGTAACAGGAGCCTGGATTTCAGTGATGGCAAGTTTCAGATCCTTTTCTGTTTCAGCAAATTCTTCCGCAAGCCTGATTCCGCTTTCCCCGATCCATTTTATTATCTCTTTTCCGTGGGCCCGATCGGCAGCAATCACTGCAAAAGCTTCCCGCGGAATCGCATTCCTGAGATTGCCACCGTTGAAGCTGTTTACCGATATTCCGAATTTATAGCCAAGGGAGGACAGAATTGAGTTCATTATCTTTACGGAATTGCCGTATCCTTTGTGGATCTCATCCCCGGAATGGCCACCGCGAAGTCCGGTCAGGGAGATCTTGAAACCAATGCTCCCTTCGCTGGCAGGGATGCTTTTGTAATAAAAGTCTCCAACTGTATCGATACCCCCGGCACTTCCGATGTAAAGGATTCCTTCATCCTCCGAATCGAGGTTGAGAAGCGTCTTTCCTTCAAAAAAACCAGGTTTCAGCGCGATGGCGCCAGTCATTCCGGATTCCTCATCAACAGTGAAGAGGCATTCGATCCTGCCTGTTTTTATTGTCTGGTCAGTGAGGATGGCAAGCTGCGACGCAATTCCTATGCCGTCGTCGGCACCCAGAGTCGTCCCTCTGGCAGCAACATGGCCATCAATTATATAAGGAATGATGGGATCGGTGAGCCAATTGTGAGGGTAATCGGCATTTTTTTCTCCCACCATGTCCATGTGACTCTGCAGAACAATGCTTTTCCGGAGTTCATATCCCGGTGAGGGCGGCCTGGTAATAAGAATATTACCGATTGCGTCTTCCTTTGATTCGAGTTTATGCTCCGCTGCAAAATTGAGAAGATATTTTCTGATCTTACCTTCATTTTTGCTCAAACGCGGTATCCTGCATATCTCCTCGAAATAGATCCAGATTGGCGCTGGATTTAAATGAGATAAGGTACTCATGCTTTTATTGTAGCGTTAATGAATCAAAAGTACTTCTTTTTTTATTGGTTAAGTAAAGTGACTATGAATTATAACAAGCTGATATACTTAATTTTTGTTAAATTTACGGAGCAATAAAAATTTAGGTTACATATGGCAAAGCTAACAATAGTTACCCTGCCCGGGGACGGGATCGGTAATATAGTGATGAAGCAGGCTCTGAGAGTCCTTGATGCTTCCGGATTTGAAGCAGAATACATACATGGCGACATTGGCTGGGATCTTTGGTGCAGTGAGGGCAATCCTCTGCCGCAACGGACCCTCGATCTTATAAGCAAACACAGAATCGCGCTTTTTGGTGCCATTACCTCAAAGCCCAACGAAGAGGCAAGGGCCGAGCTCGCTCCCTCGTTACAGGATAAAGGTTATGTGTATTCAAGTCCGATAGTCGGGCTCAGACAGAAATTCAATCTCGATATCTGCGTCAGACCCTGCAGGTCGTACACGGGGAACCCGCTGAACTTTATAAGAAGGGGAAGGGGAGGTGCAATCGAGGAACCTCTTGTTGACGTGGTGATATTCAGGCAGAATACCGAAGGTTTGTATTCGGGCGTGGAATGGACAAATCCTCCCGATCAGGTTCATCAGGCCCTTATGACTCATCCGAAATTCAGGGCCAATTATGGCAGCGTGCCTCCTGAGGAGCTGTCAATTTCGACAAGGATTTTTACAAGAAAAGCCACTCAGCGTATTCTGACTGCTGCCTTCGAACACGCTCAGAAATACGGATACAAATCAGTGACCGTCTGCGAAAAACCAAATGTTATCAGGGAGACCTCCGGCCTTATGTGGAAGATGGCGAAGGAAACCCAGAAGAATTTCTACCCCGGAATTAAACTCCTCAATACAAATATTGACGCACAGATGATGTGGCTGACAAAAAATCCCGAGGACTACGGGGTGATTGTGGCCGGAAACATGTTTGGCGACATAGTGTCGGACGCATTTGCAGGACTCATCGGCGGACTGGGCTTTGCATGCAGTGCACAGTTCTCTGAGGACGGAATTGCAGTATTTGAACCAACTCACGGATCTGCCCCGAAATATGCGGGATTCGAAATTCCTATTGTCAACCCGATTGCAATGATTGAATCGGCATGCATGATGCTCGATTATCTTGAAGAAAAAGCCACAGCCGCCAGGATCAGAAAGGCAGTCGCCGAAACAATCCTTGAAGGAAAGACAAGAACATACGACATGATGAAGATGACCGGTTCTCCGGATGTGGTTAAGAAGGGTGCAGCATCGACCATAGAGATGGCAGATACCATTATCTCAAAACTAAAGTAACAAGGAGGCTGGAAATGAACGACAAGGTAAAGAAACTATGGCCCGAACTTGAATGGATCAAGGATGAGTCGTTGCGTGAAAAGACAGCCAGGACATGGGAAACAGCTCTTGAGAAAAGTGTTCTGAAGGAGGAGGATCTCGATCATATTCCTTTTACCCTGCTGTGCGGACCCGAAATGAAGGTGACTTTTATGGAGCATAAGCGATGCGTGGTTCATATTGCCAGGGATAGCGGGGAGAAGATGAATCTGTTTTTCGGCGATAACCTGAAGGTGAATATGGATGTGCTTATCTCAGGGGCAATACTTGCAGATGTCGGAAAACTTCTTGAGTATGAGATTGATGAACACGGGAAAGCCATTCAGGGCCGGTACGGCCAGTACTTGCGTCATCCGTTCTCGGGGGTGTCACTGGCTGAAGAATGCGGTGTGCCGCCAGAGGTGTGTCATATAATTGCAGCGCATGCCCAAGAAGGCGATCTTGTGAAACGGACAACGGAGGCATGTATCGTGCATCATGCCGATTTTATGACTTTCCTTCCCTTCAAAAGCCGCCTGGTAGTCTGAAAAAATGAGGTGGATTATTAACCCAGTTTCATCTTCTCGATCTCTTCAAGGTTCCTCTCATTGCAGACATCCTTGGCATTGGGAGTGTACAGATAATCAATAAGTTCCTCATACCTGTCCATGATTTTGCCCCTGACGATCTTCATCGTTGAGTTCATCAGACCGTTTTCCTCATTGAATCCTTCATCGAGAATGCCGATAGCAACAGGAAGCCATCTCTGGGGGAACATATGGCCAAACTTCCCGTTTGTGCGATACTCATTCACTTCGTTCTCAAGGAGTGTCGCAACAGCTCTTCTCCCTTCGTCCGAATCGGCTGTCAGATTTTTCTCCTCCAGGTAAAATTTGAGAGCATACTGGTTAGGCACAACCAGGGCCACGGAATATGGCTTCTGATTGTTGTAAAGCATACACTGATCGATATACTTTGACTGTTCAGACATGGCTTCCTCAATTCCCTCCGGACTGAATTTCTCACCGTCGTCAGCAATAAGCAGGCTCTTGAATCGTCCGAGGACATAAAGGAATCCGTCAGGAGTCATGTAGCCCATGTCGCCAGTGTACAGCCAGCCGTCCTTTATCGTTTCTTTTGTAGCCGCCTCATTCTTCCAGTAACCGTGCATGACATTCCCGCCCCTGATTACTATTTCTCCTTTTTCTCCGACAGGGAGTTCCCGGCCTTCATCGTCGCAGATCCTGAGTTCCATATTGCTTACTATGGCACCTGAAGAACCAAGTTTATGCCTTGCTGCTGAATTCGACGAAATGACAGGCGAGGCTTCGCTTAATCCGTAACCCTGATACATGGGTACTCCAAGCGCATAGAAGAATCTCTGGAGTTCGATCTCGAGCAGGGCTCCTCCGCCGATGAAATAATCAAGCTCGCCGCCAAAACTCTCTCTTATCTTCCTGAACAGGATCTTGTCATAAAGGTCGATTAGCGGTTTTTTCAGTTTCTGCAAGCCGCGCCCCTTGTTCCATCCTTCCTTGTTGTATGAATAGGATATCTTCATGGCATGATTGAAAAGAAGCTCAGTCAGTTTGCCCTTCTCCTTGATGCCCTTTTCTATACTCTTCCTGAAATTCTTGGCTATTGCGGGGACACTCATAAGCAGATTTGGCTTGATCTCCTTCAGGCAGACCGGCATATTCCTGAGTGTTTCCAAAGGGGTCTTCCCGGTTTTCACCGACGCCACGCTGGCACCCTTGCCCATGAATGCATAAATAGCTGCGGTATGTCCGAATGAATGATCCCACGGAAGGATAAGCAGTGTTTTGTAGAATGAGGGAATGTCCATCAGACTGTATGACTGGTACACGTTGGTCACATAGTTGCTGTGGGTTAGAATGATACCCTTGGGATCGGCTGTGGTGCCCGAAGTATAGCAGATATTTGCAAAATCGGATGGTTTAATAGCTGAATAAAGCTCCTTGAATTTGTTTTTGTTCGCCGGTATTTCAAGCCACTCCCTTCCTGCCTTCCTGACCTCATTGAAATGGATTTCATTATTTTCATACTCCTCCTGGGTGTCGAAGTGGACAATCTTTTCGATGGTAAGACAGTCCTTAATCACTGTTTTCAATTTCGCTGCCTGTATCGAGGAGGCCAGAACCATTCTTGATTCGGAATGATTTATCCGGAACTTGATCTCTTCATGATTGAGTTTTACCGAGAGGGGTACGTTGACAGCGCCGGCATAAAGAATCCCAAGTTCACCGATAACCCAGTTGTTGCGGCCTTCAGAGATAATACTCAGCCTGTCGCCCGGTTTGATGCCCATTGTGATGAGGCCGGCAGCAAACTCATATACCTGTTTCCTCGTTTCACCATAGGTGGTTCCTTCGTACTTTTCCTGAGGCTTTTCCCACAGATAAACATTGCTTTCATACTTTTCAACACTCTCTTCGAAGAACTGAATTATTGATTTCATCAGGCAATTAGATTATATTAACGTAACTAAATATGTAATTACATCGTAATTACTATGTTAGGGGGTGGAATTTCCGGAGCCTAATATACAAAAACCTTTTAAATCAATTATTGTTTGTGCAATTGTAAAAACGTTTTATCCTTTGGATTGGTTTTCAATATTTTGTACTTTTGAAAGGAGAGGCTCATGATCGAGCCTCAAAAAACCTCTTAAAATCCAACCATGAAGCATTATGCGATAGTTTTTCTGGCGATGTTGCTGATACTGCCTGTTTCCTGCAAGAAAATAAGGGAAGGGGGGCTGTTCGGAAAGAAGGCTAAAACACTGGAGATGCTGCTTGCCCAGCAGGACAGCATCAGGGTGGCTGATTCCATAAAAAGGGTTGAAAACCGGTTAAGGGCTATTGAGGAAGCAAGACTTGACAGCCTGATAAGGGCAGAACAGGAAAAGGCCACATATGAAGCCCGCCAGAAATACAATATTGTGGTCGGCAGTTTTATTACGCCGGAATATGCCCTTGCATGGGCAGAAGAATACAGGAAGATGGGTTACGATCCGCAGATAATCCGCATTACTGACAGCCGGTTTGAACTTGTTGTTGCGGAATCGCATGAACAGTATTTAAGGGCTTTCAGGAGGCTTGAACAGTTCCGCGACACCGTTGAGATCGATGCCTGGCTGTATGTGAGGAGGTAAACGGAAGCTACCTGAAAATTGTAGAATTCCTGTCGGGACCCACGGAAACAATAGTTATGGGTATGCCAGTCTGTCCTTCAATGAATTCGACATAATTCTTCAGATTGACCGGCAGATCGTTGTAGTTTCTTATCCCGGTTATATCTTCCGCCCATCCGGGCAGTTCAGTATAAACCGGTTCAATCGCGGCATTGTTATCAAAGGGCACCTGGTTAATGGTTTCTCCTCCTGCCATATAAGAGGTGCAGACCTTTATTGTAGTGAATCCCGAGAGGATATCGGCTTTCATCATGAATAACCTGGTAGTGCCGTTTATCATGATGGCATATCTGAGAGCAGGCAGGTCGAGCCATCCGCATCTTCTTGGCCTTCCCGTAGTTGCCCCGAATTCAGCTCCCTTTTTCCTCAGAAACTCCCCGGTTTCCTCAGTCAGCTCGGTTGGGAAGGGTCCGCTACCCACCCTGGTGCAATACGCCTTGAAAATCCCGAATACTTCACCTATTGTTTTTGGTGAAACACCGAGTCCGGTGCATGCACCAGCACTTATAGTGTTTGACGAAGTTACAAAGGGATATGATCCGAAATCCAGATCGAGCATTGTTCCCTGCGCACCTTCGGCAAGTACCTTTTTGCCCGCAGAAAACATTTCATTGACAAGGTATTCGGTGTTTTCAATCCTGAATTTCTTCAGGAGTTCAATTCCATCAAACCAATGCTTTTCATAATCGCTGATGTCGAAATCGAAGGCGAGGTTCCTGAGAAGAGTCACATGAGTGGCAGTAAGCCCGTCATACATACTCCTGAAGTCATCAAGCAAAATATCGCCTGCCCTGAGGCCGTTACGTGACGTCTTGTCGGTATAGGCAGGTCCGATACCCTTAAGTGTTGAACCAATCTTCAGGCTGCCTTTCTTTTGCTCATAAGCTGCATCGAGAACCCGGTGAGTGGGCAGGATAAGATTTGCCTTTGATGAAATGACAAGCCTTCCGGTTAACTCAGAAAGGGGGATTCCCAGTTCCTCAATCTCCTGTTTGAAAACTGCCGGATCGAGGACAACTCCGTTCCCGATAATGTTGAGCTTGCCGGGATGAAATATCCCCGACGGAATAAGGTGAAGGACATGCTTGATATTGTTGAATTCAAGAGAATGGCCTGCATTGGGCCCTCCCTGAAAACGGGCAACTACATCATAATCAGGGCTCAGGGCATCCACAATCTTTCCCTTCCCTTCATCACCCCACTGAAGGCCAAGTAGTATATCAATCTTCATGAATCCTCAGGATTTATAAAACAGTTTCGAAGTTACAAAATAATCCGGCCTGCAATCACGTTGATAATATTATGTTGATAACTGAAAGGGAAATTCTCAGCTGTCGGAGGCAGTGTGGCATTCGGAAGACAATGGATTTTCAGGAAGGGATTTGTTATTGACTTCTTCTTCGGCGGCCACTACACTGACGGGAGTGTTGATATTCAGCAGGGTGGTGAGCCTGAAGATGTAACTAAAATTGAAGGTTTTAAAACCAGGGTGGGTCTTGCGGTTGGTTTCCCATTTTAAGATCAATAGTCTGCAACAAAAAGGGGATTAGTCAATCCCCTTTTTGTTTTTTCACGGGTCTGTCCAGGTTGCCGTAGATGTAGAGGGAGTGATACATTGGAGTGAATCCGTGCATGCCGCATGCTGTCCGGATGATCTGCTGAATTCTGGGATCACAGAATTCTATTACCTTGCCAGTCTCTAAATCGATCAGATGGTCGTGCTGACCACACTGGTAGGCCCGTTCATACTGGGCAATGTTTTTCCCGAACTGGTGCTTTATTACAAGATTGCAGTCGAGGAGCAGTTCAATTGTATTGTAAATTGTGGCCCTGCTGACTCTGTAATTCTTGTTCTTCATGAAGATGTAAAGCGATTCCACGTCGAAGTGCCCGGTTCTTGAATAAATCTCATCAAGAATTGCGAATCTTTCGGGTGTCTTCCTGTGACCCTTCTTTTCCAGATATTCGGTAAATATCTGCTTTACTGTAGATCTGGTATCATTTTCAGCCATTTAAGATCCGGTTTTTCTGGTCATTTAATAATCGTTCCGGGATAGCTTGATGATTATTTCTTCGTAATCATCAGGAAAAATCCTCAACACGACTGATTGTGTCAATTCCTTTCACATTCGACAACTTCAGTATGAGGTTATTGAGATCCTGGGTGTGATGGACATAAAGATCGATCGTTCCCTCGAAAATACCTTCCCTGACGTTGAAATTTATATTGGTCATATTGACTTTCAGCTCTGAAGAAATAATATTTGTCAGGTCGTTTACCAGTCCGATCCTGTCGACCCCGCTTACCTTTATTCGCGCGAGGAAGGAGACAAGTTTGTGAATTGCCCACCTGACCGGCAGAATCCTGTTACCCTCGTTTGACATTATTCTGATTGCTGCAGGACATTTGGGCTTATGAATTACTATCGACCCCTGTGGTGAGTGATACCCGATAACTTCATCGCCCGGAATAGGATTGCAGCATTTTGCTATTTCGTACGACTGACCGGCATTTTCGATGTTTTCCCTCAGTAGGAAAGGCGCTGACGGGTCAATCCAGCCTGTAATCGTCTCATCTTCTTCTTCCTTTTTGTCTTTTTTCGGCCCAAGGAGCTTAAGCTCCCAGTATTTTATTACATTTTTTGCAGGCGACTTCCTGATAACCTTTTTAAGGTTGTCGGGGTTTATTGTTCCCAGCTCTATTCCCGAATAGAGTTCATCTTTATTCGGTAAATCATAGGCTTGCATCAGCTTTTTCAGTATCTCGGTGTTCGGTGTGACTCCTATTTCGGCAAGTTTCATCTCGAGAATTTCCATACCTTTCTGGATCCTGTTGGTCGATTCGGCCCTGAGCACACTTTTTATAGCTTCCTTTGCCTTTGAGGTGGTAACGTACGAAAGCCATTCTCTTTCAGGCTTGGCAATGTCAGAAGTGATAATCTCCACCTGGTCGCCGCTCATAAGCACTGTGCTGATCGGATTCAGTTTATGGTTGATCTTGGCGCCAATGGCTTTGTTACCTATTTCGGTATGGATTTCGTAAGCAAAATCGAGGGCTGATGCTCCTTTTGGCAGGCTGACAAGGGTTCCTTTTGGAGTGAAGACCATTATTTCGGAAGAAAAAAGGTTCATCTTGAACTCGTCAAGGAATTCAATCGGATTCTCCAGCGGATTCTCAAGCATCGATCTGATTTTCTTGATCCACTTGTCGAGCTCAGTCTCGGGTGTGTTGTCCCCCTTATACTTATAGTGGGCTGCATATCCTCTCTCAGCTATTTCATCCATGCGCCTGCTACGTATCTGGACCTCAACCCAGTGGCCTTCAGGACCCATGACTGTTACATGAAGCGCCTCGTAGCCGTTGGGCTTCGGCCTGCTCACCCAGTCGCGCAGCCTGTCGGGCTTTGGAAGATAGGTGTCAGTGATTACTGAATAAATGTTCCAACAGGTTGTCTTTTCGGGTATCCCGGGCATAGGGTCAAACACAATTCTGACAGCCAGTACATCGTAAACTTCTTCGAACGGCACATTCTTAGCCTGCATTTTTGTCCAGATCGAGAATATCGATTTCGGACGACCGCTTATTTCGAAGTTTAGACCTGATTCATTGAGCTTGTTTATGATGGGGAAACTGAATTTATTGATGAGTGCGTGATATTTTTTCTCTCCAAGCTTCATTTTGGAGGATATCTCATCATATATCGCCGGCTGCCGGTATTTGAAACTGAGGTCCTCAAGCTCACTTTTTATGGCATACAGACCTATCCTGTTTGCAAGCGGAGCGTACAGGAAGATGGTCTCGCCGGCCACCTTCATCTTTTTGTGTTCGGGCATCGATTCAAGAGTCCGCATGTTATGAAGCCTGTCGGCTATCTTGATAAGAATTACCCTCAGATCGTCCGACAGGGTCAGAAGCATTCTGCGGAAGTTCTCTGCCTGAAGCGATGATGAAGTGCCCTTGTCGTATGTGGTGCTCGATATTTTGGTAAGACCGTCAATCAGCGAGGCTATCTTCGGTCCGAAATCCCTGTTAACTTCTTCCAGAGTGTAGTCGGTGTCCTCAACGGCGTCGTGAAGGAGGGCTGTGGCAATCGAACGGGCACCAAGACCTATTTCCTGGTTAACTATTTTTGAAACGGCTATCGGGTGGAGAATATAAGGTTCACCCGATTTGCGGCGAAGATTCCAGTGAGCCTTGTTGGAGATATTGAATGCCTTTTCAATAAGTTCGCGGTCGCCCGGCTCCCTGCACCTTACCATATTGTTAATCAGGGAATCGTATTCGGATTGAATAAGCTTTATGTCCTCCTCGTCAAATATATCCTTACTGCCCATAAAAAATCATTGTGTTCTTTTCTGCCAGATACAAAGATAACGTAATTGAGCTAAAATTGAAACTCTCATATGATTTGTAGCAGGCCGGAAGTCAATGTATATTGCATCATTCAGACAATGCCTGATCTGTTATCTCCTAACAATTGTCAGTGTGCCGGTACGGTCAATAATCTTTCCGGAAGAAGTAGTCATCCGGAGGTACCACATTACCACTCCCTGAGGGGCCGGAGATCCTCCTGCCGTTCCATCCCATGATTCGGTGTAATCGCGGGTCTCAAAAAGGGTGTCGCGCCGCCTGTCGGCTATTATCAGCCTGTATTCTGAAGGTGTGAAAGTTATTACCGGCCTGAAGAAATCATTTATCCCGTCGCCGTCGGGAGTGAAAATATTGGGAACAGTAACAACTTCCTCAATTGTCGTGCAAACTATCCCTGAAAAGGCTTCTCCTGTTATTCCGAAAGGATTATCCGTTTCGTCAGCCCTGATCCTGAAACAGATCTCCTCTTTATTAAGTTCATACATAATATCCGGGATGCTTACAGAAAAAATGGTGTCGGCCGATCCGGTAGTGGCTTCAGATTCAAAACCGTTTCCCTTGTCGGCAAGAATGGTGTATGAAGAAACGGATCCGCGCCACTGACGGTACCTGTTCCATTTCAGTATTATCTCGTTGCCTGTATTTGTAAGTGTCAGATGAAGGTTGGATGCCGTATTGGAGGTAGCTGCGTTTTGTTTGCAGATGACTGCGGAAAGCCGGTAGAAATATATTTCATCAGGGCTGGCTGACCTGTCGGTATAGGCAAGCGGCTTCATGTCGTTACCGGTGAACTGGCTTATCTGTTGAAACGGTCCTGAAAATCCTGATCTTCTCTCAAGGGCGAATGTGTCGATATCAGATAACGGATCAATATGGAATGAGAGTTCTATTTCATCATCATCCGTAACCGTTGCATAATCGGCATTTATCCATTGCGGGGGAGTTGTAAGGCTGGCAACGGCTGAGGTAAGGTTGGATGAGGAGGATTGTCCGTTCTCAAGAACAGCCTTTATTATAAAATCATATCTGCTGCCGTCAGTTATATTGTCGAGGCTGAATGCGGTTTCTTCACTTCCTGCCTGCCCGGCAAGTAAAAAAGGCCCCCCGTTTTCCGATGCCATGATTTCATATCGCACTACCTCATAGGGATAAGATTGATACTTGCTCCACGTAATCTTAATAATGTTATTGCAGGGATCGGGACTTGCCTTGGCATGAATGGTGCACAACCCGTTTGAGAGCCGGCTTATGTTCCTTGCGTTATCAAATGCCGCAATGACATAACATTCAGGCCTTTCGTCGGCGTATAGGTTCAGGAAGGAGTAGCTTGTTGCTGAAGGATTGAATACGGAATCGATAATATACCCTTCTCCGTTCCTGAAATTATAAAGAGCATATCCTGCCAGGTCGGGTTCGGTATTTGCAGTCCAAAACAACTCTGTAAAACCGTTCTCCTGATTTATGGATGTCAGCAACAGAGTCGGGGCTGCAGGTTGTTCCTCATCGGTCTGCCCGTTTGACGGCAAAACCCCAAGTGATATAAGAATAATCAGGATGTATGTGAGCTTTTTATTCATCAGCCTGCCGTAATCTCGTAAATATCCCCGGTGGTGTAGTAGGTGTTAGCGAGTTTTAGCAATTCTTCGGGAGTTATTGTCCTGATTGTATGCATTATTGTAGAAAAATAACTCAGATCAAGGCCGAATTCCCAAGCTGATTTAAAGCTTTCTGCAATCGCCATTGGCCCGTCAAATAATCTGACAAGCTCTCCTGCCATGTAATTGCTTACTACTTCTATCTCATCAGCCTGAACCGGTATTGTAAGAAGGAGGTTTATTTCCTTTTTTATCTCATCGACTGCCTTTCCGGCATTTTCCCTTCCGACTTCAGTAGATATCATTCTGAAGCCCGATTTATCAAATGATGAAACTATAGAGTGAATCCCGTAGGTATAACCTTTTTCTTCCCGTATGTTCTTCATAAGGCGCGATCCGAAATAACCGCCCAGGATCACATTGAGGAACTTCAGCCCGGGGTAATCGGGGTGACGCTTGTTTATTGTTGCCGCTCCTATCCTTATCGCGGTCTGAACCGCTCCCTTCTTCTTAATATGCTCCTTTCTTACAGGAGAGCCTTCAAGGATGCTTTCCGTTTCAATGTTTTGAATTTTTTCTGATCTGAGACCGCCGAAATGCTTTTCCAGGGAGGCTGATGCAGAACCGGGAATTTTGCCTGATACGATAACAGCCATTTCTTCGGGCCTGTATAAGCGGGAATGGAAATCCCTTAACAGTGATGGCGTCATGCCATCGAAGTCGGGTTCACTTACCTGCCTTCCATACGGATGATTTTGTCCGAAAACGGATTCGAAGAACCTGTCACTGGCGATATTCTGGACTTTTTCCCTGTTGATTCTGAACCAGTTTAGTCTCTTCTTCATAAGCTTTTCAAGCTCTTTTGCCGGGAAAACCGGACTGAACAGAACCTCTGCAATCAGTTCCAGCGACTTGTCGAAATATCTGCTGAGGAAATAAGCGGTGAGGCCGGCAGTGTCCCTCTCCGCCTGAAGGTTCAGGAATATCCCGTAGTAGTCGAGTAAAGCGTTCAGCTCTTCCGATGTATACTTTTCGGAACCCTCTGTGAGCATCATATTGGCCGAGCTTGCCAGCAGGGGCAGGTTTTCCTTTATAATTCCGGCTCTGAAGACACACTCAATCCTGATAACATCCTCTGTGCCGGCCTCAATCATGAAGACCCGGGCCCCGTTGTTCAATGCAAGCGATTTTAACGGAATATCAATCTGTGCATCAAAAGGATGTACCGGGGGTTGTATTCTCTGGAAACTGCTCATTTGCCTGTCTTTTTTGAGGCGATGTAATACAATGTGGAACAATTCTCCGGATTGAAATGCCTGATCGCTGCATCCTTTATCATTGGTTTGCTTACAGCCCTGTAGTTTTCAACTTCCCTGTTTATCCGGGATGCATCCCCAAGCAGCTCAAAAACCGAGAGATTGAGTGCCTTGTTCAGGATGCTTGTATTTGAAAGTACGGTTGATGATTCGTATCTGTTCTTCACCTTGTCGATCTCATCATCCATGGGGACTGTGTCCTTTAGTTCGTCAATGACCCGGATGACAGCCGTTTCGGCTTTTTCGATATTAACACCCTTCATTAATTTTCCGGTCACGATCACAAGTCCCGGATCCAGGTCAGAGGTTATATATGCATTTATCTCACTGAAAAGGTTTAGATCCCTGACGACCCTGTTGTAAAGCCTGCCTGATTCGCCGCCTGCAAGAAGGTCGGTTATCAAATCCATTGTATGGAAATCGGAGCCGGAGCGGGGTCCCATGTGCCATGCTTTGTAAAGAGCAGAAGCAGGCAGATCCCTTTCAACTGTCATATGTCTTTCTTCGGTCTGGACGGGTTCGGAGGGCAGGCTTCTGTCATGCTGTTCACCTGAGGGAATAGAGCCAAACCAAAGCTGAGCCAGATCGTATGCCCTGTCAGGAGTGATATTACCGGTAAGGGTTAAAATTGCCTTACCCGGATTATAGTGACGGCTGAAGAAATGCTGAACATTCTCAAGACTAATTCTTTCGATGTGCGAGGGATCAATTCCTATAGTCGGCCACCTGTAAGGGTGAGTTGTGTAAGCCAGCGGCCTCAGCCGGAGCATGGCGTCGCCGTAGGGTTGATTGAGATACCTTTGCTTGAATTCTTCAATTACAACACTTTTCTGGACATCCAGTTTCCTGCCGGTAAAATCCGGGGCAAGCATTCTGTCGGACTCGAGCCAGAATGCAGTCTCTATGTTTCCGGAGGGAAGAGTGAGGTAATAATTGGTAATGTCGTTGTTTGTAAATGCGTTGTTCTCTCCTCCTGCAAGCTGAAGAGGGAGATCATATTCCGGGATGTTCCCGGTGCCGCAATACATAAGGTGTTCAACAAGATGCGCCATCCCGGTCAGTGAGGGATCTTCATCCCTCGAACCGGCATCATAAAGAACATTCATGGCAACCAGGGGTGTTGACCGGTCCTCATGCACTAAGAGCCTCAATCCGTTATCCAGCCTGTAACTCCTGAAATCTATCATCGCCTGGAAATTTAGAAAAAGACAAACTTAATTAAAAAACAAAGACGCTTTGTTAATGTTTTTATCTTTGCAGGGCTATGTCGGTTATAAGGTTTTTCAGGAAGCTATTTGCAAAACAGTTTAATGAGATCGATCAGTCGAGGCTGATTTATATTCTCAGTCTTGCTGTAGGATTGTTCAGCTCTCTTGCTGCCGCGGTCCTTAAAAATTCCATCCATTACACAAGAAGACTACTTACCGAAGGAATAACCCCTGAGTCCGGAAGCTATCTTTATCTTATTTACCCTGTTCTAGGTATACTGCTGACAGTATTGTTTGTAAAGTACATTGTAAGGGACAATATTGAGCACGGCGTGAGCAGGGTACTCCATGCGATTTCAAGAAAGAAAAGCAGGATCTCCAGCCATAACAACTGGACCTCCCTTCTGGCAACAACCGTCACCATTGGTTTCGGCGGTTCCGTGGGTGCAGAGGCCCCCATTGTGCTTACTGGTTCGTCGATCGGTTCAACCATCGGCAGATATTTTGGCCTTAATTACAGGTATGTGACCCTCCTGATTGGCTGCGGTGCAGCCGGCGCGGTGTCGGGCATATTCAAGGCTCCCATTGCAGGGATTGTATTCACTCTTGAGGTACTCCTGCTCGACCTTACCATGTCGTCGATAGTGCCTCTTCTCATATCCTCGGTCACCGCTGCAACAGTGGCATATTTCCTTATGGGTGACAATGTTCTTCTCTCTTTTACGATAACAGGGGCATTCAACATACGGAACATTCCCTGGTATGTCCTTCTGGGGGGGATCACCGGAATGGTATCCCTTTACTTTACCAGGCTGACTCTGTTTCTTGAGGCCGGGTATAAGGAGATTAGAAATATTTATATAAGGTTGCTCGCAGGAGGACTTGTCCTTGGAATTCTTGTTTTTCTCTTCCCTGCTTTCTATGGAGAGGGTTATGATGCAATAATGGCTCTCCTGAAAGGAGAATCTGAATCATTGTTTCAGAGTTCGCTGTTTTCGAAGCTGGGAGGCGGATACATGGTATTTTCGCTTTTCTTCCTCTGTCTTATCCTGCTGAAGGTGGTCGCCAGCAGCTCCACCACCGGTGCCGGAGGCGTGGGAGGGATCTTTGCCCCTACACTGTTTCTGGGTGGGGTGACTGGTTTTCTGACAGCCAGCCTTCTGAACAAGTTTGCATTGCTTGACCTTCCCGATAACCGTTTCGTTCTGGTCGGGATGGCCGGAACAATGGCAGCAGTTATGCATGCACCCCTTACAGCCATCTTCCTTATCGCGGAAATAACCGGCGGTTATTCCCTGCTTATACCGCTTATTATTACATCAACCACAGCCTATATTACAGTTAAGGGCTTTGAACGGCACTCAATCTATCATATTCAGCTCGCTGAAAAAGGCGAACTGATAACCCACGACAAGGACAAGGCAGTTCTTACGATGATGGAATGGAAGAAAGAAATTGAAAGGGATCTGACAACCGTCCGCTCAACTGATAATCTTGGAGAACTCGTCAAAACGATATCAAAATCGTCAAGGAATATTTTCCCTGTGGTCGATGAATACAATATTCTTCAGGGAGTGGTCTATCTTGATGATGTGCGGGATATTATGTTCAACAGCGACCTCTATAAGTCGGTCTTTGTAAAAGATATGATGACAATTCCTCCAACATATCTTGACCTGAGCGAAAACGTCGAAGCCGTAATGGAGGCATTTACAAAAACAGATGCATGGAACCTGCCGGTGCTCGACAAGGGTTATTATGTGGGATTCTTATCCAAATCCAGGATTTTCGGTACCTACCGCGATTTGCTCGTTCAGTTTTCCCAGGAATAGAATCCGGAGCCAACTTATCTTTTCGCGGATCATTTGAAGGAAATTAGTCAAGGATGCACCAGGACTTTTCCTATTTGCATTATATTTGTCAAAAGGAGAGGATCCCCGTTTTTCCGGTGATCTCCGGACCTGATTTGTTATTCCATTAGTAATTTATTGAAAATCACATATTTATTATGAAAGATACATTGATATTCGATCTTATCGAGAAAGAACGTCAGCGTCAGCTGAACGGAATCGAGCTGATTGCTTCGGAAAATTTTGTCAGCCAGCAGGTACTGGATTCTATGGGATCGGTCCTGACAAATAAATATGCAGAGGGTTACCCGGGGTACAGGTATTACGGAGGATGTGAGATAGTGGATCAGACCGAGCTCATAGCAATCGACAGGCTGAAACAGCTCTTCGGCGCCGAATATGCAAACGTTCAGCCGCATTCCGGCGCCCAGGCCAATATGGCTGTTTTCTTTACGGTCATGAAACCCGGAGATACATTCATGGGATTAAACCTGGCGCATGGCGGACATCTTTCACACGGATCTCCTGTGAATTCATCAGGGATCCTTTACAGGCCGGTAGCCTACAGTGTAAAGGAAGCTGACGGACTGGTCGATTATGATATGATGGAAGAGCTTGCACTGAAAGAAAAGCCAAAAATGATAATCGGCGGGGCATCTGCCTATTCGCGCGAGTGGGATTATGAGCGGATGAGAAAGATTGCTGATGCTGTCGGTGCCATGCTGGTTGTGGATATGGCACATCCCGCTGGACTTATTGCAGCAGGCCTGCTTAAGAATCCGCTGAAATACGCTCACATTGTTACTTCCACCACACACAAGACGCTGAGGGGACCCAGAGGCGGAATTATTCTCATGGGTAAGGATTTTGTCAATCCATGGGGAATTACAACAACAAAGGGTGAGGTGAGGATGATGTCCTCACTGTTGAACTCAGCTGTTTTCCCCGGAGTTCAGGGTGGTCCGCTCGAACATGTAATTGCATCCAAAGCTGTTGCATTCGGAGAGGCGCTTCTTCCTGAATTCGGCTTGTACCAGTCCCGGGTTAAAAAGAATGCCGCAGTGATGGCTGAGGCATTCATGGCCTTAGGCTACAAGGTTATATCAAACGGAACAGACAATCACCTGCTGCTGATAGACCTGCGGACAAAATTCCCTGATATTTCAGGCAAAAAAGCTGAGAATACCCTTGTACTTTCTCATATCACTGTCAACAAAAACATGGTGCCCTTCGATTCCAGATCACCATTTCTGACATCCGGACTCAGAGTCGGAACTCCGGCAATTACAACCAGGGGGCTGAAGGAAGAACATATGGGTGTTATTGTCGGCCTTATTGATGAAGTGCTTTCTAATATTGATGATGAGGTAGTTATAAAAACTGTGGGCGACAAGGTGAAAGAAATGATGAAACCGTTTCCGCTCTTTAGCTTTTGAAAACGGCATGAATTAGGGTTATTGCAGTACAAAGTTATATGTGATAAACCCCTTCTGTATTGCCGGTGCATCGGTCTTGGAATCAAACCTTGCCTTAAGTGCTGCTTCCTTTGCCACCCTGAGGAGATCAGCATTGAGAGTTGTGGAACCTTTTACTCCCGGATTTGCCTGAATCACTTTGCCTGATCTGTCAACACTGATTGCTACCACAACCTTGGCTCTTTCCTGGTAGTCTAAATTTGGTTTTGGCAGTGATTGAGCGCGCCTATCTCCGAGATCGTAAGAAACGCCCTGGTTTCCCAATCCGCTTCCGTCGCCCCTGTTCTGGGAGTCGACCGATCCTGTGGGTACACCCTGGTTCCCGGAACCGCCGGCAACACCTTCACTTGTGGAGGTGGTCCCTGCATTTTTTGAGCCGGCCAGTGCGTCACGGGTTTTATTTTTGATGTCGGCTTCTCTCTTCTGTTCCGCCTCAATTCTTTTTCTCTCAGCTTCTTCAGCTTCCTTCCTTTTTCTCTCCGCTTCAATCTGCTCCCTTATTTTTCTGTCTGCCTCAATCTTTTCGAGTCGCTTTCGTTCAGCTTCGGGATCCACTTTTTTTACCTCTGGAGCCTCCTCAGTGTCCTGGGTAAGGATGGCTTCTTCATTCTGATTGTTTTGAGCAACCTGCCGAGGTGGACTTGAGGGCTCGGTTTCGACCGGAGGAACAGACGGTTCTATCATTCCAAGACCTGTCTCATCCAATCCGAAATTAACCAGGATTCCTTCTTCCGTTTCAGGCGGTTCGGGAGCTGTGAAGGCAACAATGATCAGAAGAACCATCGTAATCAGAGCTATTATTGAGGTGCCGATGATTCCCTTCTTCCTCTCGCTGGGAATGTTCCTTATGCTGTTATTTTGGTGAAGTTGCAATTATCAGTTTATAGTTATTTGCCTGAGCAATGTTTAGTACTGCTACAACCGTTTCGAAAGGTACGTTTTTATCCGCATGCAGCGAAATATATGTCTCGGGATTTGCTCCCAGCTTTTCTTTAAGGAGCGCTTCCATGGTCTCAAGCGTCACAGGCTGCTGTTCGAGATAGTATTTCTGATCAGCAGTGATTGAAATAGTTGTCTGTGGCTTTGCCGAGGTTTGTGTGCTTCCTTTCGGCAAAAGAAGCTTGAGGGCGGTAGGATGCACCAGCGTCGACGTAAGCATGAAGAAGATGAGAAGGTTGAAAATAACATCCGTCATCCCTGTCGAGCTGAAATTAACGCTTATTTTATTTCTCTGAGATAATGCCATGTCAGCGACCTGTTTTTAACGGTTCATTCAGAATATCCAGAAATTCAGTCATTGTGGCCTCCAGACTGAATACAACCTTTTCGGTTCTGACTACCAGTGTATTGTAGGCAAAATATCCAAGGATCCCTACAATAAGTCCGGCAACCGTGGTTATCAGAGCTGTATAGATACCACCCGACATCATTGAAACATCAATATTGTTTCCTGCCATTTCCATATTGTAGAACGACCGAATCATCCCAATTACAGTTCCAAGAAATCCAAGCATTGGTTCTGCTCCTGCAATTGTTGCCAGAGTTGGAAAGCCTCTTTCGAGTTTTGAAATCTCCAGCTTGCCAACATTCTCCACGGCTGTTGAAATATCGTGGAGAGGTCTTCCGAGCCTGCTTATTCCCTTCTCGATCATCCGGGCCGACGGCGAATCGGTCGATTTGCACAACGCCATAGCGGAATCTATCTTGCCATCATGTATATAGTCCTTTATCCTGTTCATGAAATTAGTATCCTGCCTGGATGCCCTTTTTATAACATAGAATCTTTCAATGAAAATGTATGTGGCAACCAGGAATAAAAGGAAGATAGGTATCATAACCCATCCGCCCTTGATTGCAAAATCCAGGAGTGTCAGCCTCTGAGCAGTCGTAACCGCAGTTTCCTGTCCCTCCTGCATAAGTAATTGTAGAAATCCCATATTTTCCCCTGTTATTAATTTATTATAAATGAATTCATTATTTTGTTCCTGCAATTTTTACACAGGCGAATTTATTAAAAAACGAAAAATCGGCCCGGTCTATTATCGTGTGTTAATAACATTCTCACAATATTTATCAACTCTCATTCTTCCGCCGTCACTTCTTCTTCTTTCCTGAATTCTGAGGGAGGCTTTTTCTTAAAGATGTCCGTCAGCTTGTTGAAATCCTGCCTTAAAGAAAATCCCAGCCCCTGGGTATAAGGCGCTCCCTTGCCGGTATATGGATTGTTATATCTGTTAAAGACCTTGAATCTCAGTTTCTCTGTTAACCTGTATTCAATATCGAAATCTCCGATCAGAGGTGTTTCTTCAGTCTCGGTTCCGGTAACATCGAAATTTCCGTTTATTGTGACCTTGTCATTGAGCAGCTGAGTCGAAAGCGCCACCTGGAGCTGTTGTGAGCTTAAGTCCTTGGTCCCGGGTGTATAAAGGAATCCTACATCAAAATCGTTGCTGATCTGCGACAGCCAGTTGCTCAGTTGGTTTGAAAGCATCTCGGTTGTTGTGACTGCCATTGCCGATGTTCCCGTTCCGGTAAATCCCGATGATGCACGGTAGGAGGGATCGGCATAAAAACTGTTCATCACAAGAAGATAGATGAACTGTTTGCTCTTTTCCTCCTCGGTGGTAATGGCATTCCTAAGGTAAGTTCTCGTCTCCTCATCAGCATTCGGAAGATAGATGTTGAACCCGACAACAGGGTTGAACAGGTTCCCGGAGAGATTCAGCTGTGGTTCAACAGGTATCCTGGCTTCATATTTGGGATCCTGAAGAATCGGGAACAGGATAGGGGAGAGTGATGTCTTTATATTCCTGTATTTTGCAGTGAGGTCGATCTCAGCGCTTTCTATATTTCCGTTGAAACTTATTTTCCCTCCCTTTTCAACTTCAAACTTCTTGTTGAGGATATTCTTGAGTGTGAATAGATAATCGCCTTCCTCTATAGTGTAATCCCCGAAGATTTTGAATTCTCCTTTCCTGTTAAGACTGATATTGAGCCTGCCGGAACCTTTTCCCCTGATCACGTCACCTGCTTTGGGATCAATAAGGAGCTGCACCTCAGCATCGGGAGTGACATCGAGGTCAAAATTAAGCTCGAGTGTTGATCCTGCAGAAGTTGTGGCGGCGGCCTTAAGGTCCTTTCCCTTCGCCATCATTGCGGAGTCGTGATTAATAAAGGTGACGAAGGAAGATTCAGAAACTGACATGCCGGAATTCAGAGGTATGAAGAAGCTTGTCCCGCTGCCTGTTCTGGCAGAAATATCGAATGAAAGTGAGTTAGGGCCGCTCTTTATTGTGGTTACGCCCGAAACGTATGCGGTTCCATAGAAAAGCTCGTTGTCGCCCTGACTGGTATTGAGAACAAGGCAGTCGTTCTTGTCCATATTGATAGTCAGATCAACAGCGAAATCCTTGAATGATTTGTGGTAGACGGCCCCGGTGAGTATGGCGCTGTTACCTTCTTCATCTGTTATCCCGGTATTCCTGAACCTGATTCCGCGCCTGTCGAACCGAATTGAATCGTTTATAGAATACCGTGTCTGGAGATAATCGATCTTGAGTGACGTGTTTTCTGGCATGAGAGAACCTGTGAGGACAAGCTCGCCCGGCGCCCCGGTGACTTTTACCCTGCCCGATACTGTACCCTTTATGTCGGACGCAAAAAAGCTTAAAAGCGGATTGAGCGCATGAACCGGCAGATTTGAAGCGACTCCGTCAATCAGGAATTGCTTGATCCCCGGATCGTAAAAGCCAGACAGATCAAAGTTTCTGAGGCCGTTCAGATTGTTTCTCGCACTCAGATCAGCTACTTTTTTCTGCGAATTCCACCGGGAAATAACCGATACATCTCCATAATTGCCGCTGAGTATTGAAAATCCGGCGATACTGAGGTCACTCTGGATGAGAGGATCCTTCAAAGCGCTTGAGATCACAATATTCCCGTTAACAATCCCCCTGATGTCAAGAAGGAGCGGCTCCTTGCCTGCATTTTCAGCCTGTTTGGCCGGACTGTTCAGGGGGCTCAGGTCTATCCCGTTAAACAACAATTTCAGGGTGTCATTCTGATTCCCTGAAACAGAGCCGTCGGCAATATAGGAATGGGCTCCGCTTGAGACTACGAAACGGTTGATTGTTGTTGATGCTGAATCAATGATTATCGATGATTTTCTTACTGTCCATGTTTTTTTCGATGTGGTGACATCCGTTGAGTCAATGTCGATCCGGAGAAATGATCCGGTTCTGCCGTCATCCCTGGGGATGAACGATCCTCTCGAAATAAAGGATCCCTTGCTTATTTTACCGATCCTGTCATTCCAGTCAAGATCGAAATTGAATTCGTCAGAACCCGCGTTGAAACCTGCCCGGAATTCCTTCAGATCGGCTCTTCCCAGAACCAGCAGCGAAGTACTCCTCATGTCGGCCATGAATGCCGATTCCGAATAGAGCGCTTTCAGTGAAAAATTGCTGAAGGTGTTGTTCCTGAAAACGAGCTTCCCTGCATCTGCAGACATGGTTATCAGACTGTCCCTGTAAAATGATCCGCTCATGGTGCTCTTTTCCGAAAGGAGAAGACCTGTTTTGAAGAAATTGTTCAGTTTGTCAGTGTTCCTGAATCTGACGTTATATGTAAATTCATTTGCTGAAAGTCCGCCTGAAAGCTCAGGAGCACTGAATTTTGACGGCAGGAGGGTGGCAAGGGCTGATTTCAGGACCAGACCTATTTCACCAAACTTATAATAGCCCCTCAGGTCGGCATCAACAAAATCGGTCTTTACGGAAAGGGCAGGCTTGCCGCCTTCATTAAATGCCTTCAGGGTAAAGTCGTACAAATCGAGTTTGTTGCCGTATTTCTTTATTGTGGAATTAAGCAGTCTGATTTCGCCGAAAAGGTTGTCAATGTTATTTCCCCTGAAATTTGCAGTTGCCAGCATGGAAAGTCCAGCTGTGGTGTCGCGTTTGTCAAAATTCAGCCTGTAAAGGTTCGATTCGGCGAGATTGAGGGTTAAATCAAATTCAGGCAGCTCATTGCTGAAGTCGAGCATTCCCAGCATATCCATCTTTATGTTCCTGTCGGAGATTTTTATGTTTCCGTCCCAGGTCTTTTCAGTGAAGATGCCATTGAGTGTAACATTCCTGTAAACATATTTGTTGACCTCAACACTATCTATTCTGCCCGTTAGTTTACCGGAAATATTTGTTGCCGAAGTCGCATAACCGTCAACATCCGTTTCCATGGTAAGCTTGCCCAGCATTTCCTTGTTGTCAGTGAGAAGGCCCAGATCGACATTTTCACCCCTTACCAGACCCCTGATTCTGAAGTTTCCCTTGCCCTCAGGCCTGAATGAGATGTCGGTTTTCAACGACCCGGCATCTGTCCCTATTTTGCCGTATGTAACAAAATCGGTAGTGAAGCCGGTGAAACTTCCTGCAAATGAAATGTTGCCAAGCTTACCGATAGCATCCGGAAGTATCAGCGCTTTGCCATACCGGCGTATCATTTCCATATCAAGGGCATTGGTACTGAGGTTGCCTATGCTTATATGGATGAAGGTGTCCTTTATATCAGGCAGACCCGACATGTCAAAATCGCATTCGAGCTTTGTGTAATCCCTGAATGCTGCCGTTATTTTTCTCCCGTTTATATCAGACACTGTTCCTGTTATTCTTCCCGATAATTCAATTGACTCCTTCAAGCCTCCTGCTGCCGGAAGAAAATATCTCAGATCCGAGGTACTTATCAGGGACTTTTCAAGAATGATGTCGAGCCTTGCATTTTCAGTGAAGTTTCCGAATCCATCCGCTTCATCTCCCGAAAGGATAAGATGATTTGCATTTATTATTGAACTGTCGAGATACAGGAAGAGATCCCTGAACAGAATGTCTTTCCCGGCAAATGTCAGGTTGCTGTTCATGCTTCTGACAAGAAAGCCTTTCGATTCCCCGAACCGGATGTCGTTGATCTCAAGCACGGTCGAATCGCCGTGGATTCTGAAATCCTCAGCATCGCCGTTAATCCCCGACAGACGCAGATTGTTGAAATCGATAAGGGATTTACCGGGCTGATGCGTCCTGTTGAGAAGGGCAAATCTCCCGTCTTTTATTGTTATTTTATTAACAGAAAATCTTGTTTCTCCTTTCTTGACTGTATCCTCCGGTGTTTTTAGCATGTTGATATACCATGTGAGGTTCATCATACCCGTTGTGTCAGTAATCAATGCAATTACAGGCTGATCGATATCCACATGGCCGAGCCTGATATTATTTCCTGCAAAGTCGAGCCTGAGAATGCCTGCAGATATCCTTTGTGAGTAGAGCATTGTATCGTTATTCTGGTCTTTTATGAGAAGATCGCTTAAAACCAGCTTGTTAAAGAAGGTGTATTCTACCCTGCCAACCGAGATTGTCGATTTTATTCTTTCCGAAAAATGACCGGTTATCCTGTTCACCATGAACGTCTGGACCTCAGGTACACGCAGAACAATGGACGCCAGGGTCGGCACCAGAAGGATGATGCCAAACAGTATCATAAGATACTTAAATGATTTTTTAATACTTTTGAGCATTAAATGCCTGAACGTTCGGGTTTCAAAATAACCTAAAATATCCGGAAAATCAAAGGAAGCATGGCGGTTACAATACTGGCGATAGAATCATCCTGCGATGATACCTCTGCGGCTGTCATAAGGGACGGCTATATACTCTCGAACCTTATAGCAGGACAGGACATACACATGTCGTACGGGGGCGTTGTACCCGAGCTTGCTTCCAGGGCTCATCAAGCAAATATTGTGCCAGTTGTGGATCAGGCGCTTAAAAAGGCTGAAGCCGATCTTGCTGAAATTGATGCGGTTGCATTTACCCGGGGACCCGGGTTGCTTGGATCGTTGCTTGTTGGCGCCTCCTTCGCAAAAGGATTTGCCCTTGCAAGAAATATTCCTCTCATCGAGGTGAATCACCTTCAGGCTCATGTTCTTGTGCATTTCATCCTGGCAAGGGACGGCAGGAACAGGCTTCCTGACTTTCCTTTCCTTTGCCTTCTTGTCTCCGGCGGACATACAAGGCTGATTGTGATGAAGAGCCATCTCGAAATGGAAATAATCGGAAACACAATTGATGATGCTGCAGGTGAAGCTTTCGACAAGTGCGGGAAACTCATGGACCTCCCGTATCCGGCTGGTCCGATGATTGATAAGCTTGCGGCACAAGGTAATAAGAAGGCATTTGTTTTTGCAAAACCCAAAGTAAAGGACCTCGATTTCAGCTTCAGCGGACTAAAAACAAGCTTTCTATATTTTTTGCGCGACCGGATTAAAGAAGATCAACAGTTCATCGAAAAAAACAAAGCCGATTTGTGTGCCTCTCTCCAGGAAACTATTGTAAGCATTCTCATTTCAAAACTTGTGAAAGCCTCTCAACTGACTGGAATAACGGAGATTGGCATTGCCGGCGGAGTATCAGCTAATTCCGGGCTGAGAAACGGCCTTGTCAGGGAAGCATCGAGAAGGGGATGGAACCTTTATGTTCCTCCATTTTCTTATACAACTGATAATGCCGCGATGATCGGAATTACAGGATACTATAAATATCTGAGGGGAGAATTCGCAGGTCAGGATGTTTCCCCGCAGGCCAGTTAGGACATAAATCGATCTCAGCACTGGCTACTTTGTCCGTAACGCTTTACAATAAGGGGCTAATGTTCCCGTTAATTCAGCATGAATGAATTGAGGATAGAGGCTACCAGAAGTTCACCAGAGATACTGTTGAATCCGGGAGGGAAGATCAGGATCAAGGGCCGGTCCATTCATGAAAACACACTGGATTTCTATAAACCTGTAGAGGTTTGGATTGACACCTACGTTCTTGAGCCTGCTGAGGTTACATGCATAGACATGAATCTTGAATACTTCAACAGTGCAAGCGCCAAGATCATGATACAAATCTTTCAGAAAATCTCCCGCGTCAGGCTGCTTAACAAGAAATTCATAGTAAACTGGTACTATGAAGAAGGGGATGAGGATATTTATGAAAGAGGTGAGTATTTTTCATCCGTCCTTCATATGCCTTTCAATTTCATTAAAACAGCCTGATTAACAGGCTGTCTTAGTTCTAACTTCCATCACGTATTCAGTTCACGGAGGGATCGCTTACCCTTCCCACGAATAATATTGAATTGGTTGATGTTTCCCTGATTATATACAAAAACGGATGATCCATTCTGAATTCAAGGGGTGGAGGAGGCATTGAGGTCGTTCCAACTGTTACCACTGTTGCTGCTGCAGCTTCAGTACCTTCCTCATTTGTTTCGATGAAGGTCTGATGTGCGACATCATTTAGCAGAAGATCATACTGTTCTGAGATATTTGAAAAATCAGCAAACTCAGTGAAAGCAATTCCCATTCCCATATCCGAGAGTATGTCCTTAAGGGTTCTCTTGTACCCGTATTTGAATCTCGGGAAGGTTACTTCGATCTCCTGTTCGGTCATCTGATTTACCCACAGCTGATAATCGCTGCTGTTAATGAGAGCAAGTGTGCTGTTCAATCCTTCCTTATCGTCGGGCAGAATTACATCCATCACATAGTTGCCCTGTCCATACGGAAATTCGGCAATTTTGAAGCCGTCTCCTGCAAATACCTTAAAGTCTTTCTTCTGCTTCATCATCGGTACTGTTACCTGTGAGCTTCCTGTTTTGAAGAAAGCTTCATCAACGGTTTTGGATTCATCAAACTGAAGTTTCCATTGCCCCTTGAAGTAGATTGCATTGATCAGCAGCATTACAGTGTTATCCGGAAGCTCGCTTATCATTTCTTTTATCAGTCCGTTGGTTTTTTCTTCGATCCAGCTATTCATCAGTCCGGGCGCCGACGGATCCCCGATGTCAAATGCCTTCGACTCGGCATCATAGTAACTGGTAAGCACATCGATGAAAGCCTTTTTTACTTCGAAATCATCTTCTGTCCATACCGAGTTGGCTATTGATATCAGTACCCGCTTGTCAATATTGAGCAGTGCGCTTGTAAGCGCCTTGTATGATTTATTAAGCGTTTCCTGGTCGATGCCGCTGATCCTGAGAGCTTCCTGCATCGCATCCCTTGTTTCACCTGTTGCACCGTTTATCGTCATGGAAAGTGCATATGAAATACTCAGGGGAGAGATCATTACATTCTGAACAGGTGTCGCGTTTTCAATAACATTACCGAAGATGTCGAACGCGAACTCATTTCCTGATTCAATAATAATGGCCTGAGCTTCAGTCAGGTCGATGGGTACGGGATCAGTGACCGGATCATCCTCTTTCTTGCTGCATGACAGCAAAAACAGCATTATTATAAGGATGAAGGCTGGTGATGTGATTTTGATATTCGTCTTCATAATCATTCGATTTTGATTAATACTGTTATGTCGTATGGTTCCGCAAGGCTTCTTGTACAAAAATGGAATCATTAACATATAACGATTTTGAATGACGTTTTGTGACAAAATATGGTCAAAAATCGTGCCGCCGGGTTACTTTTTTCTTTTTTGTTTCCGGTTGGCGTCGATGTACGCCTTGAGATAGATACCGGAGACAGTCAGGAGTATGAGACTCAAAATAAGAAGAACTATGAAGGAAAAAGTAGTGGTTTTTTCAGTTCCGGGGATTGGATCCCTGAGCCTCAGCACGTATCCCAGGATTGCAAAAAAGAAGATTGTAAGTGAAACTGCAAAGGCAAAAACAGCCGAAGTCAGATTGAATATCCTGGTTGATTTGTAATACTTGCTGTTTTTGAATTGATTGAATGAGCTTCTGGCGTAGTACTGTGCACGCTGGCGCGACCGGTCCTGCCTGTATTTTCTCCACTCCTCAACTACCCTGAAATAGTCCTGATCATCAAGTTGTCCCTTACCGTGGTTTGCCAGAAGGAAATCATAGGCCTCAGTCGCTTCAATGAACTTTTCCTTTGCTCCCGGAGTCTGGCTTATGTCAGGATGATACAACCTTGCTTTCTTTCTGTAAGCTTTCCTGATGTCCTCAAGCGATGAATTCATCGGGATGCCAAGTATGTCGTAATATTCAGATATGAGCATTCACGGAGAGTTGAAGAGTTACTTTATACCTGCTTTTGCACAGGTTTGCCGGGTTTATCCTTTTTCGGGATTCCCGGTGAATGACAGTCCGGCCGGGATTTTTATACTATTCCTGTAAATCCCATGAAGGCCAGGGCGAGAATACCTGCTGTAACCAGTGAGATGGGAACACCTTTCATCCCCTTGGGGATATCAACGAGTTCAAACTGTTCCCTTAAGCCTGCCAGAATGATTAAGGCCAGTCCGAAACCAAGCGCGGTAGCTGCTGAGTAAACAACCCCTTCGAGAAGATTGTAATCTTTCTTTATAACCAGGATTGCAACTCCGAGAACAGCACAGTTTGTTGTGATCAGGGGCAGGAAAATGCCGAGGGCCTGGTAAAGTGACCTGCTGATCTTCTTAAGAACTATTTCCACCATCTGAACCAATGCTGCAATCACGAGTATGAAGGTGATGGTTTGCATGAAGGCAATGCCAAGTTTGTTGAGAACATAAACCTGGATGAGGTATGTTACAATCGTGGCAAGCACCATTACGAAAGTTACTGCGGCTGACATGCCCAGAGCGGTGTTGACTTTGGTTGATACTCCAAGAAAAGGGCACACCCCGAGAAACTGCGCCAGTACGATGTTGTTTACCAGGAGGGCTGAAATTATTATCAGTATGTATTCCATCGGATTGTAGGTTTAGTTCTGCCTGATCTTATTTACAAGAGCTATCATGTATCCAAGGGCTATAAAGGCTCCTGGAGCAAGAATGAAAACAAGGATGCCGTCGCCCTGAATGAACTTATGCCCGAAAATAGCGCCGCTTCCGAGGATTTCCCGGAAGGCTCCCAGTATGCCCAGGGCAAGAGTGAATCCCAGCCCCATCCCGGCCCCGTCGATAAGCGATGACCATACTGAGTTCTTGCTGGCAAATGCCTCGGCACGGCCAAGCACAATACAGTTTACCACTATCAGGGGAATAAAAATGCCCAGGGTTTTGTAGAGATCCGGTACGTATGCCTGCATTACCAGGTCAACAACTGTCACAAATGAGGCAATAACCACAATGAACGCCGGTATCCTGACCTTGTCGGGGATCATCTTTGACAACAGCGATATAACTACATTTGATCCTATCAGAACAAATGTTGTCGCAAGCCCCATGCTCATCCCATTTATCGAAGAGGATGTTGTAGCCAGTGTCGGGCAGGTGCCCAGAACCATTACAAGAATGGGATTCTCCTTCAGTAGTCCTTTCGTAAAATTTTGAAGCTGATTCATTTTTTTTCTCCTTTCTGAAGCGTGTTATAAGCTCTCTGAACTGCATCGCAGAATGCCCTTGAGCTGATTGTGGCTGCCGTGATGGCATCAACAGGGCCTCCGTCCTTTGTTACACTAAGTCTGAAATCCGCAGGGTTCTTATTATTGAACTGATCCTTGAATTCAGGTTCTGTCATCTTTGTTCCAAGCCCAGGGGTTTCCTTATGCTCCAGGACGGTTACATTTATTATCGTCCCGTCGGGCTTGAAACCTGCCATCAGGGTTATGTTTCCGCTAAATCCTTTGTTTGTATAAGTATTTACCGCGTAGCCAATGATCTCATTGTCTTTTTTTGCAGGGTAAACCTCAAGACTGTCTCCTTCGCCGGTGGGAAGAAGGAACATTTCATCGTTGGGGTTATTGGTGAATTCAGGAACAACCTGCTTTATGGCATTTAGCTTCTTATTAAGGTTCGACAGGGCAATGGGTTCCTTTGTCATTTCATAAACAAACCCCAGCAACGCTGATGATAACATAGCAATAAGCGTAAGCGAAACCGCCATGTTCCTGAAAGTCGATTCAGTCTTAGCCATTTTTTACCTCCTCCCCAAATCGCCTGGGTTTAATATAGGCATTCATCAAAGGGACAAATGCATTCATGATAAGTATAGCAAATGATACACCCTCGGGATATGCCCCGTAGACGCGTATCACCACTGTTATTATTCCGATCCCGCATCCGTAGATTAGCATCGCCTTCGGCACCATGGGCGATGTAACGTAATCAGTGGCCATATAAATTGCTCCGAGAAGAACGCCTCCTGCAAGAATATGAAACATCGGATCGGCATTCTTTTCAGGATTTATAAGCCAAAGGATGCCTGTGAATACTGCAATGCTTCCGACAACAGCAACAGGAATATGCCATGTGATCACTTTCCTCAGAAGAAGCCAGACAAATCCGATAAGCAATGCCGCTGCAGCAACTTCGCCTATCGATCCTCCGATATCGCCGAGGAACATCTGTGCCGGTGAAGGCAGTTTTTCCATGATTTCAGGCAGCGATTGTCCACTTGCCAGCCCTTCCTTTAATATTGCAAGCGGTGTAGCACCTGTTACCGCATCCAGGTAACCAGTTCCCAGACCTTTGGGCACCGGCCATGTTGTCATCTGCACGGGGAACGATATAAGCATAAAAACTCTTCCTACAAGAGCGGGGTTGAAAGGATTGTTTCCAAGTCCTCCGAAAGTCATCTTTGCAATTGCTATCGAAACAAAGCTCCCGATAACAATTATGAGCACCGGGATGTTTGAAGGAAGGTTAAAGGCAAGGAGAATACCTGTCACGAGCGCTGATCCGTCGGTAATGGAGACCGGTTTTTTAAGCACGAACCTCTGAATCAGATATTCGAACAGCAGGCAGGAAATAACGGATGTAGCTGTTACAATCAATGCCCCGATGCCAAAATAAAAAACTGAGACAATGAACGCAGGGATAAGTGCAATTACAACATCGGTCATCAGCTTCCGGGTTGATTCCTTGCTGTGCGCATGGGGCGACGGGGCTATATTCAGCATATTAGTCATGGGTCAGATGAATTCTGTTTATTTTAATACTTTCTGGCGGGCCATTCGTATCACAGTTGACTTGCCGAGCCTGATGTAATCGAGAAGAGGCCTGCCGGCCGGACACGTAAAACTGCAGGAGCCGCACTCCATGCAATCGGTAATTCTTTCTTTTTCGGCACGTTCAAACATACTCCTCTCCGAGAGTGTCATCAGCAGGTAGGGCTCAAGGTGTATAGGACACACCGAAACACACCTTGCACACCTGATGCACGGATTGATTTCCTTCCTTACGGCCTCAGCGGCAGGTACGAGAATTATGCCCGACATTCCCTTCACTACCGGGGCATCGGTGTTGCTCACAGCCTTGCCCATCATCGGTCCGCCGTTTATGATTTTTCCGGTGTCGTCCGGTATCCCGCCGACAGCTTCCAGAACCCGTGAAAGGGGAGTCCCTATCCGGATCATATAGTTGCCAGGCTTTGATACCGATTTCCCGGTAACAGTGACAACCCTTTCTATAAGCGGCTTGTTTTTCTGAACCGCTTCATAAACGGCAAATGCAGTTCCTGTATTATGGACTACAGCTCCTACATCGACAGGCAGCCTGCCTGATGGAACTTCCCTGTTGATCAGGGCTTTTATAAGCTGTTTTTCCGCACCCTGAGGATATTTTACCTTAAGGGGGTGAACGGTAATGCCCGTGAAAGATGAAGCAAGCGATGTCATTCGGGCTATTGCATCCGGCTTGTTGTTCTCGATGCCTATCATTGCCTTTTCAACCTTCAGGGCCTTCATCAGGATACTGGTGCCAACCAGTATTTCCTCTCCCTTTTCAAGCATCAGCCTGTGGTCGGAGGTAAGATAAGGTTCGCATTCCACTCCATTGATAATAAGTACATCACATTTCTTTCCCGAAGGAACGTTAAGCTTGATGTGCGAGGGGAAGGTGGCACCGCCCATTCCTACAATACCCGATTCAAAGCATTTTTTTATAATATCTTCCGCCGACAGCATTATGTCCCTGACTATATTAGTGTTCCGGTCGATTGTGTCGAGCCATTCATCGCCTTCCACATCGATGAATACAGCTGTCTGCTTCAATCCGGAACTGTCGGCGGCGGTATCAATCTTGCTTACCTTGCCTGAAACCGACGAGTGAACATTGGCCGATACGAATCCTTTGCCTTCTGCTATAAGCTGGCCGGTTTTTACCATGTCGCCTTTCGCAACAACGGGATTGGCAGGTGCGCCAATGTGCTGCGACAAAGGAATGACGACGTTCCCGGGAACCGGAAGATACTCAATCGGAATACCGGCTGTCAGCTTGTTCTCGGGTGGATGAACACCTCCTGTTGGGAATGTTTTGAGCACAATTATTCAGTTTAAATTGTCATTACTAAGTTTTTACCGCTTCAACCTCTGCTTCGGCCTTTGGTTTTCTCGGTGGGAAATTGACCTCAATTATTGCATTTGTGGGACACTCCGGAACGCATTTTCTGCAAAATGTACATTTGGTTGCATCGATATATGCAAGATTGTTTTCCAGGGTAATAGCATCAAATGCACAAACCTTTACACATTTGCTGCAGCCTATGCATGCAACCTTGCAGGCTCTTCTTGCAGGCCCTCCCTTGTCACAATTGGAGCATGCCACATATATTTTCCTGTCTTTTTTTGCTTTTTTGCGTAACTCTATAAGATTTCTGGGGCATGCCTTGACACAGGAGCCGCAGGAAGTGCATTTTTCATCCGAAATCTCCGGCAGCAGCGAAACCGGATTGATGTGCAGCGCATCGAAGGCGCATGCCCTTTCGCAATCTCCGTATCCGAGGCAACCGTAACTGCAGTCTGTCTCTCCGATATAAAGGTTATGCACTATCCTGCAGTCTGCTACTCCGTTGTAAACTGAAGTGCGGGCACGGTATTCTGTTGATCCGTTGCATTTCAGCACGGCTACTTTCGGATCTGAAACAGGAGCAGTTCTTCCAAGGAGGCCGGCGATGTTTCCCATTACAGCAGCTCCGCCGACAGGACAGTTGAGTCCTTCAAAGCTGTCTGATTTTACAATTGCTTCGGCAAAGTTCCTGCATCCGGCAAAGCCGCATCCGCCGCAGTTGGCTGCCGGCAGAAGAGCCTGAACCTCATCAATCCTCGGGTCCTCATATACCTTGAATTTCTGAGCAATAAAATAGAGAATGACAGCCGATAGAAATGCCAGCAGGCTCAGACTTATTATAGTTATTAGAATAGTCGGACTCATCTATTTTTATGTTTTTAGAGTAAAGGTAAAACTCCGGTCAATTTTCTTCCGGAACAGGTAAAGGATAAGAAACCACGGAACCAGCAGGGCAATTGAAATCACTCCTGCCGTGAGTTCATTAAAGGATAAGGATTGAAGGATTAAAAGGCCGCCAACTACGATGAAAAAAGGTATCAGGTAGCTGAGTACGACTGCTCTCATTCCCGCCGATTCCTCCATCTGTACTGTTACCTTGTCGCCAGGAGATACATCGTATCTTCCTTTAATGTCGATTATTTTCTCCTCATTTTCCGTCATCCCGCATATTCCCCGGGCCTGGCAGCCTGCACATGCAGCGCAGGATATAATGCTGACAACAATCTTATCGACGCCAACTTCCTTAACCGTCCCGTCATGCTGTATCTTGTCTTTTAAAACTGATTCTTTCATCTGAATGTCAGCCCGGTTTGAAGAGGGCAAATTTATCAAAGCTTAGTTTAATTGAACTGCTTTTTATCAGGTTTTAATTTCAGCAAAATTATTTATAATCATTCTAATTAAGCAATTTTAAAGGTTAGGCGGTACGCGGTACGCGGTGCGCGGTAAGATTACCGATTACTGATTACCGAATACCGGGTTGCTGGTTACTGGTTAGGAATTGATTATCTGGCAACAAGCAACCAGCAACCCGCCTCCGCTGAAGCTATGGCGGGCAAAGCCAGCAACCAACAACAAGCAACCAGCAACCCGCCTCCGCTGAAGCTATGGCGGGCAAAGCCAGCAACCAGCAACCTGATCTGCTTAACTGATATTGCTCCACGATTGCTTTATGCTGAACAACCTTCCAAGCTCGGAAACCAGGACAAAATTCTCCTCATTTCCCAGTGTCGGATCTTTTGCCAGGATGCCTTCAGCTATATTTCTGACATGTTCGATAATCTGCCCGTCCTTGCCAAGACTGGCGATCTTGAGGTCGAACGGAATTCCACTCTGGATTGTGCCCTCTATGTCGCCCGGTCCCCTGAGACGCAGATCCGTTTCAGCAATTTCAAATCCGTCTGAAGTCCTTACCATTACTTCCAATCTTGCAATGGCCTCTTTCGATAGCTTATCTGAAGTCATGAGTATGCAATACGACTGATCGCCTCCCCTGCCAACCCTTCCCCTGAGCTGGTGGAGCTGGGAAAGCCCGAACCTTTCAGCGCTTTCGATTATCATTACTGTAGCATTCGGAATATCCACCCCGACTTCAATTACCGTGGTTGCAACCAGTATGTTTGCATGACCTTCCTTAAATAGCTTCATCGAGGTTTCCTTCTCAGACGGTGTCATCTTTCCATGGACAATGCTGATGCAGTATTTCGGGGCAGGAAACACTCTTGAAATCGTGTCCCATCCATCCTCCAGATTCTTATAGTCCATCTTCTCCGACTCCTGAATCAGAGGGTAAACTATGAATATCTGTCTTCCTTCGTCTATCTGCTTCCTGATGAAACCAAATACTTTGTTTCGTTCCGGGTCTGTAAAGTGCATTGTTTTTACCGGCACCCTTCCGGGAGGCAGCTCATCAATAACCGAAACATCAAGGTCACCGTAAAGAGTCATGGCAAGTGTTCGGGGAATGGGTGTGGCAGTCATTACAAGTATATGTGGAGGATTGGCACTCTTTTCCCACAGCCTTGCACGCTGGGCTACGCCGAACCTATGCTGCTCATCGATAATTACCAGACCCAGGTTGTTGAAAATGACATTTTCTTCTATAAGGGCATGGGTGCCAATCAGAATATGAAGCGATTTGTCCCTGAGCGATTCATCAATTTTCTTTCGAAGACTCTTCTTTGACGATCCGGTAAGCAGACTGACATTTATCCCTATCCCTTTCAGCATCAGACATATGGTGTTATAATGCTGGTTTGCAAGTATCTCGGTCGGAGCCATAAGGCATGCCTGGTATCCGTTGTCAATTGCGATCAGCATGCTCATAAGGGCAACAAGTGTCTTCCCGCTTCCCACATCCCCCTGGAGGAGCCTGTTCATCTGCCTGCCGGAGCCAAGGTCCCTCCTTATCTCCTTCATTACCCTTTTCTGAGCTTCCGTAAGGGAAAAGGGGAGGTTGTTGTGATAAAAGCTGTTGAAATGCTCCCCTACATTGGCGAAAACGAATCCCTTGTATTTTCGCGAACGGATTGTCTTGAATCTTAACAGGTTGAGCTCAATGTAAAAGAGTTCTTCGAATTTCAGCCTGTACCTGGCCCTTTCAATTTCCGTGTTGTTTGCCGGAAAATGTATTTTATGTATGGCATCATGAAGACTCATAAGGTTGTGACCTGAAATCAGATAGGAGGGGAGGGTCTCAGGAATCCTGTATTTTAGCTGCTTCAGGATCGACCCTATAAACCTGCTCAGGGTTTTTGAGGTGATAAACTGGTTCTTCAGCTTTTCGGTTGTGTTGTACTGCGCCTGCAATGCTGATGTGATCCGGGCTGATGCTTTTTCCGATGCCTCAATCTCAGGATGTATGATATTGATTATCCCGTTGAAAACGCCCGGTTTGCCGAAAACAATATATTCCACATCCGGAACATAAGTTCCCATTATCCACTTTGTGCCCTTGAACCATATAAGCTTTATGGTACCGGTTTCATCCTGAAAATCGGCAACAAGCCGTTTCCCCTTGCCCTGTCCTTCGGTGTAATATCCCTTTATGTATCCTTTAACCTGAACAAGCGGAATATCGGGTTCAAGTTCCGCAATTGTGTAGTACCTGGTCCTGTCGATATACCTGAAAGGAAAATGATAAAGCATATCCCTGAACGTCAGAATGCCGAGTTCCTGGTTAAGCAGCTCCGCCCGTTTGGGCCCAACGCCCTGAAGATAGGTTATGTTCGTTTCGAGAAAATCCTGCATTTTCTGTCCGTGGAGAAAGTAAGTAAAATGATACCCGAAAATAATTATTTTTGGTGACCTGTCCTAACACTAAAAATCACACCGCCTATGGACTTGTCATGCATCCCGGATTACCTCACTTACCTTGCATTTTCAAGGCACCGGAGCGGACATGGCATTCACAGTCCGTTTTTGTTCAGGCTTGTTTCAGATGTTTTCCGGAATAAAATCGATCCCGATATTGTCTGTACTATTGAAAAGACAAGAATAAGTCTGCTTGCAGATACCAGATCAATAAATGTAACTGATCTGGGTGCAGGCTCCAGAATTATGAAACCGAAACTCAGGAAAGTGTCCGACATTGCAAGATATTCGTCAGTTCCGAAGAAATACGGGATACTCCTTGCCAATATGGCTCGAAATTTCGGCAAATCCGGTGTTCTTGAGTTCGGAACTTCGCTGGGCATCAGCGCCATGTACATGGCTGCCTCTATCCCTGACGCGGAGATCATTACAATGGAAGGATGCCCGGCGACTTCTGAAATTGCGAAAGAGAACTTCAGAAAGTCGGGGCTGAACAATATCACCTCTATGACCGGATCATTCGATGAACTCCTTCCGGAGTTAAAACGGAAGGCAGTATCACCCGGGCTTGTCTTTATCGACGGGAATCATCGCAGGGAGCCGGTACTGAAGTATTTTAACGAAGTTGCCGAAATGTCGGGGCAGGAGAGTGTAGTTATTCTTGATGATATTCATTCTTCAAGGTCAATGTCGGATGCCTGGAATGATATTAAAAGGCACAAAAAAGTAACCTCCACAGTGGATGTTTTCCGTATGGGAATGGTGTTTTTCAGAAAGGGAATGGCACGTTACGACTACACTGTCAGGTATTAACAAAAATTAAGTTTTAATAATTTCTTATTTAATATAATTAGTCTAATTTCGAAACTTCAAATCAAGGTGCACTATGGATAAAGTAATTGAAATTCATGATATTGTTAAGAACTATCAGATAGGTTCAGTAATCGTGAGGGCATTGAGATCTGTTTCTGTCACAATTAACAGAAATGAATACGTTGCAATCATGGGCCCTTCCGGATCCGGAAAATCGACTCTTATGAACCTGCTCGGATGTCTTGATACCCCGACAAGCGGTGTATATATCCTGAATGGTACTGATGTGAGCAAGATGGCGGATGATTACCTGGCAGAGATCAGGAACAAGGAGATCGGTTTTGTATTCCAGACATTCAACCTCCTTCCGAGATATACAGCTCTTGAGAACGTTACCCTGCCCTTGATTTATGCCGGAGTCCCAAAAGCAGACAGGGAAAAGGTGGCTGTTGATACGCTGCAACAGGTTGGTCTGGCCGACAGGATGGAACACAAACCGAATGAATTATCGGGCGGACAGCGTCAGCGTGTTGCTATTGCAAGGGCTCTGGTGAACAAACCTTCCATCATTCTGGCCGATGAGCCTACAGGAAACCTCGACAGCAAAACATCGATCGATATTATGGGATTGCTGGATGCCATTCATAAGGCCGGTAATACAGTAATTGTTGTTACCCACGAAGAAGATATTGCCAGGCATGCGGAACGAATAATAAGGCTGTTTGACGGTGAGATTGCTTCCGATGTTCTGAATAAGGAGCGGCTCAAATACTCATAGAACAAATCATGATTGCCCATGAAGATCTATACCCGTTCAGGTGATGATGGCACTACTTCATTGGCGGATGGACAGAGGGTTCCGAAATTTCATCCAAGGATAGAAGCCTGCGGAACTATTGATGAACTTATCTCCTGGATTGGCCTTCTGAGGGGATTCCGCGAAAACCAAAGCAGAATTCAGGCACTTTTGTTCATTCAGGACAACCTGATGAGATTTGCCGCAATACTTTCAAAGCCCGGTACGGACGAACCGGAAAACGGTGGCCGGCTGTCTGCTCACGATAGCATACTTTTCCTTGAAAATGAGATTGATGCACTTGAAAACAAACTACCTCCGCTTGATCATTTTATCCTGCCCGGCGGTCATATCCTTGTTTCATATTGTCATATCGCCCGATGCGTCTGCCGCAGGGCAGAGAGGAAGGTTTTTCTGGTTAACAGCACCGCGAAAATTCCGTCTTCGATCTGTAAATTTCTTAACCGGCTCTCGGATTATTTGTTCGTTTTGGCACGCACTATAAGCTTAGAGGTTAATAATGATGAAGTTAAGTGGCAGGCGTAGATTCTGCAAAAACTTCATTTTTTCTCTTGTTTATTAAATAAATTAATCTATATATTTGCAAACTTTTTTTAAACAAAATCTAATCACTAAAAATGTATTGGACACTTGAATTAGCATCAAAACTCGAAGATGCTCCTTGGCCTGCCACAAAAGATGAGCTGATTGATTTCGCCATAAGGTCAGGTGCCCCCATGGAGGTTATTGAAAACTTACAGGAAATTGAGGATGAGGGAGATATCTACGAAAGTATTGAAGATATCTGGCCCGATTATCCATCAAAGGATGATTTCTTCTTCAACGAAGATGAATACTAAAAATAAGGCTGGTTCAAAACCAGCCTTTTATT
>DIWB01000036.1 GCA_002428385.1 Bacteroidales bacterium UBA6117
CATGCAGGGCATGACCGGACTTTACGTAAAGTGCATGTTCCCCACTGTTCAGAATCTTCTTGCCGACAAAGACTGGAAGATTCTTAAGGCCGAGCTTATTGTGGAACCTGTGAAATACAGCTATGAGCAGTTTGAACTTCCTGACAGCCTTTATCTTTATGTGGGCGACAAGAGAAATAACCTGAGTATGCTGATGGACGGGAATAGAAACCAGCTTATGGCTGCCTTTCAGTTCGATGACTATCTTCATGAGGACAACAGATATACTTACGACGTTACTGATTTTATTCTCAATGAGCTTGCCGACTCATACTTTAACCCCGATCAGAGCCTGATACTTGGTCTGGCATCAACAGAACAGGGAGCAAGGTTTGAAAGGCTTATCGCCGAAGGCCGCCGACCGCCGGTTAAGCTTAAGCTTTATTACTTATCTTATTGAAAGGATGATGCGGAGACTGGTAACTTTTTGCTTGTTTGCTGTTATGCTGATGACTCTGGTGCCCCGCACCGCTTCGTCCCAGATAACCACGTCACCTTATTCCATTTTCGGTATGGGGATCCTCGAAGGTAATGCTTCAGGTCTTTCAAGGGCGATGGGCGGAACCAATATTGCCTTCCTGTCGCATCGTGCAATCAACTACGGAAACCCGGCTTCATACGATGGACTTGACAGTCTGCTTACCATTTTTGAAATTGGCGTCTTTTCAAAGTATACCATGTTCAATACAATTCGCGACAATCAGACGCTCCTGAATGCCAACTTCAGGTATATGGCCATGGGTTTCAGGGTAGCGCCCTGGCTTTCAACAAGCTTCGGATTTACACCTTACAGTTCGGTGGGTTATAACATTAATTCCACAGCGTTTCTGGAGGGCACAACCATTGAGTATCCCAAAACCTTTATCGGAAAAGGCGGAGTTAACAGGGTTTATGTTGGCGGAGCAGTCAATTTTATAAAGAACCTGTCGCTCGGGATGAATGCGTCCTACCTCTTTGGAGATATTACTCATATTGAATCTGCTGATACTTACGAGTTTGCCCTTGAGGACGTTACCTACATGTCGAATTTTGCCTTCAATTACGGCCTTAACTACCAGGTCGATATGAAAGACATGAAATACAATATCGGCCTGACCTACAGTGATGGTAAGAAGTTGAATACCAGAAATGTAACCACCATTGAGACCAAGTATGAAAAGGAAGTCCTTAAAAGCAGAAAGTACAGGTACAGCATTCCCCGAACCATAGGGGCAGGGCTGTCGGTGCGCAAGGACTTCTTCACGGCAGGAGTCGATTATGAATGGAGCAACTGGGAGGAAGTTGAATTTGCAAGCAACTATCTTCATACAAGAAATTCAAATCGTTATTCCGCGGGGGTTGAGTTCCCGTCGCAGGGATTAAGGAAGGGCAGCGGACGGATGGTGATGTTCAGGTTTGGAGGCGAATTCCGTGAATCCTATATGGTAATAAAGGGAATCCCGATCGATTACAGGGCTGTTACTATGGGAGTTGGAATTCCTCTCAAGGGAATTGTAAGTGTGCTCAACACCACACTCGAGTTTGGTCAGAACGGAACAACAAAACGGGATCTTTTCAGGGAGAACTTTGTTACTCTCAGCCTCGATCTCTCCCTCCGCGATCAGTGGTTCATGAAGCGGAAATACTATTAGATCATATTCCTGTTCAGCACTTCGAAGAATCCGGGGCGGTACGACTCCCCGATAGGGATTCGCTGGCTGCCTATCACTATCCGGCTGTTCTCTATCATATCGATCTTATCAAGCGATATGATATACGACTTATGAACCCTGAAGAATGATTCGGATGGAAGTTTATCCATTATATTCTTCATTGTGGTTTTGGTGAGGATCAGCCTTCCTTCGGCGTGGATCTTCACATAATCCTTAAGTCCTTCAATAAACATGATCTCGCTCAGGTCGACGCGTATTGTAGTATATTCAACCTTTACCAGGAGGAATCGGCCCGTTGCAGTAAGAGCATCATCTGTTTGAGGTTCGGCAGGGCTCTTCATTTTCATCATTCTGAAGGCCTTGTTGACCGCCCTTGAGAACCTTTCGAACGAGAACGGTTTAACCAGGTAATCAACAGCGTCACACTCGAATCCCTCAATGGCATATTCCCTGAAAGCTGATGCAAAGATCACCAGCGGCGGGTTGTAAAGGGTTTTTATGAAATCAGGACCTGTGATCTGAGGCATTACTACATCAAGGAATATCAGATCGGGCTGATCGTTGTTGATGGCATGAACTGCCTCAAAAGGATTTGAGCTTACCCCTGTAAGATTCAGGAACTGGATCTTTGAGCAGTACTCCTTTATTATCCTGAGCGCTGCCGGATCGTTGTCGATTGCTATGCAACTAATTGTATTCAGTTTCATTTTATATCCTCTGTCATACTCTGCCGGGATAGGCTTTCAAAGCCTCCGACAGTGTTTCCATGGCGTTTTTAAGATCATCGGTGTTCAGGACATAGGCAATCCTGACTTCATTTTTTCCAAGTCCGGGTGTGGAGTAGAACCCCGGGCCTGGAGCAAGCAGTACGGTTTGTTTCCTGTATTCAAACTTTTCAAGGATCCAGCGGGCGAATCTGTCTGAGTCGTCAACCGGAAGCCGGACCATTGAATAAAAGGCTCCCTTTGGTTTGGGACAATAAACACCCGGCATGCTGTTGAGTGCCTCCACCATGAAGTTCCTTCTGCGTGTATACTCCTTGTTGACTTCCCTGAAGTAACCGGCCGGTGTGTTGATGGAAGCTTCGCTGGCTATCTGTCCGAGACCGGGAGGTGAGAGCCTGGCCTGAGCAATCCTGAGCGCTGCCTCAATAATTTCCCTGTTCCTTGTGACAAGCGCCCCGATGCGGACTCCGCATTCGCTGTAACGCTTCGACACGGAATCGATAAGCACCACGTTCTCTTCAATTCCGTCGAGCTTCATTGCTGAGAAATGCTCCTCCCCGTCGTAGCAGAACTCCCTGTATGCTTCATCGCAGAACAGATAGAGGTTGTGTTTCTTAACAATATCCCTCAGTCTGAATAGTTCTTCCCTGGTATAAAGATAGCCTGTCGGATTGTTAGGGTTACATACAAGTATGCCTTTTGTCCTGGGAGTGATCTTAAGCTCGATCTCTTCCACGGGAGGCAGTGCAAAATCGTTCGATATGGATGATGTAACCGGGACTATCCTGACACCTGTTGATACCGCAAAACCGTTATAGTTGGCATAAAATGGTTCGGAGGTAATGATTTCATCACCAGGGTCGAGGCATGTGAGCAGCGCAAAGGACACAGCTTCCGATCCTCCTGTTGTTATCAGAATGTCGTTATACTCAACGTCGATACCCAGGCTCCTGTAAAAGCCGGCCAGTTTCCTCCTGTACGATTCATTTCCGGCAGAGTGACTGTATTCGATGACTTTCAGATCGAGGTTCCGTATTGCGTCTATGGCAACCTGAGGAGTTGGTATGTCGGGCTGGCCGATGTTAAGCCGGTATACTTTAATCCCATTTCTTGCGGCTTCCTCCGCAAGCGGTATTAGTTTCCTGATTGGTGAGGCGGGCATTACCCTTCCTCTCGCGGAGGTGGATGGCATATAAGGAATGAATTATATTTCAGTTTCAATGCATGACAAAATTATTAAAAATCCTGATATTCAAAGTGAATTTAATGTTATAACAATGTTATAACGTGCATGGAAGTACTTTCAGGCGCTGTAATGCGCCGTACTTTGAGGATGCAATTGTTTTTGAGACCAACTTTCCCCCGTGAAGGGGCTGATCTGATGAATTTTTATATTTTTGCTGTTTGATTCAAAAGCAATCAATTAAGATCAGAAAATGGAAATTCAATCCAAGTACGAACCGGGGAAGGCAGAAAGCAAATGGTATGATTACTGGATGAAGCATGGATTCTTCAGGAGCACACCCGACGAAAGAGAGCCGTATACAATTGTGATTCCCCCTCCGAACGTGACAGGAGTGCTGCATATGGGACACATGCTGAACAACACTATTCAGGATGTACTTGTGCGCAGGGCAAGGATGCAGGGTAAGAATGCCTGCTGGGTTCCGGGTACTGATCATGCCTCAATAGCCACCGAAGCGAAGGTGGTGGCAAAGCTGAAGTCGGAAGGGATTGAGAAAAAGGATCTTACAAGGGAAGCTTTCCTCGATGTTGCATGGGAGTGGACGCACAAGCACGGAGGGATTATCCTTGAGCAGCTTAAGAAACTGGGAGCTTCGTGCGACTGGGACCGGACTCTTTTCACAATGGATGACAAACGGTCGGAGTCGGTCATAAAGGTGTTTGTGGATCTCTACAACAAAGGGCTTATATACAGGGGAGTCAGGATGGTCAACTGGGATCCTCAGGCTATGACAGCCGTATCGGACGAAGAGGTCAACTACACTGAGGAAAAGTCTAAGCTTTATTATGTAAGGTACAAAATAGTCGGGGAGGATGATTATATAATGGTTGCCACAACCCGTCCCGAGACAATTCTGGGTGACACTGCCGTCTGTGCGAATCCGGCCGACGAAAGGTATCAGCGGCTGCGGGGTAAAAAAGTAATTGTCCCGATGGTCAACAGGGAGGTTCCGTTTATTTTTGATGATTATGTCGATATGGAGTTTGGAACGGGTTGCCTGAAGATCACACCGGCCCACGACATTAACGACTATGAGATAGGGATGCGGCATAATCTGCCGTCGATAGATGTTTTCAATCCCAACGGCACAATAAGCGACGATGCCGGCATGTTTGCGGGAACCGACAGGTTTGCCGCGAGGGAACTTGCAGAAAAGGAACTCAGGAGGACAGGCAACCTTGAAAAAGTTGTTGCATACAATAACAAGATAGGCCGTTCGGAAAGGACCAATTCACCTATTGAGCCGCGTCTTTCGGTTCAGTGGTTCCTGAAAATGAAGGATATATCTAAGCCTGCACTTGATGCCGTGATGAACGGGGAAGTGCATCTGCATCCTTCAAAATTCAAAAATCTATACCGTCACTGGATGGAGAACGTTCACGACTGGTGCATAAGCCGTCAGCTCTGGTGGGGACACCAGATCCCGGCATGGTATTATTCGGCAAATGAATTTGTTGTTGCAGAGGATATTGACAGGGCGCTGATCCTGGCCAGGGAAAAAAGCGGGAACCTTTCTCTGACGAAGAACGATCTTCGCCAGGACGAGGATGTTCTGGACACCTGGTTCTCATCATGGCTGTGGCCGATTACCTGCTTTGACGGAATCAACAATCCGGATAGTCCCGACCTGAAATATTATTATCCGACAAACGACCTGATCACCGCCCCTGAGATATTATTTTTCTGGGTGGCCCGCATGATAATTGCCGGTTATGAGTATCAGGGCAAAAAGCCGTTCAGCAATGTATACCTGACCGGACTGGTGCGCGATCAGCAGCGGAGAAAGATGTCGAAGTCGCTGGGCAATTCGCCTGAGCCTCTGGATCTCATCGCCAAGTACGGAGCCGACGGTGTGAGAGTGGGAATGATGCTCTGCTCGCCGGCGGGCAATGATCTGCTTTATGACGATTCGCTTCCAGAGCAGGGAAGGAACTTCGCGAATAAGATATGGAACGCTTTCAGGCTGGTTAAAAGCTGGAAAGTGGATGATTCAATAAGCCAGCCGGAATCGTCGGCAGTGGCCGTTAAATGGATGAATGAGGTGCTTAAGAGGTCGGTCGCAGAGATTGATTCCAACTTCAGGCGGTTCAGGATCTCGGAAGCCCTGATGAACACCTACAAGCTGTTCCGGGATGAGTTTTCGAGCTGGTATCTTGAGATAATCAAGCCGGAATACAGGAAGCCCGTTGACCGGGCCACCTACGAAGCCACAGTTGCTGTTTTCGACAGTCTGCTGAGGATCATTCATCCCTTCATGCCCTTCATAACCGAGGAAATCTGGCAGGTGCTTTCGGAGCGCAGGGACGGTGAGAGCATCATGATTTCTGCGATGCCCAAAGCAAAAAAATATGACAGGGAGCTGACGGCCCGTTTTGAGACTGTCATGGAAACCGTAACTGCAATACGATCGGTCAGGAATGAGAAACAGATACCCAACAGGGAGCAGATCTGTTTGCTGATCAGAACCGGAAGCGATTCCTTCGATTCGCTGTTCCTGCCTGTGATTATCAGGCTGTGCAACCTCTCCGAAGTTGGCTTTGTTTCGGAAAAGCCCGCTAATTCGGCTTCATTCATGATCAATACCACGGAGTATTACATACCGATGGGGAACATGATTGATGTAGAGGCGGAAAAAGCAAGGATTCTTACGGAGCTTGATTACCAGAAAGGGTTTCTCGAAACTGTTATGAATAAGCTTGGCAATGGCAGGTTTGTTCAGAATGCCCCTCCTGCCATTATCGAAAACGAAAAAAAGAAGAAAGCGGATGCAGAGTCGAGAATAAAGTCGCTCGGGGAATCACTCAGGGAACTGGAGTTGGAATCTTAAGTAACTTCGGTTTTTCTCAACACTCAAAGCTTTTCCCCCTTGATCCCGATGGCTATCGGGAGGGAAAGGGGGTCAATTCTATGGCACCCTTTTTCTCCTGTTTTGAGCGGTTTTACTGGACTGAAAAAGATAAATGCCAGATATTTAATCTGTAATAGCGATATTTACTGCTAATATGCGTGTCCCGTCCTATGTTTTTTGGGATGGTTATACGTCGGAGGGTGTGAAGGAGCCGTAGTTCTCCAGCCTTGAGGGCTGGGCTTCCAGTAGCCCGGGTCTCGCCCCGGGATAGGGGCAATAATACCAATCCGACCCCGGAGGGGTGGCCTTCGGATTCACCGTCACGCATTCACTAATAAAATGGGAATTCAGCAAATATTATCAAACAAGCAAGTACTCCTCCTTAAAGGGTATCATATTTTCCTGACTTGTGACAATTAGTGCGTCTGGTATGTGATCAGGCTCATTTTATAATAACCTGATCGAGTCAGTGATGACGG
>DIWB01000055.1:0-39767 GCA_002428385.1 Bacteroidales bacterium UBA6117
CTTACTATAAAAATGTAGACAAAGATGGTCGGCAACTGGTTCAGGAGATACTTAAAAGTGATGCTGATTTAATACCCGACTATCAGAATAATACCTTAACGGTAACTCTACATACATTATCAACACCCCGCGCAAATCTGGCAGTTAATAAACTATGCCTTTTATTAAATGAGACACAAACCATTTACCCCCAAACTAACTTGAGGCTAATTTTTAAAACCTACTCTGATAATTTTACGACAGGTCATGAGACCTGAAGGGGAATATCCTTAAGTCGTCGCACGACCATGAGTTTATACAGACAGTCTGTAACCGGGTTATTGAGATCGGTCCGAAAGGGATGATTGACAAGCAGACTGAATATGACGACTATATTTCTGATGAAAAGCTTATAGAGAAGCGTAACAGCCTCTATTTCTGATAGTTTAAAACCCTGTTAAGGCTCTTTTGTAATGTATTCAGGCCGTTGTTTAAGCACTCCGGGTTGCATGTCGATTTGGTCTTGCGGGACTGGCATGTATTTGTCATCGTTGGAGAAATGAGCATTTCTCATGTATGTTCTTACTCTGAGGTCGGCCTCAGCAAAGGAGTTGAGTATCTCCTCCATGCTTTTGCCTCCGATCTTGCCGGGAAGCCTGTCCCAGCGGCGGAGATCGAAGAATCGTCTTCCCTCGGTTGCAAACTCGAGGCGTTGTTCCCACTGCACCGCCCTCATGGCTTCGTCACTGTTTGCAAAAGGGTTATGAAGCCCCACTTTATAATTGGCCGCCGGCTGCGACCAGTCAACCGATCCTCCTGTAAGGTAGTCAGAATCTGTGGATCCTTCACCCCAGGGATAGACTGACTTCGGCAGCATGTGAACAAGGACTTTTCCCATGACTACCTCATGCCCGGCTCTCTCCCTGATCATGTTCACCAGCTCCCTGGACTTTTCAAGATCTCCCTCAAAAGCAGCCACTTCAGCTCTCCACAGTAGAACATGGGAGTAACGCAGATAGCGGTAATTATTTGCATTAACACCCAACATCCACCCTGTGGTTGTTGAAAGTGTGTATCGCTGTGATTTATAGAAAAAGGGTTTCATGGCAGGCAGGTAAGGCCCGCCGTCAGGCTGACTGCGGATCCAGTCATTTCCCCGATTGATCCCCCAGTCGAGAAAAGGTATTCCCCTCCGGCTCAATGTCCAGTCAATACGCGGATCGAGTAGATCGGTTGAAGGGAAAAATTCCTCCTCCGATTCAATGCCCATATCGTTCTTAAGATCTGTATCATTGAATGTATCAAAGAAGGGGAGACCTTCAGGATCAACCTTAAAGGCATTTGCAAGGTTCTGCGACGGCTGGTGAAATCCGCAGCACATCCCAATATCGCCCCCGTGAGGAAAGTTTAAACCGATACCCATTTCAGCGTTTAAAGACTCGTTTATGTCGTTGACATTTGCCTGGATCTCGAAAATTGATTCTGAATTGTTCTCCTTTTCAATCCGGAAATTATCGAAGAAATTGGGCATAAGGGAGTATTTTCCGCTCGTTATAATATTATCCAGCAAAGGTCTGGCATTGGCGTAATCAAGTTCTTCGAGGTAAGCCCTGGCTGCCAGTGCCATAGCAGCGTACTTTGTCGGCCGGCCGGGCTGAACCTGCGATTCAGGAAGGTTCTCCCAGGCATACCTGAGATCATTAACAATGAATGCAAGGACCGCACCGGAAGGATTTACGTTTGAAACATACTCGGGATGCTTTGTATCTTCATCGATTAAGGGTATATAATCGCCGAATACAAGCCAGGCTTCGAAATAAAAAAGGGCACGAAGGAATCTTGCCTCTGCATTGAATGCGCTTCTTTTACCATCTGCCAGTTCTTCTGTCTTTCTGATTACATTAAGAACCCCATTTGCCCTGGATATACCCATTCCGAATGCCCATCTCCACTTTTCAGCCGGGTAGCCGTTTGTAGGCTGGACCTCCCATTTTTCAATTTCCCATACGGGACTTGAATCGGTGATTTCAGATCCCTTATAGGCATCATCAGACGATACTGATCCGTATGTCCAGTTCTGTATTGAAGCGCCCCATGTAACCACCCATAATGCACTGCCTCTTACCATGGCATAGGTACCTGTCAGCAGGGAATCAATCCCTTTCTCATTGTAAAAGAAGTTTTCAAAGTAATCACCCCGCGGGACTTTGTTAAGGAATTCATCTGAACAGGTTGTCAGCGTAATAATGCATATTAAAAATGCAAGAGTGCTGAAAATAGTTTTCATTTAATGATAGAAATGATTAGTAGTGATGCATTATTTTGTTGAAATTCTTTGTAATAATACATAAGTCGGTGACCCTGACCACTCTCCGCCGGTGTTAATTGACTTCCTCCCGCCGGTTCTCTATATCTGTTATCATGTAGCTTGTATTCTTGAACTTCAGACCGGCCAGAAGTGGCCAAGGTTTCCGGTTTTTGCATGCAAGTTAAAACTTACCTGAACAAAATACAAATATGTAATCATTTATGGCTGATCAGGATTTGAATTGTAAGTTTGATTGGAATAAAACAGAATGGTGTCAACCACCACCAACCTGATAATAATTTTCGCTCGATATTGTTAAAAACCAATAAAATCCTGGCACCAAACTGGCGCCAAAAAAACGAACGATTTTAAAGAGTACTTTAGAGGTAAAGATTTCAAAATTAAAGTAGTCTTTTCCTGGAAAAAGCAATACCTGATCCTGACTTCAAATATCTTTCAAAATTATAAGCTTTGTACTTGTCCTGAAAAGCAATGTAGGTTACAAGATTTACAGGCAATCTGTATTTTGTATATGTATTTTCTCCTTTAGAATGTCGTCTGAGACGATCGTCAAGATCTGAGGTACATCCAGTATAATAAGTGTTATCAGAACACTTTAAGATATATACAAACCACATAGTTACAGCGATGACAGAATTTTATTCAGTATCCTTTATAGGACACCAAATGCAATATAAGATTAAAGATAAATAGAATTCTTAATAATAGAAAAAGAAGTTTTATTTTGACCAGAAAATTTGTGGGCTGCGTCCACCGAAGCCCGAAGAAGGCTTGGCAGTACAAACACCTTTATAAAAAGGCGAAGCCCTCCTACGCCAAGGCTTCGGANNCTCTAACCATCTGAGCTATGGGCCCAAGTAAATGTTTCTGGTTACTGGTTGCCAGTTACTAGTTTCTGGTTTCTGGTTTCTGGTTATTATCGTGTTCAATGTTAAATAACCAGCAACCAGCAACCAGTAACAAGCAACAATTGCAAAAACCGGACTGCAATATTAATTATTTGCTGTTAATTATACAACATCCCCGGCCAGTCTTTTTTCGGCTCCTGCTACCTGTCCATATAAGGATACCTGAAATCAGTCGCAGGAATAAGCGTTTCCTTAATTGTCCTCGGACTTACCCACCTCAACAGATTAAGATGACTCCCGGCTTTGTCGTTGGTCCCCGATGCCCTCGACCCGCCAAAGGGCTGCTGACCTACCATCGCCCCCGTAGGCTTGTCATTATAGTAAAAATTACCGGCCGCATACCTCAACACCCTGCAGGCCTTCACAAGAGCATACCTGTCGCGACTGAATATCGCACCAGTCAAACCATAGGGCGATGTCTCATCACACAATTTAAGGGTCTCCTCAAACTTGTCATCATCGTATACATAGATGGTCATAACAGGACCAAAGATCTCCTCCTCCATAGTAATGAAATGCGGATCCTTTGCCACAATTACCGTGGGCTCGATGAAATATCCCTTCGTCTTGTCGCCCTTTCCGCCGGCAATGATCTCAGCCTTGTCCGATTCCTGAGCCTTTTTGATATAGTTCATTATCCTGTCAAAAGCAGCTTCATCAATCACGGCATTAACAAAATTGTTCAGGTCCGTTACATTTCCAACCTTTATCTCCGAGATCATCCTCAGGACATGGCTCTTCGTGACTTCCCACAACGACTTCGGGATATACGCCCGTGAAGCTGCAGAACATTTCTGCCCCTGGTACTCGAAGGCTCCCCTGACAATTGCCGTTGCAAGTTCAAGCGCTTCGGCAGAGTTGTGAGCAAAGATGAAATCCTTTCCGCCAGTCTCCCCAACTATCTTCGGGTAACTTTTATAGACAGACAGGTTTTCGGTCACTTGTTTCCAGATCGTATTGAAAGTGGCATTTGATCCCGTAAAATGCACTCCTGCAAGATCCCGGTGCTTAAGTACAACATCACTTATAAGCGAGCCGGAGCCCGGAACAAAGTTTATTACTCCTGCAGGCAGACCGGCCTCCTCATATATCTTCATTATGTAATAGTTCGACAGGACTGCTGTGCTTGCAGGCTTCCATACAGTAGTGTTTCCCATAAGGATAACACTTGAATTAAGGTTGGTTGCAATTGCAGTGAAATTAAAGGGGCTAATTGTATAAATAAATCCTTCCAGCGGACGGTATTCCAGGCGGTTGATGCTTCCGGCACCCGATCGCGGCTGATCCATGTATATAAGGGATGCGAAGTAATTATTAAATCTTAGATAGTCAACCACTTCGCAAACCGCGTCTATCTCCGACTGGAAGAGGTTTTTTCCCTGTCCGAGCATTGTAGCCGCATTTATCCTGTTCCTGTATTTGACTGAGATAAGATCAGCGGCTTTTGCCATTATTGCTGCTCTTTCCATCCAGGCAAGCGTCATCCAGCATTCTTTTGCCTCAAGCGCTGCGTCAACAGCCATCCTTACTTCCTTTTCGGTTGCCATATGATAGGTTGCCAGCACATGAGTATGATCGGCAGGGTTGACAATTTTCCCCATCTTTCCGGTCCTGATCTCCTTTCCTCCTATTATAAGCGGGATTTCAACAACCTTACTGCCCTGCTCCCTGAGTTCCAGTTCAAGAAGTTCCCTCTCCCTGCTTCCGGGGAGATAATCCAATACCGGTTCGTTAGCCGGTTCTGCAAAATTGAAAATAGCGTTGTTCATAGAAAATGTTTATCGTTTATCATTCATCGGCATGCGGTATGCGGTATGCGGTATGCGGTACGAGGCATGTGGCGAAGAAAGTATTCTGTCAGATTTAACAATCTGAAAGGGCAAAATGTTTCCCTCCGCATTCAGGCGCCTTAAATCAAATGCAAGCTATATGCGGGAATCCCGATAAACAATGATAAATATCCTGACGCTCAGTTCAGGCTTTTCAGATTTTCCAGGGCACCCGGGACGGCCTGAAGGATTCCGGTAACAATGGAGCAGGTTTCAAGGTCAGGACAGTCGCCGCAGGTGTTGAAACCCTTTGCCATTGCACAATTCCTTATCCCGCACTCAAGGCAATGACTGAATTTAGGTCCTTCTTCCCTGCATCCGGTGCAGTTGATCATTTCCCAGGTAATACCGGGGGCATTGAACTCCCTGCTCCATTTTTCAGCGGTTATTTTACGGAGTTCATCATCATTGGCGATTGTGGCTTTCCTTGCATCGCACTCAGCGCAGTTGATGCCGCAGCATCCGATTAGTTTTTCCATGGTGGATTTATTTTATTCAATAAAAAGGTTTTTAAATATCGAAAAATCAGTAACCGGGTAATTGCCATATAATAAATTTTCGTGCGATCCTGTTGAACCCTTCGCAGGGTTCTGCATCAAAAGAGGGGCTCCTGCCTCCGGTTTCACCGGAGGTTATTCATATTCAGCTACTTCATGGCTGCTGCCCCTGCACGAAGCACTTTCAGAGCTTTGACCTGAAGAGCTGCCCTTTGCTTTGGCCTCACACCTCATGCCTCAGGCCTCATGCCTCACGCCTTAATGACTTTAGGCCCTTACGCCTTCATATTCACCGGATCCCATTGTATAATCTTCTTCTGAAAATAACTGTCGTTGCATGCCAGCGTCGGAGCAGCAGCGCGGAATCCAAACTCTGGTCCTTCGACAAGGGTTTCATTTCCGCGGACTCCCCCGAAGAAGTTTTTAAAGTGTTCCAGGTGTTCGTCGAATCCTTCAGGAGCTGTGTATTTCACTCCGGGTTTCACCGGTCTTTTCCTTTCTTCAGGGGTATATTTTTGTTCATACTGCCTGCGGATCTCGCTCTGCATTGCCTCCGGATAGGTGTGGAAGGAATCCCATCCGCCCAGACCGGGCGCCTTTGCCATTATGCTATTGGATAGAACGAATCCGCTGTCAAGCATTTCCATCACCCCTTCGCTGCCAACAAACCTGGTAATACCCTTATCGCCCTGGCCGCTTACAAAATTCACTCTCAGCATCACCTGGAATTCAGGATGCTCCTTTGTCTCGGGATAATGCATTATTCCGACCATTACATCGGGCACATCGCGGCCATCCTTCCAGTAGCAAAGCTGGCCTGATGCAAAGATGGTATCCGGACCAAGTGAATCAGTAAGAAGATGTATCCCCGACAAGAGGTGTACAAACAGGTCGCCGGCAACACCGGTTCCGAAATCGCGGTAGTTTCTCCACCAAAAGAATTTCTTCGGGTCCCATGCCATTTTATTCATCCCCTCTACATAACGGTCCCAGTCAACAGTCTGTGGCGATCCGTCTGTGGGCATTGTATACTGCCATGCTCCGAGTGCATCCTGCCTGTCGAACGAGGCTTCGATGCAGTTAAGCTGCCCGATGGCGCCCGACTTGTAAAGCTCTTTTGCCTTGGCATAAACAATGCTGCTTACCCGCTGACTCCCGACCTGCATTGGCCGGCCGGTAAGCTTACATGTTTCAATTACCTCAAGTCCCTGGCTGATCTTATGAACCATGGGCTTTTCGCAATAGACAGCCTTGCCGCTGTTCATGGCGTCGATGGATATCCTCGAATGCCACTGGTCGCTGGTCGCAATAATCACCGCGTCAATATCCTTCCTGACAAGAAGCTCACGATAATCGCGGGTCGTGTAGACCTGCTTCCCGTACTTTTCCTTTGCCCTGACAAGTCTGCCGTCGTACAGGTCGCATACAGCAACCAGTTCAACACCCGGAACCTTAAGAGCGGTGTCAGTGTCGGCATGGCCCATGATGCCCATCCCGATGGTTGCAATCCTGATTTTGTCGTTCTGACTGATCTTCGGAGACCACGGAATTTCAACCGTCCGTGTATCATCAATAGCCAGTGTCTTAAAAGTTCCGGCGGCCAGAAGAAGCGATGAGCCTCCAACCTGCCTTATGAATTTCCTGCGGGATGATTTTGTTTTCATAGGATTTGTTTTATAAAAGTTCTTTATTTCAAGTAAGATAAATCCGTATTCATTTGTAAAGATACAACTCATCCAGTAATTCAAACCTTCAACGAGATTAAAAAAACATATCGTTTTAGGTAAAATATTTGTCGAATAACAATAACCCGGTTATCGTTTTACAATAAAAATTCGTGAAAAAATTTTCTCGCAGAGGTTCGCAGATGAATTCGCAGAGGCTCGCAGAGAAGAACCAACAGCTCAAAACCTCATACCTCATGCCTCACACCTCATATTCTCCCCCTCTCCCCCTCACCTATCATTCATAATACATCACAATACCAACCGACCCTGTCGTCCTTTCGCCTATCTTTGCCCTGAAATCCCTGACTGACAGATGAGGACTGACCTCACATACCGCTGCATTCTAATCCCTGCCTTCCTGGCACTGATGATTGCCGGATGCGAAAGGAACGAAGAAGTTATTCCGGATCCGGAAAGGGAGGTTTTCAACTTTATCGTTACGGAATCCCAGCGTGAATACATAAATGCCAGCCGGGGCGAACAGTACGAAGTGACCGACCCGGTTCCGGTCCTTGAGTATGCGGGAGAGGAATATACCATCGACCGGTTCGAGATAAGGGGCGACAACACCCTCAACTTCGAAAGGAAAGGCTTTGGACTGAACATGAACCACAAATTGATCCTTCCGCTCCCCGACGGCTCAGGAACCCGAAAATACGAGGAATTCAAGCTGCTGGCAATGGTTTACGATTATACCTACATTGAGAACAGCGTCGCAACCGGACTTTTCAGGGAAGCAGGGCTCTGGCCGGTTCTCAGTTTTTTCACCGAGGTGAGACTGAACGGTCACACCCAGGGCCTCTACCATTTCATAGAGGATCCTTTTGAATACTTCGTTGAACGGGAGAATTCATCATTCGTGATACGCCGGGGATATGACCACGTTATCAAGGCAAGTTCGGCCCATCCGGCTAAGGAAGCGGAGACCGATGCGTACAAATCGCGGTTCAGAAAGATTTATGAATCCCTTCCTCTCTGGTCGGGGAAGCAACTGTACGACACCCTTTCAGATTATCTCGATCTTGATCAATACTTTGCAAAGATCGCCGTCGACCTTCTTATCCGTAACGGCGATTACACCGATGAGGTGATTTTCTATACAAAACTTACTGAAGGCAGGGAGGTGTTCGGCGTTTTTCCATGGGACCTTGACGACATATTTGCCGGTCAGCCCCATGAAATAGATAATCCCTGGGGGACGGGAACCGTTTTCGGAACAAGGGAGTATTACAGCATGGAAGATGTATATGCCGATGTAGGGGAAAAGCTTCTTTTTTCGATCGAAGATGACCTTGATTATAAGATTGCCTCAGATGATTTTCTATACGGTAAATACCTTGAAACGCTCCAAAGCGTTATTGAAAAGATCGATGCTCCAGTCATTGACCGTGCCTTCGATTATACAATGGATCACATCGGACCTTTTTACGAAGTGGATTCAATAATCGGGCAGTCGGCTCATGATGAGGCGGAGACCAGTTACGCTCTCTTTACCGCCAATCTTGAAGAGAAAAGGCAGATGATAAAGGACAGGAGGGAATGGATCGCGGGAGAGCTCAGAAAACAGAAAGGCATGAATAAATGAAACCGGAATATCTCATCATATTGCTTCTGCCACTCTTCCTGCTTTCCGGATGTTCCGAAAAGGATTCTCCTCCGTCTGAACTTCCTGAAGGATGCATAAGCCTTAAGGATCTTGAGACAAAACATGATTACTACCTGCCGTTCGCCATTGTGAACGACAGCAATTTAGTCTCGAGGGTTTTCCTTAACGGCAAGGAAATAAATCTCGCCACGGGACGCTTCATAGAGTTCAAGCAGACAGGATTTTATGAGATTGTCGTGATTTACACCGATCCTCAGAAACCTGCCGGCACCTTTCTTTTCACGACAAAGACCCCGGAGCGTGAGAATTCCGAATGGGGTATCAGGGAATGGATACCTGTGCCTTTTGATCCGGTTCTGATGGGCATGGAAGACATTGAGGTATTCTATCCCAGACGTTTTACCGGCGATATTGGCCTTCCCTTTATCTTCTTCATCAGGGAATCAGGAACTCTCAGGGAAATCTGGTGCGAAGGGAAATGCCTCGACACCGGGGATGATTTCAACATAAAGATGGGTACCGGCTCTGTTTACCTGGCTTCATCCTCCATAGACGGGAATGTTGATTTCAGGATCGGGGGAAGAAATTTGACAGTAAACCTGTCAGAAGCCGCAGGAGCTTCAATCGAACTGACCGGAATAATTGATTCACCGGTTGAGATACCGGCCAACAGCGTGGTAAGGGTTACCGGAAATCTTGAAATAGCAGAAGGCGGTTCCCTTGTAGTCAGCGAAGGCGTTCTGATACTGATAGACGAAGCTGTCGATATTAATGTGGGCGGACCTGTTATTTTTGCAGGCACTCAGGATAATCCTGTTTATCTTACATCGGACGAAAAAGAGAGTTATTGGGGAGGTTTTATATCCCGGAGCGCTGAAGGTACGATCAGGGCCGAATACACGATTTTTTCAGGTAGCGGATTCCACGATTCCGAAGGTTACAACTGGGGCCATTCAGGCCGGCAGGCTCTTTTCTACACCGAAAACAGCACCCTCGATCTGTACCAGTGCTTCATCACCGATCACGTGGGACAGGTCTTTTATCCTCAGAATTCAACAGTGCTGCTTGATAACATCCTGGTGCAACGAGTCCAGACAGGAGGCCAGATCAACAATTCACAACTTTATCTGAGCAATTCGGTGTTCACCGATTTCCCCGACGATAAATATGTATACGCCGACGAAGACAACGATGCTCTTTATCTGAATGCGACAGATGCAGTAATAGAGAATACACTCTTCATGTTCGCGAAGGATGACGGTCTTGATTCAGGCATGGAGGAAGGAGGCACGATCACTGTCACCAACTGCAGGTTTGAAGCCTGTTTTCATGAGGGAGCAGCTCTCTCCAGCGGAGGTACCGTAGAAAAGGAACACATCTTCACCGACTGCGTGTTCATCAATTGCGGTCAGGGACTGGAGCTTGGATTCAGTTCTCCGAACCATACAATCACGGCAGACAAGTGCCTGTTCCTTTACAACGGGACGGGCATCCGTTACGGAGATAACTACGAATGGTCGGAAGTAAATGGAAAGATGAATGTAAAAAATTCATTTTCACTTTACAACGACAGGGATGTATGGAACATGGTGAGGAAAACCTGGAGCCCGAAACTTCAGAATCTCACTTTTGAAAATACAAGGATATCCAAACCGTCTTCCCAGTATCCGGAGCTGGAAACATATAAGGAATAAGCGTTCCCGTAAGAGGTTTATTCCTTCTCTTCCCTTACAAGAATCTTGTCTATCCTGTTACCGTCGATATCGATGATTTCGATGACGTATTTGCTGAATGTAAATTTGTCTCCCACCTGCGGCACCTTATCAATATGATCAAGCACGAATCCGGCAACAGTGGCGTATTCCACATTCTCAAGGTCGGTTAAATAATTGTCGAACACCCCGTCGAGTATCTCAACCGGCGCATCGCCGCTGATAAGATATGATTTGTCGTCGCGGACAAATATGTCGGGTTCATGTTGCTCATCATCGGCAGGCATATCCCCTATCAGGTTCTCAAGGATATCATGAAGGGTAATGATGCCTTCGAGTGTACCATATTCATTTACCACGACGCAGCAGTCTATTTTGTCATTTTTGAATCTGTCGAGCACTTTCAGGGCTTCAGCGCTTTCCGGGACAAACGGAGGCTGCACCATCAGCTTCTGTATCACCGGTTCCTTTTCAGACGTGCGGGCAGCCAGATAATCTTTCACATAAAGTATACCCTGGAAATTGTCGAGGTTTTCACGGCAGCAGATCAGTCTGCTGTGCCTGGAATTCAGTATGGTGTTCTTCAGGGTTTCTGAAGGCAGATTGAGATCTAACCAATCAACATCCATCCTGTGAGTCATCAGGTGTTTGGCATTCTTGTCGGAAAAGTAGAAAACCCTCTGATGTATCATATCCTGGCCTTTGCCGATGATACCATCGAGCGAGGCTCTTTTAAGTATCTGCCTTATTTCCTTTTCGGTGAGGTGCCTCGAATGTTTTCGGATACCGAGAACCTTGTTTATAAATGCGGTGGAATAAGAAAGCACTCTTACAACAGGGTAGAACAGGATGCTGAACCAATGGACAAAAGGGGCAACCCGGACGGCTATTTTTTCAGGATTGCTGAGGGCGATAGTTTTGGGAACCAGTTCCCCTATCACTATCGAGAAATATGTGATTACGATAACTGTAAGCGTTAAAGAGATCTCCTGTGCAGAATTAATGGTGAATTCAAACCTCTGGAAAAACGGGGCAATATCATCGGCAATGTTCACTCCGCCATACACACCGGTAACAATTCCTATCAATGTTATCCCGACCTGAATGGAGGACAGGAAATTCTCCGAATTCCCAAGAAGTTTCAATGCGGTCGCCGCTCCTTTCCTGCCTTCGCTTTTCATCTGTTCAAGCCTCGATTTGCTGCTTGAAATGATTGCGATCTCCGACAACGAAAATACTCCGTTCAGAAGAATAAGAAGTGAAATAATCAATAATTCCATAACAAAAATATGCAACCTATGCCCGGCAGTTTTAAGTTAATGATGCAAAGATATTGCAAATATGGCACATTTGGTCATTTCCTGTTTTGATCGGTTTCTATAGATTGAAGAAGATAGTTAACAAATATCTTGTTTTTATTGGATTTTTCTTGTTTGAAATTGGGTTCTCCAGCCTTGAGGGCTGGCCTTCCAGTAGCCCCGGTTTCGCCCGGGGTAGGGGCAATAATACCATTCCGACCCCGGAGGGGTGGCCTTCAGGCTTCATTAAAAAGTTGGAAGTCAACCCTTCCAGGGTTGCCCATTGTGTATGGTGACCTTTTCCCGGGGTGAGACCCGGGCTACTGGAAGCTGACACCCCAGGTGTCTGGAAAAACAATCTACATTTTTGCTACGGCAGAAAACTAGCACAGCCACAAATCCTTCCTATGGCAGTGTTTCCAGTTAGCAACTGATCAATATGAAATGTTCCCGACTCCCGTTATCTTCCTTGACTGAACCGTAGAACTGAACAGTGTTTTGAGTTCTTCAGCACTGAGATTTTGTGACGGGTTGAAATTGCCGGATGACATATATTTCAGAATGCTGCTGTAAAGCTGACGGGCTTCAGGCTTATCCTGAACCGACGGCAGATCCGACATGCAAACTAGCAACTTCCCCTTACCGACAGCAAATTCAAAGATAAGACCGAGCTTATGGTTTCTTTCAAAATTATCAACAACCTGCACGAGAGGCTTATAATCCTTCGGCGCATTATCAAGTATGAAAGGCCTGCTGTTTTTTACAATCGGCCACCATTGCCAGTTTGTATGGAATTCGGTGGGAAAATCGCTGAATAAGGGCAGATCGGGTTTGGTAAGGATCGACATCGTTCCGGGAGAGACCGGCTTCTTGTTGTTTTCAGAAATGGATTTGAACATCCTGTAGTTCCAGTAGTCAGGGATGTACAACCCTCCAACCGATTGCTCCATGAAGGCTTTGTGGTCAGGGAAAAACAACACTTTAGAACCCGACGATAAATCCTGCAGTAACTTCGCGTCAAGCTTGTCTGAAACAATGATATCAGCAGGAATTACCGTATCGGCTTCAGCAGGATAAATCCACAGCGAATAGGAGTTTTCGTACGGAGTTCCGCTGAGCTTTATTGACAAGGTTACTTTCTCAGCTTTTGTGATACCTGACAGGTCCATATTTACCGGAATAATTTCAGACAAACCACCCTGTGCGATTTCCATTGTCTTCCGGCCTTCAGCAATTTTTTCCCCGGCTGAATTTTTAATATCCCACAGCACTTCCTGATCCAGAAGATTCCATCTTGAATAATTCGCAACCTTGATATCTGCCGTCAGTGTTTCGTTGCTGGTCCAGCAAAATTTTTCAACAATAAGCAAGGGAACAACCCTGTTGCTGAAGTGACTGAATTCTTCAGGAGTGATCAATCCTTTGCTGTCCATAAAGGCATCGAGGATCCCGATGAGCGCTGTTCCCTGACCAGGAAAATCCTGAAGATCAAGAAGATGAAATCCACCGAAGCCGGGTGTTCTCATGGCCATTTCAATATCGGCCCTGTAGCATATTACGCTTGATGCACCTGAGGCCCTGAAGAAATCGTGTGCCTGACCGCTGAGATTATTTTCCTCCAGACGTTTTCTGAAAATTTCGAGATTCCAGGGCTTAAGTACTCCGGTGTATTTAGTTATCTCGTTGTAATCGGGATAGATCTGATACTGACCAACCTCAGTGCCAAGGGCCGGAACCGTGCAATTTGCAATTGCACCGGAATAATCAAGATTGGTTGAAGGGTATCTGCCATTTATATAACCGCCGTCGAAGGCATCGGCGAATGAAAATGAAGCGCGAATATGTGTCTTGTATGAATCGTCAGTGTCGGGGCCTACCCTGCAGCCCGCAAAAAAATCCTCACCCGGGGCCTGACCTCTGTAGCCAAGGTAATTATTTGTTCCATAAGACATAAGAGGACGGTTGTCGATAGACCTGAAGTGATTAAGAAAATCATTCATTACGGTCTGGTCGCCCGAAAGTTCATTTCCGAGGGCAAACATCACTAAAGAGGCATGATTGCCGTATGTTTCCAGAATTTTTTCTCCCTGTGTCAGGAGATAGTCATTCAGATCTGTGTTTCTGTCCCTGCTGAAGCTGCCCCAGAAAGACAGCTCGGGCTGCATATAGATGCCTTCTATATCAGCGGCCAGGAAAGCTGCTTCGGGAGGGGTCCATGAATGGAACCTGTAGAAATTAATGTTGTACGATTTAGCTGTACTGAAGACATCTCTCCAGCTTTCGACATCCATCGGCGGATGACCGGTCAGCGGGAATACGCATGCATCGTGCTTGCCCCTTAAAAAGGTCTTTAAACCGTTTATTGTAAACTGAGTTCCGCTGGTTGAAAATCTGCGCATCCCGAAATCCGTTGTAACGGCATCGAGGGTCCGGTCTCCTTTCAGAACCACTTCAAGCTTGTACAAAGCCGGTTCAAACTCGCTCCATAGCTGGATTTCGTCGCCCAGGTTGTAGCTGAGCTCAATTTCATTTTCACCGGGCTTTAAAGTGATGCTGAAGGATTTCTTTTTTACACGGACCGGCCGTTCCGTATTCCACGAAGCGGCCTTCATTATAACAGATGCTGTTTCTTCGGCTTCTGAAGCGCTGAAAACAACAAACCTGGTAAGAACTTTTTTGGCTTCCGGATCCGGAAAGGTCTTAAGTTCTTTTATGTACGACTTGTTACTTGCTTCAAGACAGAACCTGCCGATGATCCCGTTCCAGTTTGTCTGTGTATGCTCCGTCCAGGCATGTGAGTCGGTGATTCCCCCTGGAACCGATCCTCTCCCGTTGTTGACAAGAATTGTGATTGTATGTAAGCCGGGTGTCAGCAAATCTGATAAATCATAAACCTGCTGTGTGAGGATATCGCTGTTTTCTCCGGCAGGAACAGAATCGACCCACACCCTGGTTGGTTTTGTCCGCTCCATGATCAGTCTGATGCTTTTACCAACCCATTTTTCAGGAATCTCGATATCTTTCTGATACCATGCCATTCCCGAATACATGAATTCGCGGGAGAGTCTCATCGTTTCTCCGGTATCCCGGTTGACAATACCCTTCCTGTTCTCATCCATTGTGCCCGGCAGGGTAACAGAATCTTCCAGCTTCGAAGCAAACCATTGACTGTCAATGCCTGTTCCTGACGTATCCATGGCAAACCGCCATGTTCCGTCGAGAGAGATTGTCTCCCTTGCAGGTTCTGAAAATTGATCCCTGCATGACGCTAAAATAAGTGACATCCCTGCAACCAGGGGAAAAACAATCCGGAACATAACCTTGATATTTAATAACTAACTATATAAGCCCCATAGCCTTAAGCCACCGGATACACAAATCCGGCCATGAGGATTCAGTACCTCCGTTGGGAGAAAGTCCATAGCCGTGTCCGCCTTTCTGAAATATGTGAAGCTCCGTTGGAATTTTGTTCTTCTGCAAACCCATGCAGTAATTAATGCTGTTTTTAACCGGAACAGCGTTATCGTCAGAGGAGTGAACAAGGAATGCAGGAGGCGTGTCGCCGGTTATCTGCTTCTCATTTGAAAAACGGAACACATTCTTTTCAGTCGGATCCAGGCCGATCAGGTTATTCCTTGTTCCCCTGTGGGTAAAAGTGGTATCCATTGTAATGACAGGGTAGATTAGCAGGGAGAAATCAGGCCTGGCGCTCACATTGTCCTTCACATCGTAAACCTTGTCGGCATAGTGAGTCGAGATTGTGGATGCAAGATGTCCGCCGGCCGAGAATCCGATTACACCCACCTTTTTCGGATCTATCTTCCATTCCGCAGCGTTCCTGCGGATAACTCTCATTGCTTCCTGGGCATCCTGAAGGGGTCCAATGGTTTTATCGGTCATGATCCTGTCGGACGGGAGCCTGTATTTAAGAATGATACCGGCTATCCCGTTCTCATTAAGCCACTTTGCAATCGCGTTCCCCTCATGGTCAAAGGCAAGGGTTCCGTATCCGCCTCCGGGACATATCAAAACTGCAGCGCCGTTGGCATTGGCAGGATCGGGAAGACTTACAGTAAGATCGGGAGTGACCACATTGGTGGCACGTGTAACCCTGCCGTCGGTTGTGACTATGTTTTCTACATAGGCCGGATCATTTTTGGATCCGGGAATACCCTCGGGCCAGAGCTTCAGGACTTTCGGCTGCGCAAAGAGATTAATGGTCAGAAGTCCGGTCAGGATTATTGCCACGCCTTTTCTGGAGTTCATTTTTGTTCTTACCATGGTACCCTGGGTGATTTGTAATAATTTATATTCATTTCTTCAAAAAATTTGGCATGGTCTGCAAGGCGGAATTTGTATTCATCCCAGTTTCTCATTGATACAGGAGTCCATCCTATTTCAGCTATACCTGAGAGCCTTGGGAACATCATGTATTCAATGTCATCGAGCTTTGTAATGGTTTCTGTCCACATTGGGGCTTCGACGCCGATTATGTTTTCCTTGGTCACTCCGGGAATATAGCTTGCCGGATCCCAGTTGTAGCCGTCGTCGACCTCAATATAAGCTGCCCAGTGAAGGCCAAGGGGTGTTGACTTATCATATTGCATGTCGATATATGCTTTTTTAGCCGGCGCCATCAGGATTTTTGCACCCTGAGCAACTGCCTTTAAGGCATTTTCCTCGTTTGCCCAGCATTGTGCAACTGAATTAGGCTTCAGTGCCGAAAGGGCTATCTCGTCCCATCCTACTACCCGCTTTCCGTACCTGGCCACAATATCCTGAACCCTGTTAACGAAGGGAATGTAATCCTCAACCTTAGTTGAATGCGACTCATCGCCGCCAATATGAAAGAACGGACCGGGTGTCAGTGCGGAAATTTCCCTCACAACATCATCGATGAATTTATAGGTGATCTCTTTTTTGGTACAGAGAGAACTGAATCCAACTTCTGTTCCGGTGTAGAGATCCGGAGCCTTGCCGTTGCAGTTAAGCTCGGGATAGGAAGAAAGCGCTGCATTTGTGTGTCCGGGCATATCGATCTCCGGAACAACAGTTATATAGCGGTCGGCCGCAAATTTCACTATATCGGAATACTGCTCCTGGGTGTAGAAACCTCCCTTTCCTCCTCCCACCTGGGTACTGCCTCCATGGGCTGTGAGGTTGGGCCACAACTTGATCTCGATGCGCCAGCCCTGGTCGTCGGAAAGATGCATATGAAACATATTGATCTTGTAAAAAGCAAGGTATTCGATCACCTGTTTTACATCCTCAACGCTGAAAAAATGGCGTGAGACATCGAGCATCATACCCCTGTAGGAGTATTCCGGATAGTCATTTATAGTGCCGGTGGGGATAAGGAACCGGCCCGATTTTCCGGAAGCCGTATCCCTGGCTGTTATCTGCCTTATGGTCTGGATTCCCCTGAAGAGTCCGGCGGGTTTTTGAGCCGAAAGTTTCACCTGCTGCTTTGTAACAGTAAGAAGATAGCCTTCCTCTCCAAGGCTCTGGTCGGCACCTGACAGAGTCAGGAAAATGCTTCCCTTCCCCGGTTCGGACTGAGCTTCATTCACAGCAATTGAAAGTCCGGTTGAAGCATTCAGCTTGTCTGCCAGATATTGGCCGGACCTGGTGAGTTCATCTGATCCCGCATCGACAAAGATTGCGGTTTTTGAATTCAGGGTAAAAGCTTCACCTGTCGCAGTAACCGTAACAGGTTTAGGGATTATGCTAACCCCTGAAAGGTCAGTCGGAATTTTTGGTTTACAGGATACCGTAAGGATCATAGACATGAGAATTAACGCTGTCTTCAGAATGTGATTTTTGTTCATGGTAGTTATGTTATTGATATAATTCTGCATTTAAATTTCTATATGTGCCAGGCGGTAAGGCCTTATTTCAACTTTCTGCCATACGCCCTTTGTTATATAAGGCTCATCGAGGAGGCATTCGTCAAGAGCTTTCCTGTCGGGGAATTCGTAAACTATCATCGACCCGATCATCGTCTGGTTGTCGTCGAGGATGGCGCCGCCCAGAAGGAAATTTCCCTTCTTTTTCAGTACAGCTATCTTTTCGAGATGTTCCGGACGAACTTTCATTCTTCTATCAAGGGCACCCTGATCGGTTCCGTCATAGGCAACAAGAAGAAACTGCATGGTTGTATTGTATTAAATTAGTGTGCTTTCAAAAATAATGAATAATCGCAAATACTCCGGATGATGCCGGCACTAAATTAATCATTGATTATATTTGCACTGCCTCAAACTTAACTATAAAAGCTGATAAATGGAGAAGAAGAAATACAGGACGGGGGTTGTTTTGAGCGGGGGCGGGGCAAGAGGTTTTGCACATCTCGGTGTTCTCCAGGCTCTCAATGATGAAGGTATCTTTCCCGATGTCGTTTCGGGGACCAGTGCGGGAGCCCTGGTGGGAGCGCTATATGCCGACGGCTACAAGCCGGAAGAGATCCTGCAGATCATGAATTCATCGAGCATGCTTCACTATGTAAGGCCTACTGTACCTCGGGAAGGCCTGTTTCAGATTTCCGGCATTGAACGTATTCTCCAGGAAAACCTTAAAGCCTCAACATTCGAGGGTCTCTCCATACCGCTTTTTGTGACAGCCACCGACCTTAACAACGGCCGGGCAAAGTATTTCTGCGAGGGAGAGCTTCTCAGACCAGTGATTGCCTCGGCAAGCATCCCTGTTCTTTTCAAGCCTGTTATAATAGACAATATTCACTATGTCGATGGCGGTGTTCTCGACAATCTTCCGGTCAAGCCCATCGAAGACACATGTGATTTAATCATAGGATCGTTCGTCAATCCGGCCGGTTATGAAAAGACTGTCACCAGCATGGTTCAGATCGCCGAGCGCAGCTTCATACTGAACATGGCCAAGGAGGTCGAACTCAAAGCTTCCAGGTTTGATATCTTCATAGCCCCCGACGAGCTCAGGAAATACAAGATCCTCGATCCCCAGAAAGCCATAGAAGTCTACAATATCGGGTACAAGGAAACAAAGAATAAACTGGAAGAAGCGGAGACGAAGAAGCTGATCATGGAAAGGGTGGGGTGAAGAAAGGCGTAAAGGCGCAAAGGCGCAAAGGCGTAACTCACCGCGTACCGCGTACCGCATACCGCGTACCGCTAATAAACTCCGCTTCCGTCCCAGCAATGCGTGCAGAGCTTTTCCTTGGGCAGTCCGATCGCCTTCACAAGGTCGTCGAGCCTCTGGTACATAAGGCTGTCGAGATCGAGCATTTCAGCAATCTTATCGACCATTTTAGCGTACTTTTCAGAGTCGGGATCGGAATATTCCTTAAGGTCGGTTGTTTCGCCCTCGAGAAGGAAAATTGCCTTTCGTCCGGCAAGCTCCATCGGAGTCCGCTACTGCGAGAAATTCAGAAACTCGCAGGGAAAAAGAAGGGGAGGACATGCAATACGCATATGCACTTTTGCGGCGCCCGATTTCCTGAGGTCAATTGTATTGTCCTTCAGCTGAGTGCCGCGAACAATGCTGTCGTCGAGGAACACCATTTTCTTGCCTTCGATGACCTCCCTGTTCGGAATAAGTTTCATTTTTGCCACAAGATCCCTTTGCTCCTGCCTCTGGGGCATGAAGCTCCTTGGCCATGTGGGAGTGTATTTAGCATATGCCCTTTTATAAGGAATCCTTTTCTCATTGCTGTAACCCATGGCATGTCCCACGCCGGAATCAGGAATACCGCAGGCGAAATCAACCTCGACATCGTCTCTTCTGGCAAGCGCTGCCCCGCATCTCAGGCGGCATTCATCAACATTTATCCCCTCATAATACGAAGGCGGATAGCCATAATACACCCACAGGAAGGCGCAAATCTGCAATTTGTCGCCAGGTTCCTTCAGCCTTGAATAACCATCAGCCGTAACGTGAACTATTTCGCCCGGACCAAGGAAGTACTCGGTTTCATAGCCGGTGTTTGGAAAGGAGCAGGTTTCAACCGCCACAGCATGACCCTGTTCATTACGGCCGATTACGACCGGGGTTCTTCCGAGTTTGTCGCGTGCAGCAATGATTCCATTTTCAGTAAGTAAAAGAAGCGAACAGGATCCCCTGACATTATCAAACACATTTTCAATGCCTTCAACAAAATTATCCTTCTCAATTATAAGGTTTGCCAGGACCTCTGTCGGATTGATGTTGCCTTCGAAGTTCTCGGTGAAATGGTTTCGCTTATTAAGAAATCTGTCCTCCAGCTCTTCCAGGTTAAGCACACGGCTGACTGTCACAATTGCAAACCTTCCAAGATGGGAATTGAACAGAATGGGCTGCGGATCAGTGTCACTGATTATTCCCATCCCTGAATTTCCCGAGAACTCACCCAGTTCCTCCTCAAACTTACTCCTGAAATAGGCATTTTCGAGACTATGGATTGAGCGGCGGAATCCTTTGCCCGGGACAATAAAAACCATTCCGGCCCTTTTTGTACCCAGATGGGAATGATAATCGGTTCCGTAAAACACATCTGCAACGCAATCTTTCTTCGAAACAACACCAAAAAATCCACTCATCGTTCTGATAATTAATTACTTAATAACCTGTGAATCTGTGGTAAAATTAATCATTGGAACGGATTTTTATAATTATTTCAATGTTATTATTACTTTTGTATTATTATTTATTCAAATACAGGTAAATAAATGACAGACACAGACACTTTCACCCCGGTAGAACAACCACAGAAAAAGAGTGCGCCGATAGCCATGATCTTTACGACAGTTATTCTGGCGGCAGCTCTTATATTTCTGGTTGTGATGTACTTCGACCAAAAGAACAAGATGGTTGAAATAGAGACGGTCCTGACCCAGGAAAAAGACTCCCTGGCAAATGAACTGAGGCTCATGGTCCATGGGTATGACACTCTTAAGACAGATAACGATACCCTGATGGCAAATCTGCAGAAGGAAAAGGATAGAATCGTTCAGTTACTGTCAATAAATGCATCAAACGTTCAATTGCTTAAAAAATACAGGGCTGAAATCGGGACGATGCGCGACATAATGAAAGGTTACATTGTTCAGATAGATTCCCTCAACACGATGAATCAGATGCTTATAGCTGAAAATATCGGCTTCAGGGAGCAGATAACCGAAGTTCAGAATTCGAATGTGGAGCTTACCAAAGTCAAGGAGGAGCTCACCTCGAAAGTAAGCGTGGCTTCGGTGATCCAGGCCAAGGATATCAGTGCCGTGACCCTGAACAAAAAAAGAAAGGAAACCAACAGGATAAACAACATCGACAAGCTCAGAATCTGTTTCACACTTCGTGAAAATCCGATCGCCGCAGCCGGTGAAAAAGAAGTGTTCATGAGGATTATCAGGCCCGACTCGCTGGTGATCACAACAAGTCCTGATAATCTGTTCGACTTTAACGGAGACAAGCTCGTTTACTCGGCAACACGTCTGGTCGATTACATGAACCAGGACATTGAAATGTGTATTTTCCTTGATAATACGGGAGACTTTATCGAAGGAACCTACAGTGTAGAGCTGTATCTTGAGAATAATTTAATTGGCCGGACAACCTTTGCCCTGGCCAGGAGATAATCACTTATCGACGGGAAGCATAAGCTCGGAGATTATATTATCCGAAATCATTTTACCCTGGTTCGTAAGGAGCAGGGTATTTTTTTCCTGTTTCATCAGGCCATAATCAATAAATTTGCCTGAAAGATTCTTTATATAATCATAACCCTCCTTGTCAAATGCCTCCTCGACATAATCAAGGCTTATGCCCCACATGGTTCTCAGTGATGTCATTATATATTCATTGAACCGTGTTTTTTTGTCGAGTTCCTCAATATCAAAATCGAGGCAGCCGGAATCGACGGCCTTTATGTATTTCTTTACATCCCTTACATTCCATTGCCGCGAATAACCGTTAAAGGAATGGGCCGAAGGACCGAGGCCAAGGTAGCTGACCTGCTTCCAGTAATTCGAATTATGGACCGAGAGAAATCCGGGTAAGCCGAAATTTGAAATTTCATAATGGATGAATCCGGCAGTCCCTGCTTTTTCAATAAGAAGCTGAAACTGTGAAGCGCTTTCATCCTCGTCGATTTCAGAAAGGGCTCCCTTCTCCTTCATTTTACCGAGCATGGTACCGGGCTCTATTGTAAGATGATAGGCCGACAGGTGCTTTATATTGTATGAGAAGCTTATATCAAGGTTTGAGGCCCAGTGAGAGGTAAGCATTCCCGGGATCCCGTAAATAAGATCGATTGTTACATTGTCATATCCTGCATCGAATATCTTATCGAGGGCTATTGCAGCCGCGGAGGCCGTATGGCGCCTGTTCATGAACTTAAGGTCCTGCTCTCTCCACGACTGAATGCCAATGCTTATCCGGTTGACAATTGTCTTCTTAAGACCATCCAGAAAGTCGTCATTAACGTCGTCGGGATTAAGCTCTATTGTAACTTCAGGCTTTTCGCCGATCCTGAAATTCCTGCTTATATTATTCAGAATATTTTTTATCTCGGAGGGCTCAAGCACAGATGGCGTCCCGCCACCTATATAGATGGTTGAAACGGCCTGGTTTCCAAGGTAATCGCGGCGAAGGAAAGCTTCGCGGTTAAGGGCGTCAATGTACTGCCTGTTATCCGATTGCGATATTATATGGTAGAAGTCACAATACGAACAAAGCTTCTTGCAAAAAGGGATATGGATATAAATGCCTGCCATCTTGATTGTATGAATCGTTTAAATTTATAAAGAAAATATCATTCTATTGTCTATTTTTGTTCCAAACTGTCAATATGATACAGAAGAATAAGTTTTCGATTCTGATTTCCCTGCTTATTTTATATCTGAGCCTTGCCAATGCAAGCACTTTTGAGAAGGCAGGTTTTTTTGATATAAAATATCTTGACAAATTTGTGCATTTCGGTCTGTATTTTCTGTTTATGGGTGTAATTATTCTAGAACACCGTCAGCTTTTTTCAAACACCCGCCAGATAATTATTGTGGCTCTTATTCCGGTAGTATTCGGCGCCATGCTGGAGATTGCCCAGTCGGGATTCACCGACACCCGGAAGGCTGATGTGCTGGATATAATGTTCAATACTGCAGGTACCGCCACTGCAGTCTGTCTGTGGCTTTTCTACGATCCTTACTACAAAAGGAAAAAATCAGATGAAGATATCGTCTGATGTATCAGCAACCCTGGCAAGTTCAGCAATTGTTTTGTTCCTGAACAAAGTATCAATATTCGAACGTATTACTGAATAATCATCATGAACGGGACAAGCCTTCCTGCTTTTCCTCACATCATTGCAGGCACCGTCGTGAATCAGACAATTTTTGAACAGGTTGTCCCCGTCGATGATCTTCACAATATCGAGCATCGTAATTGATTCCGGCTTTTTCTTCAGGGTGAATCCGCCGTTGGGTCCCTTTACCGAATTAAGGATTTTTTGTTTTGCCAGCTGCTGCAGGATTTTTGCCAGAAAAGGAGAAGGCAGACCAAGGTCCTTTGATATCTCCCTGATGCCTATATTGTTTCTGGTATGCCTGCTTGCCAGATACACTACCGCCCGGATCCCGTATTTGCAGGAGTTTGAAAGCATATCAATACATTTTTAAAGGGATCTTGTTGATCCTTCTTTTATGCCGGCCACCTTCAAACTCAGTTTCCAGGAATCCCCTGACAATCAGAAATGCTTCTGACTCGTTAATGAACCTGGCAGGAAGTGCACAAATATTTGCATCATTGTGCTTCCTTGCAAGTTTTGCGATCTCCTCGTTCCAGCACAGGGCGCTTCTTATGCCCTGATGCTTGTTCACGGTCATGTTGATTCCGTTTCCGGTTCCGCAAATTGAAATTCCAAGATCACATTCACCGTTAGCCACAGCAAGGGCCAGGGGATGTCCGAAATCAGGATAATCATCCGTTTCCTCGTACTTAAGACTGCCTAAGTCCTTGATTTCAAAATTGTTCTTTTTGAGTAATCCGATAATCTTCTCTTTCAGATAGAAACCTGCATGATCGGAAGCGATGGCAATTTTCTTCTTTTTCACCCTGATTGTTTTAAGTGTGACCAAGACAACAAATTAAAACAATTGAACAGACAAAAGAAAATAATATGATTTTATCTTTTAATTTTTATATGAACCAATGAAGCTATTCTTCGTACACACCCTGATTAATGAAATTATTTACATCCACAATTAACCCATATCCTTTTTATTAGCCCATGAAGATTGAATGTCATCCCAGATTATTCCACCCCCCAACCACTCCGTGACCAGCGCCGAAGTACTATCCTGCCTGTCTTTGGGGGCGCAAGGGGTTGGACCCAACCGGCAGGAAAGTATCTCAGAAATGGCCACAGGGGGCAGGACGGCTGACCAACTGTAGAAATATTCTTTCCGGGATAATAATGAAATCATGTTATCCAATTGTTAACAACCCCTTAATCACCCGTTTCTTTTTGCTGATAACATCAGGGTTATTAACCACCGGTAGTTAATTTCGTCTGGTCCCGGTTTCTTTTAAAAAGTTTTTATTGAATTAACAGGATATGTAAACCTTTAATGAACATCAAAACCTGATTTTTTGTTGAACAACCGTCATTTGAAACCTTGTTTTAACAGTTGTTAATATTTTCGTTAATTTGCTGATATTCAAAAATGGTATATTTTTTGAGCTGTTGAAAAGATGTTCGCCGGATAATAATTTCATGAAATAAAAGACAAATCAGATATTTGTTTTAACACAATTAACAGCACATCATAAAAACCATTAAATATTAAAAATTTCTATAGTTAATAATAATAAAAATATCAGGCTGATAAAATGACGGGACTTAAGAAATTGGTTGCTATTTTTGAAATGAAATCCAAAGATAGATAAACCGTCTTATTTATAGAATAACGGGCAGATGAAAGAAAAGGATAACACGGAGCTGGTCTCAAGCATAATGGAGCTTAAAAAGAAGAAGAATGCAATAATTCTTGCTCATTATTATCAGACCGGCGATATACAGGATATAGCAGATTTTATCGGCGACAGTCTTGCCCTGTCGCAAAAAGCCGCCGATAACGACGCTGACATAATACTTTTCGCCGGTGTTAGGTTTATGGCTGAAACGGCGAAAATACTGGCGCCTGATAAAAAGGTTCTTATACCCGACATGGAGGCAGGATGCTCCCTGGCCGATTCATGCGATCCGGTCGAATTCAAAAAGTTCATAAGTGATAATCCCGGAAGGACAGTTGTGACATATGTTAACACCAACATCGATATTAAGGTTCTTTCACATATTGCATGCACTTCTACAAATGCTGTTCAGATAATTGAATCTCTTCCTGAAGGTGAAAAAATACTTTTTGGTCCCGACAGAAACCTTGGAAATTACATTCTTAACAAGACAGGCCGCGATATCGTGGTATGGAACGGAGCATGCCATGTCCATGAGGAGTTTTCACTGGAGGCAATACTGAAACTGAAAAAAGAAAATCCTGGCGCAAAAGTAATAGTTCATCCTGAATGTGAACTTCCTGTAAGAATGATTGCCGATTTCATCGGTTCTACTTCGGCATTGCTGAAATTCACTTCCACGGATAATTCTTCCTCATATATTGTGGCAACCGAACCGGGAATAATTCATCAGATGATTAAAAAGAATCCTGGAAAAAAATTCATACCGGCGCCTCCGAAAGATTCCACCTGCGGTTGCAGCGAGTGCAACTTTATGAAAATGATCACCCTGGAAAAAATATACAGGTGCCTGAAAGATGAAGAACCTGAGATTAGGATAGATCGCAGGATTCTTGCGAAGGCGCGTAAGCCGATAATAAGGATGATGGAAATGTCTGAAAAACTTGGATTGTAAAATGAAGAGGATTTTGTTGTTTTGTGTTATTTTATTAACAGGACTGTACGCCCGGGGACAGTCCGGCGGTGTTCTGCAGGACGGTTACCAGGTATTCAAATATCCAAACGGAACCATTTCGAGCGAGGGAATTATAAGGAACGGAAAACCTGACGGATTCTGGAAGAGCTATTATGTAACCGGAATAAAAAAGTCGGAAGGAAAATACAACAATTTTCAGCTCGACAGCGTATGGGTGTTTTTTGACCAGGCTGGCGACACTATTGAAAAAATTAATTACCTGTTCGGAAAAAGGAACGGTTATTCCTTCAAGTATAAAAAGGATCCATCTGCAGGACTCTACGTTCAGACACAGGAGCTTTATGCCGGTGACAGGAAGGAAGGAATGGCTTATTCCTATTTTCCTGATGGTAAAATCCAGCAGACAATAGCCTACAACGGCGGAAAAAAGGAAGGTTTGTCGAAGGAGTTCGACATCGAAGGCAATGTGATAACCATCCTGGAATACAACAATGATTTCCTTGTAAGCAGGGAAAGGATTAACAGGGTTGATGGAAAAGGCCTTAAACAGGGCGTATGGAAAGACTTCTATCCTTCAGGAAATGTAAAAACGGAAAAGAACTACCGCGACGACCTTCTTCACGGATATTTCAAGGAGTATGACAACAGGGGAGTCCTTGTAATGACCATGTTGTACGACAGTGGATCAATAGTAAAGTCGGAAGTGGAAGATCAGCCTGATATTGAGATAGAAAACAAGTATGATGAAAACAACCGGCTTGTTTACAGCGGTCCGTTCAGAAATAAGGTTCCGGTCGGGGTTCACAGGGAATACGGTGCCGACGGAAAAGTAACGAATGCCTTCGTATACAATGATAACGGCCTTCTTATTTCAGAGGGAATTGTAGACGAAGCAGGGCGTTTTAACGGCAAGTGGAAGGATCTGTATCCCGACGGAAAGGTTCAGGCTGAAGGTCAGTACACCGATAACAGGCGGACCGGACTGTGGAAGTTTTATAACAGCAGGGGAAACCTAGAGCAGACGGGTTCCTACAATAACGGCAGGCCTGACGGATTGTGGAAATGGTATTACGGAGACGGGTCAATTCTGAGGGAGGAAGAATATTTCCAGGGGCAGCGCGATGGCGAATACAGCGAGTATTCACCTGATGGAAAGATAATAGCGCAGGGAGTTTACACCGACGGCGAAAAGAACGGAGCCTGGAAATATGATACGGGCGACAACACCGAGGAGGGAAAATATATTGTAGGTTTGCGCGACGGATTATGGAAATCATATTATCCCGACGGTACTCTGAGGTTCAAGGGAAATTACATACAGGGCAATCCCGACGGTCAGCTGACCTATTACTACGATAACGGCAGGGTGAAGGAAGAGCAGTTTTACAGAACGGGAATCAGACAGAGGACATGGAAGAAGTATGACGAGGATGGCAATCAGGTTATGATGATAACTTACAAGGACGATGTTGAGATAAGCATTAACGGGGTCAAGATTGAACTTCCGGAGAGAGATGTGAAACTTATTAAATAAGAATACAACTGCCGGCAGGCAGCGTTTTTGATGGACGAAAAATTTGAAATAAGGAAGGATAATCTTACCGATACCGATAAGGAGCTTGAAAAGCAGCTTCGTCCGGTCGCATTTGATGATTTCAAGGGTCAGAAGCAGGTAATAGATAATCTCGAGGTCTTTGTAACCGCGGCGAGGCAAAGGGGGGAATCGCTTGACCATGTGCTGCTTCACGGACCTCCGGGTCTTGGCAAAACCACTCTTGCAGCTATTATATCCAACGAACTCCATGTCAACCTGAGGATTACATCTGGCCCGGTCCTTGACAAGCCAGGCGATCTGGCCGGTCTTCTTACGAATCTGGAGGAGGGTGACGTGTTATTCATCGACGAGATTCACAGGCTCAGCCCGGTGGTTGAGGAATACCTTTATTCGGCGATGGAAGATTACCAGATCGATATCATGCTCGACAAGGGACCCAGCGCGAGGTCGGTTCAGCTTACCCTGAATAAATTCACGCTGATCGGAGCAACAACCCGTTCGGGATTACTCACAAGTCCTTTAAGGGCGCGGTTCGGCATCACTTTTCACCTGGAATATTACGATCATGAGGTTCTGACCGGGATAGTAAAAAGATCAGCAGGCATACTTGGTGTCAGAATAGGCGATGATGCGGCAGAGGAAATAGCCAGGCGAAGCAGGGGAACGCCCAGGATAGCAAATGCACTTCTCAGAAGGATAAGGGATTTTGCCCAGGTAAGGGGTTCGGGCGACATTGACCTTGATATTACACGTTACGGACTGAAAGCCCTTAACATTGACCAGCACGGACTGGACGAAATGGATAACCGGATACTTCTTGCAATAATCGACAAGTTCGGGGGAGGACCGGTCGGTCTGAACACTATATCAACGGCAGTCGGCGAGGAGAGCGGCACGATAGAGGAGGTTTACGAGCCATTCCTCATCAAGGAGGGATACCTGAAAAGAACCCCCAGGGGAAGAGAAGCCACGGAACATGCCTACAGGCACCTGGGAAAGAGTTTCGGGCACGATATCAACGGCCGGCTGTTCTGATATTCCTACATCCTCGAAAGAACATTGCTTATCTTCTCAAGCCCTTTTTTGTTGAGAACCCTGATCTTTCTGCCATTCAGTTCGACAAGTTTGTCGGACTTGAATTCGGACAGAAGCCTGATAACTGATTCTGTGGCTGTTCCTACAATATTGGCAAGCTCTTCGCGGGTAAGGGATATCTTAAGGTTGTTCTGCTCATCGATTCCGAAATCGTTCATGAGCAACAGCAGGATCTCGGCAAGTCTTTCCCTTACTGTTTTCTGGGCAATGTCGGTTATGAATGAGTTGGCTTCTCCAAGCTCATGGCATGCAAGTTTAAGCAGCTCAAGGGAAAAGGAAGAGTTGGTTTTAATAAGGGAAATCAATATTTCGGAGGGGATGAAACAAACGTGGCAGTCTTCAATAACCTTGGCTGAGGTGCAGGCCGGTTCATTGCTGAGAACGCTTCTGTAGGCGATTATTTCGCCTGCTTTTGCAAATCTGATTATCTGTTCCTTCCCGTCGAAGCCAGTCTTGAAAACCTTTATAATCCCACTGTGTATGCAATAGAATCCGCTTATCCGGTTTCCCTCCTGATATAACACATCACCACGCTTGTACTGTCTGAAATCCTTTTCAAAGTTGATCATTTCAGCCTCTTCCGGAGTAAGGTGCTTGAATATAGAGACAGTCTCCAGTGCGCATCTTTCGCATAACGGAACATGTAATTCATGCTGTTTCATATCTGCAGATTTTATCGGCCGGTGACTACAAAACTGTTTTAAACTGATCGAGAAATCTCAAATCATTTTCAAAATAGAGCCTCAGATCGTTGACCTGATACTTAAGCATTGTGGCGCGTTCGATACCCATTCCGAAGGCAAAGCCGGTATATTTATTGCTGTCAATACCACAGGCTTCCAGCACATTGGGATGAACCATTCCGCATCCCAGCACTTCGAGCCAGCCGGTGTATTTACAAACATTGCATCCTTTTCCGCCGCAGATAGTGCAGCTTACATCCATTTCGGCTGAAGGTTCGGTGAAGGGGAAGTACGACGGCCTGAGTCGGATCCGGGTTTCCTTGCCGTAAAGTTCTCGGGCAAAGAAAAGAAGGGTTTGTTTCAGGTCGGCGAACGATACATTTTCATCGATGTACAATCCCTCTATCTGGTGAAAGATGCAATGAGCCCTGGCCGATATGGCTTCATTTCTGAATACTCTTCCGGGTGAGATGGTCCTGATAGGAGGCTTCTGATTGTGCATCACCCTCACCTGAACCGAGGAGGTGTGTGTACGCAGAAGTATGTCGGCAGGATTTGAGTCTTCGGGCGAATTCCTGAATATGTAGAACGTGTCCTGCATATCCCTTGCGGGATGTTCGGGGGCAAAATTCAGTTTGGTGAAGACGTGGTCATCATCCTCAATCTCGGGTCCCTCCGACACTGTGAAGCCGATCCTGGTGAATATGTCAATTATTTCTTTTCTGACCAGGGAAATGGGATGACGCGAACCTGAAGGATAAGGAAATGCAGGCCTGGTAAGATCATTTTCTGTGGCCGTTTCATCAGTCGATTCAAGTTCTTTCTTCAGTGTATTGTATCTCTCCTGTGCCTTTTGTTTCAGTTCGTTGAGCTTCTGGCCCACTTCCCTCTTCAGCTCGGCTGACACTTCCCTGAAATCATCAAATAAGGAAGTTATCAATCCATTTTTGCTCAGGTATTTCAGCCTGAACGATTCAAGTTCCGAAGATGAAGCTACTTTTACTGAATCCACCTCTTCGAGGAGGCTTTTTATTTTATCGAGCATTTTAAAATTCTTTTTATAACAAGCTTAAGTTATTCAAGCTACTGGTTGCTGGTTGCTGGCATTGCCCTCTGAAGCTTTAGCGAAAGAGGGTTGCTGGTTAATTCACCACTTTCATACTGATGATCCTGATATCATTCACCGGCTTGTCTGCCTGGTTGGTTGGCGAACCTGCAATTTTATCAACAATTTCAAGCCCTTCCACAACTTCTCCAAAGACGGTGTAAGTGGCATCAAGACGAGGAACGCCGCCAATGTTCATATAGGCATCGATCTGTTCCTGTGAGAATTTATATTCGCCTTCGGTGGTAAGGTATTTAAACATTTTCATGGAAGCATTTTCCTGAATTTCACTTTCAGAAAGGGGAGTTCCCGCCATACTTGCACTGTCGGCTGTTTCCCTGATGAATTTACTGAAGGCAACCTGCTTCAGTCCGCTGTTGAGCCTTTCTTCAGTGGTTTTCAGTTCTTCGGCTGTATACTTTTTGCCCTGAACGATATAAAACTGGGTTCCGGACGACCTCATTGCGGGATTGACATTATTGCCCTCTCTTGCGGCAGCCAGGGCACCCTTTTTGTGATAGTATTCCCTGCGGAATTCAGCCGGGACGGTGTAGGTGTCAAGTGTATCAAGCTGTTCCTTCGTAAGACCGGTCCTTGTCGAGGGGTCACCAGCCTGGATCATGAAATCCCTGATGACACGATGAAAGGAAATCCCGTCGTAAAAACCCATATTCACAAGTTTTATGAAATTGTCACGGTGCAGTGGAGTACCGTCATATAGTTTTACCTTAATATCTCCGGAAGTTGTTTTGATAAGTACCATTGTGTTCTCATTTCCGCCGCTGGTGCTGCAAGATGCAACGGTGAAAAGAAAAGCTGTGACGATGAGGTATCTGAAAACTGTGTTCATGAAAACTGCTTATTGGTTAATAACGTTCTGCTAATCTGCGGGCAAAGATATTTAACTTTGCGCGATCATGAAAGAAATGATTTTAAAATGAATCTTTTTCCGTTCTTGGCCTTTTGCAGGAAGAGGAGTTCCCGGGTAAAGCCAGGTAAGATTGAACTAAAGTGAGTGAAGTCAGGACATTAGCAAAGCAGACCGTAGTTTACGGGTTGGGAACCATAGTCCCGCGGTTTCTAAACTACGGTGTCGTAACCTTATTCTATACCAGGATTTTTACAAAGACTGAATACGGTGTTATTACCGAATTGTATGCATGGATGGTTTTCCTCCTGATAATTCTGACATACGGAATGGAGACTGGTTTTTTCAGGTTTTCACAGAACAGCAAGGATTACGATAAGGTGTACAGCACTACCCTGATCAGTCTTCTGGTAACATCGACGGCATTTCTGATACTTGTCAATATCTTTATAGGTCCTGTTTCGGCAGTCCTGAAGTACAGTAATAACCCCGACTATATTAGGATGTTTGCCGCTATTGTGGCTATCGATGCCTTCGCCGCAATACCTTTTGCCAGGCTGAGAAGGGAGAACAGGGCGTTTCTTTTCAGCGCGATAAAGATTGCAAATGTTGTAATAATCATTGTCTCGGTAGTCTTCCTTCTTCTTATTGCCCCGGGTATTTATGAAAGAAGCCATGGATGGTTCCGGAAGATCTATGATCCGGGTTACGGGGTTGGTTATGTTTTTCTGGCTAACCTGATAGGCAGCGCAGCAACACTGCTGATGCTTCTGCCCTTTGTTATTATTAAGAAGCCTGTATTCGACCGCGAACTATGGAAGAGGATGATGGGCTATTCTGTTCCTTTGCTGATCACCGGACTGAGCGGTTCGATAAATGACACTCTTGACAAGGTCATTCTGAGACGGATGACAGGTGAGGAAAACGGGCTTGCCATTGTCGGGGAATACGGCGCGGGATACAAAATTGCCGTGCTGATGGCTCTCTTCATCCAGATGTTCAGGTTTGCAGCTGAGCCGTTCTTTTTTGAGAGAGCGAAACATCCTGATTCAAAGCAAACATATGCATCAGTGATGAAGTATTTCATTATCGCCATGCTCCTGATCTACCTGGGAATTAACCTGTATATTTCAGGATTTCAATTAATTATCGGAAAGGATTTCAGAGGTGCGATCGGGGTGGTGCCCATAGTGGCAATGGGGTACCTGTTTTACGGGATATATATCAATCACAGCATCTGGTACAAGCTTAACGACCTGACACGATTCGGGATTTATATTACCCTTATTGGTGCTGCAATAACGGTGCTGATAAATGTTTTGCTTATCCCGGTGTACGGATATATGGCTTCCGCATGGGCTCATGTGGCATCGTACGGAACGATGATAATAGTGTCTTTTATATTTGCCGAAAAGCGATTTAAAGTCGATTACGACATGAAGCAATTCATCCCGTATTTTGCCATTGCCATAGGGATGGTGCTTTTCGCGAAATACTTCAACTATCCGGGTATTGTTGCAGAACTTGCTGTAAATACGGCATTAATCCTTATTTTTATCGCTTTTGCACAATACAGGGACAGGATACTAAGCGTAATGATAAGGAAGAAGCAGAAATGAAAATAAGGATAATAAACAAGTCACGGCACAAACTGCCTGAATATACAACGGAACGTTCCGCGGGAGTGGATCTCAGGGCGAATATAGATGAGGAAATAGTTATGGAGCCGCTGGCCCGGGTTCTGGTAAATACAGGACTTTTCCTGGAAATTCCGGCCGGTTATGAAGCACAGATCAGACCCAGGAGCGGACTTGCAATAAAGCACGGAATCACTGTTCTTAATTCACCTGGCACGATTGATGCTGATTACAGGGGAGAGGTTCGGGTGATCCTGGTTAACCTGTCGTCTGAAAAATTCGTTATAAAGGATGGGGAAAGGATTTGTCAGATGATTGTGTCAAGGCACGAAACAGCGGAGTGGATTGAAACAGATGAGCTTGAAGACACGGAGAGGGGAGCGGGAGGTTTCGGACATACAGGAAAACATTGATGATGAGGGCAATAAGAATTATACTATTCATACTGGCTGCTTCACTGACAATGATGTCATGCAGTAAGAAGCTTATACCAGGTCTGAAGGCAGGAAGGGAATATGATCAGGCTGCATATGACTATCTGTTTGTGGAGGCTGTAAGGCATAAGCTGATGGGTAATTTTGGAGATGCCCTGAAATTCTTTGATCAGAGCCTTGTGCTTAATCCTGAAAGCGATGCTGCCTATTATCATATGGCACAGATTGTTCTGTCGAACGGCGACCTCCTGAACGGGAAAAAGTATGCGCTTAAGGCTTGCGAGCTGCAGCCCGGTAATCTTTGGTACAACATGATGATGGCCGGAATTTACCATCAGCAGAGTAATATCGACAGTGCCATATTGTGTTATGAAAGAGCGGTTAAGGGAAGTCCGGAGAAGGTTGATCTTCAGGTGACGCTCGCGAAACTATACTCCCAGAACAGGAATTTCGACAAGGCACGGAAGCTTTTAAATAACATCGATGAGAGATTCGGTGTAAATGTGAATACCACCCTGAGCCTTGTTGATAATCTTGTGGCAGAAGGCAAGTATTCAGAGGCACACGCTAAAATAGGCCAGCTTCTTGAAACCGACCCTGACAATATAGTATATAACGGATATCGTGCGGGGATTTTCAGGCAGGAGGGCTCACCAGAAAAAGCAAGGGAGGTCTATAACAAACTTGTTGAGCGGAATCCGGGCAATCCGGCCATTCAGCTCTCCCTGTGTGAATTCATGATCGAACAAAAGAACTTTGAAGAACTGTTTGATCTTATAAGTGTTGTTCTGTTGAATAATCAGATAAACAAGGAGGAAAAGGTTTCTCTGATAGTGGAGCTGATCGGTAATGAGGACATTCTGAAGGATCATGGGAAGAAGATGGAGATCTCGATTATGATACTGGAATCATCTTATCCTGATGACGATCTTGTGATTCTGCTGAGGCCAGAGTTCTTTCAAAAAGCAGGTAATAATGAAGGTGCCGCAACAAGACTTGAGGAAATAATAAAGGCTAATCCCGACAACTACTACGCCTGGGAAAAGCTTCTTCTGGTTTATTACGACCTGAAGAATTACAGGATGCTTCAGACAAAAGGGGAGGAATGTGCCACGAGGTTCAACCGTTCGGTAATTGCCAAGATGCTGTTTGCAACAGGAGCGCTTGAAAATGAGAACTTTGATGTAGCCCTTGAAGAGTTGAGAAAGGCTGATATTCTGGCCGGCGACAACCGGGAACTCAAGCTTCAGATTTTAACAATGAAGGCAGATGTCCATTACAGGAGCCGGAATTATGATGAGGCATTCAGTACTTATAAGGAAGCCCTGAAGATGGACGACAGCGATCTTACACTGATGAATAATTATGCATATTATCTTGCAGAACAGAATATGAATCTTAAGGAGGCCGAAGAAATGGCAAAGATTGTAATAAGCAAGGAGACAGATAATAATACATTCCTGGATACGTATGCCTGGGTTCTCTATAAAAGAGGAAAGGCAAGGGAGGCGGCCAGGATCATGGAGAAGATAATAAGCTCCGGTGAGGCTGAAGACGCTGAATATTACGAGCATTACGGATTTATCCTGAAGAGTATGAAGAAATGCAGGGAAGCTGTGGTTAATTTTGAGAAAGCAGTTAGCATTGATAATACGAAATCAAATTTAAGGGAGGAGATAGAAAATTGCAAAAGATAGTCTGCATCATACTTGTGTTCATTCTTGTGTTTTCCGCTTGTTCCACTTCAAGAAAAGCCGGAAGGACAGCCGTGAGTACAACTTTGGATGAAACTGCCGGAAACAGGCTGGAAACGGTTATTTCAAACAATCTTTCAAATCACGATTTTTATATACGCAGGTCTGATATAAGGGTCAGGCAGGAGAATGTCACTGTGAACCTGAATGCTTCGATAAAGTTCAGAAGGCCCGACTCACTGATGATTTCAGTGAGGTCAGGAATTGGTGTTGAGGCAGGCAAGGGCTTCCTTACAGGAGACACGGTTATTGTAAACGACAGGTTCAACCGCAAGCTTATGGTTGGTGACCCTGAGGAAATCAGGTCCAAATACGGGATCGATCCGGCTTTGATTTATATAATTCTGGGCGATCTGATAGTCGGGAAGGATGATTACAGAAGTGTGCTGAACTGTCAGAAGGGTGAGTTCAGAAGTCAGTATGACGTGGGAGGCAGAACTGTGGAATATACTGTAGACTGCCAGAGGAAAAAGGTAAGGAAAGTATATCTGGAGGGTGATGTAAGGACAGGAAATATTACTATTTTGTTATCGGGTATAGTGAAGGATGGGAATATCACTTATCCTGAAAAGATAGCTATAAACGATGATCTTAAGGAGCTGGATATAGAAATACAAATTAAACGTATAGAGAGTCCCTGGTCAGGAAGTGTCGGAACTGTTGGAGGTCAGGGATACAGAGTAGTGAAAATCAGATGAAAAGACTATTGACTGCGGTTTTTGTCCTGTCGGTCTTATTTTCTGACACCGGCGCACAGACAAGGAAGGAGCTTGAAGAGCAGCGCCAAAAGACTCTTCAGGAAATTTCCTATGTCGACAATATGCTTAAGGAGACGTCAAAGGAAAAGAAGGAGAGCCTCAATGAGCTCAATATGATCAGCAGGAAGCTGAATCTGAGAGAATCGGTGGTTAAGGGATTGCAGGACGAGATTTCGCTTCTGAATGACAGGATAGATCTCAACAATCTGGCTATCGGAATGATGGAAGAAGATCTTAAGATCCTTAAAAAGGAATATGAACAGGCCTTGCTTAGTTCTTTCAGGTCGTCAAAGGCAAATAATGAAATTGCATATATTCTTTCGGCAAAGGATTTCAACCAGGGCTATAAGCGATTGAAATATTTGCAGCAGGTTACCAAGTTCAGGAGGAAGGAATCTGAAATCATAATGGAACTGAAGAGTGAGATTGAATTGTCGAGGAAGAAAATGGAGGAGGACCTGGCCAGGATTTCGTTGTTGAAAACCAGGGAGGAACAGCAGAAGTATCTGCTGCAGGATGAGAAAAACAAGCAGCAAAGGATAGTAAAGACTCTTGGCAGCAAGGAAGCCCAGCTGCAGCGGGACCTTGATGAAAAACGAAGGATTGCAAGAAGGATTGAGAGCGAGATAAACAAGCTGATAGAGGAGGAGAAGATGAAGACTGTTACATCCGAGCTCAGCGCTGAGCAGAGAGTTCTCAGTGATAATTTTATGGAGAATAAGGGGAAGCTGCCCTGGCCCGTTGAGAAGGGCATAATAACCGGACATTTCGGTCTCCAGAAACACCCTGTGCTCAAATACGTTACTGAAGAGAATATAGATATTGAGATTACAAGTTCGGGAAGCACTCCGGTAAAATCTGTTTTCAGGGGAGAGGTTGCACAGGTATTCACGATAAGGGGAGCCAATATGGCGGTAATAATAAGGCATGGAAAATACCGGACTGTTTATCAGAATATCATTGAAGTAAGGGTAAAGAAGGGCGACAAGGTTCAAACGGGTCAGGTAATAGGACGTGTTTTTAATGACAAGGATGACGGAGACAAGGCCGTGCTCAAATTTATGATCTTTGATGAGACTGATAAATTGGATCCTGAATTGTGGATTTCAAAAAATAATTAGAAATTGCATTATTTTTGCGGGGCAAACAGAAATTAAGCTTTTATGGCTAAAATGTACAAAAGATTGAAAGTTGAATCAAAGATGGCCAGTCTGAGAATAGTCGAAAATGCAATTGACGAAATGACGGGGGCAATTGGTATCAACCAGGATAATTACGGCAAGATACTGGTGGCTACCCTCGAAGCTGTGAATAATGCCATAAAGCATGGGAACAAGGAAGTACCGGAGAAGCTGGTTGATGTGGTAATTGAGTACATCGACAATGAATTGAGGATTTCAGTCACCGATCAGGGGGAGGGTTTTGATCCGTCACGTATCCCCGATCCAACGCTTCCTTCAAATATTGAAGAGCTAAGCGGAAGAGGAGTGTTTCTGATGAGCAGGCTCTCCGATGCAATTACGTTCAATGAGAAGGGAAATAGTGTAACAATGAGCTTTAAGGAGGTAACTGATTGAGCATCAGAATTTATTATGACCAGATAAATTACAGGATCCGCAAATCAAAGGAAATCAGACGATTTCTGGATAAGGTCATCAGGGATGAGAATAAGGTCCCGGGTGACCTTGTCTTTATTATATCGGATGATGAAACCGTGCTGAAGATTAACAGGGAGTTTCTTAAGCATGACTATTACACTGACGTAATAGCATTTGACAAATCAGAGGACGGGCTTGTAAGCGGTGAAATTTTCATTAGTGTGGATACTGTCAGAGTGAACGCCAGGGAATGCAAATGCAGGGTTCAGGAAGAAGTTGTCAGGGTTATGATACACGGAGTGCTTCATCTGTGCGGTTACAGGGACGGAAGCCCGGAAGAGAGGAAGAGGATGTTTGAGATACAGGAAAAAAAGGTGGCGCAAATCAGAGAATCTTTGCTATGAATTTCAGATATGGAGTTATAGTTGTCGGAGGAGGACATGCAGGCTGTGAGGCGGCATATGCCGCTGCCAGGATGGGAGCAAGGACTTTGCTTATAACTATGGATATGACCAAGTTAGCGCAGATGTCATGTAATCCGGCAATGGGCGGGATTGCGAAGGGACAGATTATCAGGGAGATAGATGCATTAGGAGGAATGAGCGGAATTATCACTGATGCAAGCATGGTGCAATTCCGGATGCTGAATCGCTCCAAGGGTCCGGCAATGTGGAGTCCCCGTGCACAGTGCGACAGGCAGGGATTCAGCATGGAATGGAGGAAGGTTCTTGAAAGGACAGACAATCTCTTCATATGGCAGGAACAGGCTCAAAGGATTATTACCGAGGGCAGCCGGGTAACCGGTGTTGAAACAGCATTTGGCACACGGTTTCTGGCAGATGCAGTTATCCTTACAAACGGCACTTTTCTCAATGGGCTCATGCATGTAGGATTCAGGAATGTGAGGGGCGGACGATCGGGGGATGACTCGTCTACGGGTCTTAGCGAACAGCTGGCCGGGCTGGGATTCAAGGTGGAGAGATTAAAGACGGGAACCAGTGCCAGACTGGACGGCAGGACAATTGATTTCGGTGCAATGACTGAGCAGAAGGGTGATGAGGAAGGAAGAACGTTTTCATATATGGGAAGCGGCGGCGTGAAGGGTGAACAGCTTAGCTGCTATATGACACATACCAACGCTGATGTTCACGAGGAATTGAGAAAGGGATTGGAGTTCAGTCCGCTTTATACTGGAAGGATAAAAGGGGTTGGTCCGCGGTATTGTCCAAGCATAGAGACAAAGATTGTTACATTCACTGAGAAGGATTCTCATCAGCTTTTTGTAGAGCCGGAAGGGAGGGATACGACAGAGTATTACCTGAACGGATTTGCAAGCAGTTTACCTTTGGACGTTCAGATAAATGCTCTGAGGAAAGTGAAGGGTCTGGAAAGAGTAGAGATCTTCAGACCGGGATATGCAATTGAGTATGATTTTTTCCAGCCGACCCAGCTTAAGCATACGCTGGAAACAAAGAAGGTTGAGGGACTGTATTTTGCCGGACAGATAAACGGAACTACAGGATATGAAGAAGCCGCAGCTCAGGGAATAATGGCGGGAATAAATGCTGTCCGTAAAATAGCCGGAAAGGAAGAGGTTGTTCTCGGACGTGATGAGTCATATATAGGAGTCTTGATTGATGACCTGGTAACAAAAGGAATTGACGAGCCGTACAGAATGTTTACGGCCAGGGCAGAATACAGAATTTTACTCAGGCAGGACAATGCTGACGAAAGACTGACATTGAAGGGATACGAAATAGGACTTGCTGATAAGGCAAGGGTTGACAGACTGGGGCAGAAGACAAGAATGGTGGAAGGAGTGATAAGATTCCTTGAGGATAGCAGGCTGGAGCCGGATAGAATTGCATCTTTTCTTGATAGGGTGGGAACAGCAGCAATTAATCAGAAAACGAAAGCGATAAACATTGCTGCCAGGCCACAGGTAACAGTTAAGGATCTTCTTAACGAGATTGCTCCGGATTATCTGTTGAAGCTTGCTGAAAGCGGAATGGATAGCGAAGTTCTGGAATCGGCCGGGATCAGGATCAAGTATGAAGGCTACATTCAGCGTGAAAAGATTATAGCAGAAAAGATAAAGCGTCTGGATCGTGTAAAGATCCCACCTGACATTGACTACTCGGAATTATTTTCAATCTCTACTGAAGGACGGCAGAAGCTGGCAAGGATAAATCCGGAGACCATTGGCCAGGCCGGACGGATAAGCGGAGTTTCCCCATCGGATGTAAATATTCTGCTTATGTATCTGGGGAGATAGGGTTCCACGTGGAACAATCCAAATTTCAAACTGGTACTTTTTTGCACCTGGATATTTCTTCTCATTAATAAATAGGATAGAGATATCCCCCCAGCAATTTCTATGTAGTACCGTATTAAGCAATTCAGCATAAGATCCTCTGTTGCACAGAAAGCAATATAATCATCTTGTTATTGGAAGATCGATCTTCTTTATGTTATTTAACCACAGAGAACACAGAGAAGCA
>DIWB01000055.1:39837-76319 GCA_002428385.1 Bacteroidales bacterium UBA6117
CCCTCCGTGACCTCTGTGGTGAAAAGAATATTAAACATGGAGAACGAATAACAAACATACGAGTTCACGGAGAACACGGGTAATGCACGAATTGTCTTAAATAGTAGAATCCGCGATTTTATCCGTGATCCCGATAGCCATCGGGACCTTTGAATCCGTGGTGAATCAATTCGCGGAGATCAATATTCTTAATATAAATGTTAAAAAATCTGCAATCTATTTCATCGGACCCTGACTTGAGCAACCACATGAATTTTCTATTAAACAATGATATATCTGCCGCACTAATTGTCAGAAGTAATGTCAGCCCCAGAGAGGTAACGCTTCCAAACCACAGGCTTCAGGCAGAGATGTATATAAAGTCAGCCCGGGAGATATGCGTCTTACAAACCAATTCCTTCAGCCAGGGATTAGCACAAAGAGCTGCTTGGGGTGAGGGATTTAATTCCCATCAACTGAAGTCTGAAGTAACACCAGGATTTATGCAGAAGAAAGTTTGTCAAGGCACAATATAACCCGGACAATAACCACTTGCCGTCTGCTTCAGCTGACGGTTGAGAGAATTATCGTCTGAAGGACTGCCATTTTTATCAATATGTTGTATTTAAAACAATACCGTCTGCTTCAGCTGACAAGAGCAGGGGATTTTCCACCTCTGTGTCAGGGACTTTAGTCCTATACTTAAGGCTACCTGGGGCTCAACCCCCGTGGTGCAGGTAACATTGTTCAAATCGTTGACCTCAGCCAGCGGTATGGTCAAAATCAGAGCTGGAATCAAACAACCACAGGGGACTTTCCATTGGAATGCAGCCCATTACCGTCTGCTTCAGCTGACGGGCAAGAGAAATATATCGCCTGAAGGACTGTCATATTTATCAATAGGTTGTATTTTACTCATTGCCGTCTGCTTCAGCTGACGGATGGGAGTAGCCTTTTACCATAAGAACGATTTTATTGATCAATAAGTAATATTTTTCTCATTACCGTCTGCTTCAGCTGACGGATCTGAGAAGCCTCCCTTACATATTGTCTTGGTTATATTCCTCAATATTCAGCTGACCGATCGTGGTATTGTCAAAAAAATACCCTCTTGAATTGAAAATCTCCTCTTATGTTACTTGGATTTTATAACATTGATGGTTTTCTTTACTATGAGCTGACAGAGGGGCAAAATCTGCCAGATAATGTCATGAAGAGAGAAAATATGGTGAGTAGAAGAGACGGATTAGATTGACAATCAACAGATAAGGTTATTTGCAGCTAACCCCGTTAAATTTTAAAAAAACAATTTCATGGAGATAAAAGGAAATCTGGTTGACATCCACAAAAGAGAAATATATCCCGCAAGGATAGTTGTAAATAACGGAAAAATAGAGCAAATCATCAGAAGTGAACATGATGAGCTGGGATATATTCTTCCTGGATTAATTGATTCTCATATACATATCGAGAGTTCAATGCTGAATCCGGGGTCTTTTGCAATGGCAGCTGTTTCACGTGGAACAACGGCCGTGGTGTCGGATCCCCACGAAATAGCCAACGTCCTGGGTATACATGGTGTTGAATACATGATAGAAGATGCATCAAAGGTTCCCCTCAGGTTCTATTTTGGCGCTCCTTCCTGCGTTCCGGCAACAAGCTTCGAATCATCCGGCGCAGTAATCAACGCTGAAGGAGTCCGTGATCTGCTTGCCCGGCCCGAAATAAAGTATCTTTCGGAGATGATGAATTTTCCCGGGGTTATTTACGGCGATAAGGAAGTGCGGAGAAAAATCGATTTTGCCCGTGAAGCAGGAAAGCCGGTTGACGGACATGCACCCGGATTGACAGGAGATGCATTGGAAAAATATGTCTCTGCCGGCATTTCAACCGATCATGAATGCACCACAATCGAAGAAGCCCGCGAAAAGATAAACCTTGGCATGAAAATCCTGATTCGTGAAGGCAGTGCGGCCCGAAATCTCGATGCTCTGAAGGAATTGTTCAGGACTGATCCGGACAAAATAATGCTTTGCAGCGACGACCTCCATCCGGAAATGCTTGTAAAGGGGCATATCGACAGACTTGTGGGAAAACTTATATCTGAAGGCTATGATGTTTTTGATGTAATCCGCAGTTGCACAATAAACCCTGCAATTCATTATGGTCTCGATGCCGGTCTGCTTAAACCGGGAGATCCGGCTGATTTCATTCTGGTCGATGATCTTCGCTCAATGAAGGTCAGTCAGACCTGGATCGATGGCGTTAAGGTATATGAAAATGGAAGGGTGCTTTTTATTTACCATAGTTCAGTTGCAGTTAATAATTTCAAAAGTTTAAAAATAAAAAGTGAAGATATCTGTATTCGGTCGGAGGGATCAAAACTTAGGGTAATTAGAGCGTTTGACGGCGACCTGACGACTGGTGAAATATTATATCCTGTAAAAAAAGGAGAGGAGCTAAGTCCGGATTTGGAATCCGACATCCTGAAAATTGTTGTAAAGGATCGTTACCGGGATCTGATTCCGGCAACGGCATTTATAAAGGGATTCGGCCTTAAAAACGGGGCCTTTGCCAGCTCGGTGGCACACGATAGTCATAATATAATATGCATCGGAACCAATGACGACGATATAGTCTCGGCAATTAACGCCCTGGTTGAGGCGAAAGGAGGACTTGCGGTCTCAAAAAATAAAAAAATTGAAATTCTGCCTTTACCGGTAGGAGGTATTATGTCTGATCAACCGGCCGAAAGAGTTGCGAAAGAATATGAGAAATTATCGCAACTCGTCAGATCATACGGCTGTACAATGTCAGCACCGTTCATGACACTTTCATTCATGGCTCTCCTGGTTATTCCGGAACTCAAACTTAGTGACAGGGGTTTGTTTGACGTCAGGATTTTCTGGAATACGGGATTATTTTTGGATTGACGAAAAGGCCGCGTTCGCGACCTTTTTCATATTTCGTATCTTTATTGCCTGAAATTCATTCTCAATGTCAGCCAGAGAAGATATTAAATCTACTTTATCAGGTCTTCCCGACAACCCCGGAGTTTACCAGTTTTTTGACTCTTCCGGGAAGATTATTTATATCGGAAAGGCAAAGAACCTGAAGAAGCGTGTATCCTCATACTTTTCAGGGAACCAGTCGGGCAAGACAACCGTAATGATCAATAAGGCTGTGGCAATCAGGCATTTTGTGGTCGATACCGAATCCGATGCGTTACTGCTTGAAAATAATCTGATTAAGAAATACCAGCCGCGCTATAATATCCTTCTCAAGGATGACAAGACATTCCCATGGATATGCATTAAGAATGAAGTATTTCCGCGTGTTTTCAGCACCAGGAATGTTATCAGGGACGGATCGCATTATTTCGGTCCCTACACTTCGGGACTAATGGTTAAGACACTTCTTACACTGATACGGCAACTCTATAAGCTGAGAACCTGTAATTACAATCTTACGGAACAGAATATTGCTGCAGGCAAATTCAAGGCCTGCCTCGAGTACCATATCGGTAACTGCAAGGCGCCATGCATCGGATTGCAGACTGAGCAGGAATACAACGAAACGATTGTTGAGATCAGGGATATACTGAAGGGGAACCTGTTGAGCGTTACGGGGCAGCTAAAGGGGAAGATGAATCTTTTCGCAAGGGAATTGCGGTTTGAGGAGGCACAGATGATAAAGGAAAAGATCGACATCCTGATGAAGTTCCGCAGCCGTTCGGCAGTGGTAAGCAACACCATAAAGAACATCGATGTTTTTGCATGCAGTCAGGAGGCTGACCGATTCTACGTGAATTACCTGAAGGTGGTGGAAGGTGCAGTGGTACAGGCTTTTACGCTTGAGATGAGAACAAGGCTTGATGAAGACAAGGAATCGCTTCTTGGATTGGCGGTTGCCGAAATCCGTCAGCGGTATACCAGTGATTCGCCCGAGGTTATTGTTCCTTTTAAGCCAGATATTCAGTTAGATAAGGTGAAATACACAGTTCCCAGGATGGGGGATAAGCAAAAATTGCTTGAGCTCGCTGAAAGGAATGCCATCTACTACAAGCTGGAACAAAAGAGAAAGCAAACCGAGCACAAACAAGTCACCCGGACAGGCCGCAATCTCGAAAAAGTTAAAAACGATCTTCATATGCCTGCTCTTCCGGCTCATATCGAGTGTTTTGATAATTCGAACATCATGGGAACAAATCCGGTTGCCGCATGTGTCGTTTTCAGAAACGGGCTTCCAAGCAAAAAGGATTACAGGCATTTCAACATAAAAACGGTAACCGGTCCCGACGATTTCTCATCGATGGAGGAGGTGATTTTCAGGAGGTACAAAAGAATGCTTGATGAAAACACATCACTGCCACAGCTGGTTGTTATCGACGGCGGCAAGGGGCAACTTTCGTCGGCGATGAAAAGCATTGAAAAGCTTGGCCTGAGGGAGAGGATAACGGTTATAGGGATAGCAAAAAAACTTGAGGAGATTTATTTTCCGGGCGATTCGGTACCGATATATCTCGACAAGAATTCCTACACACTGAAACTTATCCAGACCATGAGGAATGAAGCCCACCGGTTCGGGATAAATTTCCATCGCGATAAAAGATCATCAGAAATGACCAGGTCGGTTCTCGACGAGATAAAGGGTATCGGACCGAAGACGAAAGAGGTCCTGCTGAAAAACTTCGGATCGGTCGAAGAAATCAGACAGGTTTCCGTAGCAGAGCTCGAAAAACTGGTCGGGCACAAAAAAGCCATATCATTAGCGGGATTTTTTAAAAAAACAACGCTGATTTGACTTTATCAGCATTGCTTCAGGTAAAATACATAAAGCACTATAAAACAATATTATAATCTAATAATTCCAATATCTTAACCCTTTCAGGATCGGGAATTTAAAGATTGTCCGGGGGGAGGACGCTAATTATCCCGGGACCGTCGGTTGTTACCTACGGCAAGGGAAGAACTTTTAATAGGGGAAGTAGTTTTCTGATCCGTCGGTTAAAACCGACGGTAATTGGAAGAACCTTTAAGGGGTGGATTGGTTTTGATGATCCGTCGGTTGGAACCGACGGTAAGGGGAGAAACAAAAATAGTTGACTTGTTTAAAAGCAACAGTACATAAGAACCAGCGTTTAAGTTTAATTCAAAGCCAGAACCAGGGGATTGACTGTCTGGTTTCTGTTAATGGTTGCAGAATTTAGAGGAAATGCAGAAAGGAATCCGCGAATTGGATTTTTTTCTTCTTTTGTTACCGTCGGTTTCAACCGACGGCAAGTAAACAGGATTAAGCTATCGGGGTTTTAACCCCTCAGATCAGGGAAAAGAAATTGAACCTGAAGAAAAAGTATTTGTATAAATTGATATTCAGTAAAATACAATCCCAAAAACAACAGAATATTTATTGTAAAACAATAACTGGCTTATTGTAAAACAACAAATATTTTACCCAAAACAATATGATTTTTGCAGACTCTCCCCTTCTCTCCTGCCATCACTGCATCTTAACCTCCAGCCTGTTACCAAGCTGTTCTGCTATCCTGGGCGATCCGTTTGTAACCATACCCATCATACCGGCAGCTTCGGCAGCCAGGACGTTTTCTTCGATGTCATCGATGTAAAGAGATTCTTCGGGATTGAGACCGTAGTGCCTGATCAGGTATTCGTAAATCCTGATATCAGGTTTTGACAGTTTGACTTCGGCCGATATAATACCTCCGTCGAAGTGCGTGAAGAAAAAATAATCATTTTTTACCTCTTCAAAGACATCAAGGGGGAAGTTCGACAGATAATAGAGCCTGTAACCCTGTTTACGAAGCCCGGGAAGCAGTCTGGCGTTTTCATCGAGGGGAAACATTATATCGCGTCTGAAATTAAAGACATGGGCTATTTCCTCCTTATTCAGGGATGATTTAGCAGCTATTGATTCGATTGCTTCCGGAACAGTGATATTGCCGTTATCGAGCATTTTCCATTCCGGACTCTGAAAAATATCCGCGAGAATTGTATTTCTTATGTTACCCGGGTAATTTTTCTTTACAAGGTATTCTGACGGAACAAAACTTATAAGTACGTTACCAAGATCAAAGATTATATTTCTGATCATATCAGTGATTTTTCATGCTGATGGGCTGGCCCGTTGCTTCAAGCACATTCCACCAGAGTTCTCCCTCCACATCGATTTTCTTCCTTTTGGCAACTGCCATTGATATTGGAACAAGAGTGAATTCATAGTTCCAGTAGCCGACCACAAAATCGGTTTTGCCTGCAAGCGCTGCATGAACTGCATTCTGTGCAAGAAGGTTGCAGAATTTGCTGTCGTTGGCGTTTGCCGGAGCGCTTCTGATTATATAGCTGGGGTCGATGTATTTAATAGAGTGGGGGAAATCCTTGGCCTTGAATTCCTCGCTGATTTTCTCCTTAAGGTAAATACCGATGTCCTTGTGCTTGATATTACCGGACGCGTCACGTTCGGCATTTTCAGAATCGAAGAAATCCTGCCCTGCTCCTTCTGCAACTACGATCACTGCATGATGTCTTTCCTCGAGACGTTTGCGGAGTATTTTAAGAAATCCTCTCGGACCGTAAAGATCGAACGGGACTTCCGGTATGAGGACGAAGTTCACCTCCTGGACAGCAAGTGCAGCGCTGGCTGCAATGAAACCGGAATCTCGTCCCATGAGTTTAACGAGGGCTATTCCGTTGTAGGCTCCGTGAGCTTCATTATGGGCATTCATTATGATATCGTTGGCAATCGAGAAGGCAGTTTCAAATCCGAATGACTTCTGCATCAGGTCGATATCATTATCGATGGTTTTCGGAATTCCAGACACGGCAATCCTCAGTTTCCGTTTTTCAATTTCCTTGTAAATGGCATGTGCACCCCTGAGGGTTCCGTCGCCGCCAATGCAGAAAAGCACGTTAATATTGAGAATCTCCAGAGTGTCAACCATTTGTTCCACATCCTGGTTGCCCCTGGATGTGCCAAGGATAGAGCCCCCCGACTGGTATATATCACTAACCATGGTGGCTGTAAGTTCAATGACCGAGTGGTTATATTTCGGGATAAGTCCTTCATAGCCGTACTGAATTCCCAGGATGCGTGTAATGCCGTATCTGTACACCAGCTGGTTGACAAGAGCCCGGATAACATTGTTCAGTCCGGGGCAAATGCCTCCGCATGTCACGATCGCAACCTTGGTTTTGGCAGGTTCGAAATAAATGGATTCCCTGGGTCCGGCCTTTTCAAAGGAAGCCGGAATCTCGTTGGTTTCCCTGTAGTGGTGATAGCTCTCAAGAGTACCTTCATAGAGTATCCTCTCGTCGTCCTTCACGAATTTATAAACAGGGCTGTCCTCGTGCTGTGAGGTCTTCAGCGGTGAAACAACACTGCACTTGCCTAAAGCGGTTACTATTAAATCCTCGTACTTCATATTGTAAGGAATATTGTTAGAAATGTGCCGGTGCAGGAAAAAAGAAATCCTGCGGCTCAAATTTAGTTAAAAAAATTGTTGGCATGCAATAACTTGCGACACAATTATCCGCCCGGCTCACAGTGAACCGGACCGGACCAGGCTGATAGCATTTAACGGGGAAGGGCAGGAATAAAAAAATATCAGTTTGACTGGATGATCTGTTTGATTCTTCCCACCAGACCGTTTTCGAGTTTAACCTTAATACCGTGAGGGTGATTGGGAGCTGAAGTAAGTATTTCTTTAACCCGGCCTCCTGTAAGCCTGCCGGTGCGCTTGTCTTCCGTAAGTTCTACCAATACATCAATTCCCGGTCGTATGTCTGCCCTGCGTGTTCCTTCCATTTCTGCCTCCATTTGTAACGTATGTGTTAAAACTTTTCCTGATGTAACATTCCAGATCAGGATGCAATTTTATACATTTTTATTTTTAAAAAACAGAAAAAACGTTAAAGTTTTGAACTAATTTGGATTGCCTATTGCTGGCTTTGCCCTCTGAAGCTTTAGCGAAAGAGGGTTGCTGGTATGGAGCCTTCTCCCTGCGCCCTGTGCAATTGTCACCTCACTCCTCATACCTCACACCTTCGTCAAAAGGCTCCCCTGATCCGTGTTCTTATCGTATATAGCCCTTTGCTTGCGGTAATGAAGAGGTCTTTTCTGTTTTTTCCTCCGAAACAGATGTTGGCGGTCCAGTTTTCAGGTACCGCAATATTGCCAAGTTTTTTCCCTGTCCTGTCAAATACGGTCACCCCTTTTCCGGTAAGGTAGATGTTCCCTTTTGAGTCTATTGTCATTCCGTCGGATCCCAGTTCGCAAAAGAGTTTCTTATCCGACAATGAACCATCAGCATTTATAGTGTAAGACCAGGTTTTGTTCCCGCGGATATCTGCCACATACAGTGTTTTTCCGTCGGGGGTACCCACGATTCCGTTTGGTTGAAGAAGCTCTTCCTCAACACGTTTGAGGGTAAGACGATCGGCGCTCATGAAATACACGCACTGCTTTTCCTGGGGCATTTCAGTATGATTCCACCACGATCTTTTGTAGAATGGATCAGTGAAGAAAATGTTTCCTTCAGGCGAAACCCAAAGGTCATTGGGGCCGTTCATCAGGCGGCCTTCATACTTTATTGTGATTACTTCCGGTTCTTTGCCGGGAACAATTTTCCATATTTCATTCTTCTCATCGGCACACGACCACAGGTTGTCGTGCCTGTCGAAGAACATCCCGTTCGACCGCCCCGAAGGCTGCATGAAGGTTGACAGTTCACCCTTTGTGCTCCATTTCATAATCCTGTCGTTCGGCTGATCGGTGAAATATACATTTCCGGCTTTATCAGCAGCAGGACCTTCGGTGAATGAAAACTCTCCGGCCAGCTTTACCAGCTCAGCCCCGGGTTTCAGGATTGCTGACAATCCATCTTCTTGTGAATAAGTTGATTCAAAGGTGAATAACAACAGAAGAATGATCAGTGAACGGATTTTCATTATTTCGGAAATTAGGATGTCCTTTTAATCTGCCTTTCAAAAGGAAAACAGAGGCATATTATTTATCAAAGCAGCATTTGCCGGGATAATTCCGGCTGACTCACCAGATGCAATTCATAAGTGGAGCCTTACAGAAATCTGTCAAACAAGCTCAACCTTTTTTATTCTTCCGATATAATTATCTATATGTTCCGGTTTTTCGAACCCGATAATAATCATATCAACAGTTCCGAGACCAAGCACGAATTTCAGCGACTGATCTATCTTTTCAGAATCATCCCTTAGCTTTCCGCCGCCGATTAGCTTCATGGCGATAACGCCCTTACCTGACTTATGGAATTTCTCAATTACCGGAACGACAAGTGAAGGATCCTTTTTGTCCATGTTTTCACCGAACGGATTTATTCTCACATGAATAACATCAACCCATGGAGAGGCCGCAGCCGCTTCAAGAGCTTCGAACGAATGCACCGAAACGCCGTGGGCTTTGATTATTTTCTTTGCTTTAAGCTCCTCAAGCTCATCCATGTGCCGGCGGTATTTTTCGGTCCAGTCGCCCTCTGTCATGCAATGAAGCTGAACAAGGTCGATATAATCGGTATTCAGTTCCCTGCGGAACCGGTCGACTGTCGTCAGCGGATAAGCCTTATCACTGTCGGGAATTCCTCCGGACGTGATCCACATTTTTGTGCCGATAACATAGTTTTCGCGGTCAACACCCTTCAGCGCTGCAGTGGTAAACGGGTGGGTTCCATAGCTGTCGGCACAGTCGAAATATCTGATTCCTTTTTCGTAGGCTGTTCTGATCAGCGATTCTGCAACCCCGGCCCTGGTAATGTTGGATGAGCGGTTATATCCGCTGTAACCAGTTCCCATGCCGAGGAGAGTGGTTTTTATCCCGGTTTTTCCAAGAGTGACGGTTTTGAACGGATCCACAACCCTGGCTTTGAGGTCGGGGGAGATTGCACCAACTGTATTTCCGAGAAGAACTGATCCTGTACCGGCTGCCACAGTAGCCATGAATTGCCGGCGGGTAAGTTTCGTTTTGCCCATTTGCGTTTTGATGTATCTGTTTTACAGTAACTGGAACAAATTAAGCAAATATTATGTTCAAAACATAATGCCTCAGGGCAAAATACTCAGGCTGACATGCGAAGGATGAACCGCATCGTGGTAGATCCTTTGGGTTGCCTTAACAAAATCGTCATCAGAACATTTATAGATATTCACGAATTTCTGGGGATTTCTGTCGACAAGAGGGAACCATGAATTCTGAACCTGTATCATTATCCGGTGTCCCTTTTTGAAAGTATGGGCCACATCAGGCAACCCGAAATTCACTTCGGTAACCTTACCCGGCACAAAAGGTTCGGGTTTCTCAAAACTGTTGCGGTATTTGCCCCTCATAACTTCTCCCCTCACAAGCATCTGGTATCCGCCGAGAGGGTAGTCGGTACCGGGATCTTCTGGTTTGAAATCGGGAGGGAATACGTCAATCAGTTTCACGATATAGTCGGCATCGGTTCCGGTGGTTGAAACGAACAGTCCGGCGTTAACCGGTCCGGTCACAGTAATATCCTCCTCCAGAACAGCGGTCTGGTAAACCATCACATCGGGCCTTCTTGACGCAAAACGCTGGTCGTCTGTCATATATTCTGGAGCCCTTGCTGCATGGACATCTTCCCTGTAGGGAACGGGGTTCATGGGATCGGAGATATATTCGTCAAATGAATTCTTATCTGAAGGTGGCTGAAATGATGCAATTTCGCCGGGGTGAAAGTACAGCTTTTTCACTGTGGCGTTTGCAGGCGGCCAGCTGTCAAAATCCCTCCATTCGTTCGATCCGGTAACGAACATGCTTGCCTCGGCTATTCCCGGATCTTTTGTTCCTTTAAGATGATGGTCGAAGAACTTCTTTTCGAGTTCCATGAATTTTTTGTTGGCATCCATCCCCCAGTAAATGTTGCCCAGGTTCCTGGCCTCTCCGGCAGCCCACTGGCTGTGTTCCCAGGGACCCATCACGATGTGGTTTGTTACTGATTGGGAATTTTGCATCTCAATTGCCTTGTATGTCTGCAGTGCCCCGTAGAGATCCTCTGCATCGAACCATCCGCCTACAGTCATTACCGCGGGTTTGACATTACGAAGATGCGGCCTGGGATCCCTCGATTTCCAGAAATCGTCGTAATCGGGATGTTCAAAGACGTCGTTCCAGAATTTAATGCTGTCGCCGAAGTATTTTGGGGCAATATTCTTTATTGCGCCCAGTGAAAGGAAGAACTCATAATTATCGGGAGTCGGCCAGCGGAATGATGGTTTTCCGCTCCTCGACAGTTCTCTCCTGGGCTGTCCGAAGCTGTAATAGAATGGGAAGCAATCGAGCAGGAAAAATGCTCCGTTATGGTGGAAATCATCGCCGATGAACCAGTTGGTAACCGGAGCCTGGGGAGATACCGCTTTGACGGCCGGATGTGCATTTATAATCCCCATAGTTGAATAGAAACCCGGGTATGAAATTCCGAAAATGCCGACGTTTCCATTGTTGTTTTTAACATTTTTCGCCAGCCAGTCGACAGTGTCCCAGGTGTCGGTTGTTTCATCAATGTCGGTCTGGGATTTCTTAACCGGGATCACCGGCCTGATATCTTCGAATACACCTTCGCTCATGAATTTACCCCTGACATCCTGAAAGACCATTATATAGTCATCACTGGTAAATCTTGTATAAATCTGCATGAAAACGTTGAAGCCTGATGGTCCTCCGCCCTCAATATTGTATGGCGTTCTGTTGAGAAGTACAGGCCGCGTCGATATGGCGTTTTTGGGAGTGTAGATGGATGTGAACAGTTTAACCCCGTCGCGCATGGTTATATAGACCTCCTGTTTGTCATATTTTTCTTTCAGTACTGTAGGACTTCCGGCCGGTGGCGCTATCGCCTGCCTTCCGAATTTAATTTCTATTTTGAGTTGCCCCTGTTGGAGGAATCCTGCTATTTCGGTATAATCAGGATTTACTTTTCCGACATATTTAAGTCCGGCCTGCTCATGGCTGAAGCTGAATTCGGGAAAGGAGAAAGTTGTTGTTGTCGAGGGTATTTCAAAGGCATTTTGATCAGGACTGTCCCAGGTGGATGTATATCCCTCTGCGGCGGATTTCACATGAACTGAAAGCCGAAGCTGCATTCCCTGGATGTCAGCAACTCCGTGCCAGTCGCCTTCTATTGACTGGCTGAAGGATTTCAGGGGAATATATGACAGAATCATTACGGCAGACAAGATTGCCGGAATCAGTTTTTTAAGTTTCATTTTAGTGGATGTAAAAGGTTTAAGTTATAAAATTGGTCAGTTTTTGTCCTTTTGACGCCGGTCATAAGTATCAGTTACAGGTCTTCCTGCATTTTTTCAATAAGAGGTTCAGGTGAAACGGGTTTTCCGTTCCTGGTCGAAACGCCCGTCACGACTGCTTTAACAATAAGTTTATTGTCGGGAATCCTGAAGATGTCCTGGTGAAAGGCGAGCCTCACATTTCCGTCCCTTCTGATGAATGTTTTGACCATGAATCTGTCGCGGCTTCTGAGCGGATATTTATAATCTATTTCAACCCTGGTAACGATCAGGTCAATTCCTTCGTGGTGGAGGTCAATAAAGCTTATTCCCCTGGAAATAAGAAATTCGTGCCTGGCATGCTCGAGATAGTGCTGGTAATTTGCATTGTTGACAACACCTTGCAGGTCGCACTCATAGTCCCTGACGATGAATTCAAGATCATGAATATTCCGCTGTTCTTCCATCTTTTGTTGTTTTATTAACAATCACTTGCTTATTTGGGGTATCTCCTGAAAAACCTCCTGAGGGCGACATGGAATTTATGAACCCCATCGGGCTTGTAGAACATCAAAATACATTCCTTTGTAATGAGATTAATTCCCGACCCCTCAAGCTCACCGATCTCCTTTCCCGTCTCTGCATTTTTCTGAATCCAGATATGTTTTATTCCTTTTTCCCTTGCTTCCCTTATCACGCCGGGAGTCTTGTCCTTCCCGGTCATCACTATCAGCCCCTTCACATTGTCAGGCAGGCTTTTAATATCCGGATAGACCTTTCATCCGTGTATTTCGGTTGCATAGGGGTTCACCGGAATTATGTTCATTCCTTTTTCTTTCAGCTCTCTGAATGCGGCGAATCCGAATTTTTTCGGATCACGCGATACTCCGGCCATTGCAATTGGCTCAGAAGCAATGAAATCCTGTATCTGCTGTAATTTGCCCATTTGATGATAGGTTTAAAAGTTAAGGAACATTGACTGTTTTGAACGGAAAGACAACACAGAATACGTATAAAGACTTAAAATTACTATAAAAAAGAATAACGGAGAATAAAATTTATTTACTTGGCAGATACTTAACCTGGCTCCTCTAATCTAGCACTACTCTCATGAAGACTCCCGGTAACGAAAAGGGATATCTTTTTACGAAAAGATATTCGAATTACGTGTTTGCCCTGCTCTTCCTTCTGTACATGTTTGATTACATCGACAGAACGGTTGTAACATCAATGTTTACTTCCATCGAAGCCGACCTGGGGATCTCACATACCCAGAGCGGGATGCTTGTTTCGGCAGTATACTGGGCAATAGTGCTGCTGACCTTTCCGGTCTCGCTTCTTGTCGACCGCTGGAGCAGGACAAAGACCATAGGCCTGATGGCCATTTTATGGAGTCTGGCCACTGTTCTTTGCGCGCTTACGGGAAATTTCATCCAGCTGTTTCTTGCAAGGATGCTCATCGGCGTCGGTGAAGCCGGTTATGCCCCGGGCGGGAGCGCCATGATCTCAGGTTTGTACCCGATAGAGAAACGGTCGAAGATGATGGGTTTCTGGAATGCGTCGATCCCCCTGGGAACTGCGATTGGAGTGTTTCTCGGAGGGATAATTGCAACTCGCCTGGGTTGGAAGCATGCTTTCGGTCTTGTTGCCCTGCCCGGGATGATAATTGCGATATTGTTTCTTTTCGTGAAGGATTACAAGACAGTTGATCTGTCATTCTTTGACAAGTCGAACAAGAAGGTAAAGATGGAAAGGAAGGATATTGTCAGGGAATTTTTGTCGAGGCGTTCGATAATTTACACTTATTTTGGCATCACGGCTTCAATTTTCGTGACCACATCCCTGCTGACCTGGCTTTCGACATATTTTCAGACCACAAGGGAACTGGCCCAGGACAAGGCCGGCACAATGGCAAGCAGCATTATGGCTCTGGCTCTTGTGGGAGCTCCGCTTGGCGGGATACTGGCTGACAAATGGAGAAGGACCAATATCAGGGCAAGGCTCCTTCTGCCTGCGGTATCGACGCTTGTATCGGCTGTATTGCTTTTTCTTGGTCTCTACCTGTTCAGGGGTATCCTTCAGTATGTCACATTTCTTATAATGGGGATAACAATAATGATGTTTATCTCCGGTGCGGCCTCGGTTACCCAGGATGTAATCCATCCCGGTCTGAGGGCAACCTCTTATTCAATTGCAGTTGTGGTACAGAACCTCCTGGGAGCGTCAATGGCTCCTATTGTGATAGGCTTTATATATGATCATTCCGATATAATGACAGCTTTGTCGATACTGCCCTTTGTTCTTGTACTGAGTTCATTGCTGTTTTATCTCGGATCGAAGTATTACGCCAGGGATTTTGACAATGTCACCAAGGTGCAGCTGGAGGTGCAGTAGGATTTCTATTTATCGCGTGTAACCGTGTAATTAACGAATTCGTTCAGGGCTTCCCTTACCTCGGATGGCGGGTAGGTGTCGAGGATGGCTCGTGCTTTATCGCGGTACTGGAACATTCTCTCAGTGGCATAATCGAGACCACCCTTTTCGGTTACGAATCTGATCACCTCGTCAATTTCTGACCGTGATTTCTTCTTGTTGCCTATGATCCTGATGATATGTCTTTTTTGAGGAAGAGAAGCTTTTTCAAGCGCATGGATGAGCGGAAGTGTTATTTTTTTCTCCTTGATGTCATTTCCCGATTTTTTCCCTGTGAGGCCGTTTCCGTTGTAATCGAGTATATCATCGCGGATCTGGAAGGCTATTCCGAGGGTTTCCCCGAAATCCTTCATCAGCTGGATTGTATCGGGGTTGTCTGTGGCTGCCCGTGCTCCGCAAGCAGTACAGGCTGCGATAAGGGCAGCTGTTTTCCCCTTTATGATCCTGAAATAATCTTCTTCCGACAGGTTTAGTTTTCTTGATTTCTGAAGCTGAAGAAGTTCTCCCTCTGTCATCGATTTAACTGCCTCGGAAGTGATTTCGAGCATATCGGTACGGTTTTTCTCGATGCTGATCAGAAGTCCCTTTGACAGCATGTAATCACCAACCAGTACGGCAATTTTTGAGTTCCACAGGGCATTAACCGAGAGTGCGCCTCTTCTTTCTGAAGCGTCATCGACGACGTCGTCGTGGACAAGGGATGCCGTATGAAGAAGCTCTATGAGTGTTGCAGCTATAAATGCCGGTTCCCCTATCCCGCCGTTAAGCCTGGCGGTGAGGAAAACAAGCAATGGTCTCATCTGTTTGCCTTTCCGGCGGAATACATAATTAAGAATGATTTTCAGAAGTGGGATGTTGCTCTTCATCATCCTGCCGAAATAGGCTTCAAACTGAGCCATTTCTTCCCTGACGGGTTTTCTTATTTTCCCCGGAACCGACATTTAGGATTTTCTTCAAATATACTAAAATGGGTTATACCTGAGTTGTATAAAATAATTCTGTAAATCAGCTTAAAATATGCCGGATGGTCTTTGAGATTAAAAATGATATATTTGTTGGAAGAAAAGGAGCATGAATGGATATTAAAGATTTAAATCCGGACAATCTGGAACAAGCAGCCGGGATGCTTAAGGCAATTGCTCATCCGGTAAGGATATCGATCATCGGTTGTCTTGACCCTGGAAACAGGAAAAGTGTGACCGAGATTCACAATCTGCTGGGGATAGAGCAGTCGACGGCATCGCATCACCTTGGTATACTGAAAGACAAGGGTGTTCTGGCTTCAAAGAGGGAAGGTAAGAATACTTACTACTTCCTCAGGAATGAGAACATCTTGCCTCTTCTTTCCTGTATTGGCGACTGTTGCAGCTGAACCACTTTCACTTCAGGTCTTTGAACATTTTTTTCTGGAAGAGAATTATTGCAAAAACCCCGCAGGTTATTGCGGAATCGGCAATATTGAACACCGGACGGAAGAAAATGAATGATTCACCGGCCCGGAAGGGAGACCAGTCGGGCCATGTGGTGTCAATTACGGGGAAGTAGAACATATCTACCACCCTTCCCATCAGAAAGGAAGAATAGCCGCCTTCGGGCGGGAATAGCAGTGCCGGATGGCTGTAGCTTTCGCTGAAAATCATCCCGTAAAAAGCGCTGTCCAGAAGATTACCCACCGCACCGGCCAGGATGGCGCTTACAGCGAGAATAAGTCCGGTATATGTTTCCTTTTTTACCAGGGAGTGAAGGAACCAGCCTATAGCCGCTATCGCGGCTATTCTGAAGAGGCTGAGAATTATCTTTCCGGTTTTTCCGCCGATCTCCATGCCGAAAGCCATCCCGTTGTTTTCGATGAAATGAAGAAGACCCCAGTCACCGAACAACGATCTTTCTTCACCTATCACCATGTGTGTCTTTACCCAGAATTTCAGAATCTGGTCTGCAACAACAATCAGCAGAATAAGCGAAACAGCCTTTTTCCCTGTTGACATTAACTACATTTTAAAATAAGGCGGGAAAAATACTAAAAAAATCAAGGTAAAAAAAACCCTCGTCACTGACGAGGGTAAATTATTGCCATTTAAGTTATTTAAAGAGATTGCGAACCGCTTTTAACTGCAGTCGGCATTACTGTAGTTGCTGTCCCAGCAATGCCATTCGGAGTCTCCGAAAAATTTTGGACAGGAGATTCTTCCGTTTTTCCCGGTTGTGCTCCATTCAACATCCATTTCAAAGAATTCTTCAGCTGAATTATTGTAATAGTAAATTGAATAATATGCGTTCAGCGAATTCTGTGTTGTCCCGTATTCGATATTGCTTCCGGCAAAAACATTTCCCGATTTTGTGAAAGTGTATTTTACTGTTGTCGCTTTTCCACCTGCAGCAGTCCAGTCGATTTTCGCAAGTTCAACAGGATTTGACTGGCTTTCATAAAGTTTCCATTGTCCGGCTGATCCGTCGGTTTTGGATGTGCCTTCAAACCACAGGAAATCGGAGTATCCTCCGGTACCCGTTTTTGAAATATACATTTTCCAGACGTTGTTTGAAGGAGTTACCTGACCAGTGAGCCGGGCATTATAGGTTGAATTCAATACAGTCGCGGTGGCGCTCCATTGCCAGGTATTATCGTCAATATAGACTGGTTGTTCGTCTGCTGTCAGCTGAAATGCGCTAACGGGTACTGCAAGTGTACCGTAAATTATCAGATTCCAGAGCATAGCGGCGCCCGAGGCCAGTTCCCAGTTGCTGTTCAGCGTACCTTTGTCAAGGGAAAATGAATATTCGCCTTTGACAGGCTGATCAAAATTGTCAAAATCAATTGTCATCGATCCGGCAGGAGGCATAACAGGAGGATCACCCTTGTCCTTTTTGCAGCTGCTGAACTGTGTCATTAAGATGGCTGTAACAATGAGTAAAGCAAAATACCTTTTCATATTCAGTTGGTTTTGGTTAATATAATAACGGATATCTAATTTCAAAATTACTATTAACATCAAAAATGGGGCCGGAACATAACTATTTCCTGGTAAAAGACTAACTTACATCAATATTGTTCAAAGATCGAAAATTCCTGTTTGAACAAAACCAAAGATTTATTGTTTAATGTACAAAATTTACTGATCATGGAGCAGAGAAACATTTTTAAAAAAGCAGGCCTTGGGATTATAGCAGTGATGTTTACACTGAGTTCATTTGCCGGAGGCCCGGAAAACTTAAATAACAGTACTATGGAAAAATTTGACATTCATGTATTACCGGCATTGCCATATGCCTATGACGCGCTGGAGCCTTATATCGACGCTCGTACAATGGAGATCCACTACGACAGGCATCACCGCGGTTATTTCAATAACTTTACCGCTGCCATCAAGGGAACCGCCCTTGAAAGCAAATCGATAGAGGAGATCTTTGCCACCGTATCAACTGCAGGGGATGCAGTGAGAAATAACGGAGGCGGTTTTTACAATCATGTTCTTTTCTGGAACAATCTTGCTCCTAAATCATCAGGACCTTCGGCAGAACTGTCGGAAGCCCTGGTTAAGGAGTTCGGATCGATGGATAAATTTAAGGAACTCTTCAGCAATGCTGCAAAAACGCGTTTCGGAAGCGGTTGGGCCTGGCTTGTACTTACAGGTGACAGGAAACTTGCAGTTGTAAGTACCCCCAATCAGGACAATCCGCTAATGGATGTAGCCGCTGTAAAGGGAACTCCGCTTCTTACACTCGACGTCTGGGAACATGCCTATTACCTCAAGTATCAGAACAAGAGGGCTGATTATGTCGACGCTTTCTGGAATGTTGTAAACTGGGAGGAAGTCAGCAGGAGATACAGTGAAGCTAAGGAATAGAGGTTCTTTGCCGCGATCTTACCGAAGGTTTAAATAAAAGTCCCGGGCATGCCGAATTGGAAATCAGGCAACCCGGGACTTTTAATTATTTTCTGAATCTACGCCTGGGCGTAAAGATATCTCTTGATTTTCAGTGTCGCTGTTTTCTGAAACGGCACCGGCTGAATGATAACTTTATTTATCTGGGCGAATTTGCTCACTTTTGAGTTGACATATTCCTGAAGTTCTAGCAGCAATTCATCCTTCTTTTGCTCGTACTGGCGTGTCATGTCATCCTTGAGGATCTGATACTTCTTCTCAAGTTCTTCCATGTTCAGATGCACATAAGCCACCAGTTTGCCTTTCTGCTGGATAACGAGCGACTCGACGACAAAGCGGAAATTGTTGATGACGGATTCAATTTCCTCGGGGTAAATATTTTCGCCGCTGGACCCGAGTATCATATTTTTAAGTCTTCCCTTGATGTAAAGGTTGCCTTTTGAGTCAAACAGACCAAGGTCCTCGGTTTTGAACCAGCCATCAGGGGTAAGGACTTCACGGGTAAGCTCAGGCTCCTTGTAGTATCCTTTCATTATTGTGGCGCCTCTTGCCCAGATCTCGCCTTCGCCTGACCTTGGATCGGGATCATTGATCTTAAGCTCTATGTCTTCAATTGCAGGTCCTGTAGAGTCATAAACCGAGTTGGATGGATTGGCTCCGGCCAGCAATGGTGAAGTTTCTGTAAGACCATAACCAATTGCATAGGGAAATTTTGCCTCGAGAAGGAATTTCTCAACCGTCTTATTCAGTTTGGCTCCGCCGATTCCGAAGAATTTCAGGTGCCCGCCGAATGTCTTGTAAAGTTTTTTTCCTGCAACAACATTAAGCTTTTTCCTTATGAATGGTATTTTGTAGAGCAGGTTCAGCAGTTTCTTTTCCGTAAAAGACGGAAGTATTTTATTGAAATAAACTTTCTCCATGATCAGCGGTACTGTAAGCATGATCGTTGGTTTCACCTCTGCCATTGCCGGTATCAGGACCGAAGGTGTTGGTGGTTTCCGGAGATAATATACACACGCGCCGCCAAGCAGGGGAAGAATAAGCCCCAGGGTATTCTCGTAAGTATGTGAAAGGGGCAGTACAGAAAGGAACCTGTCATTTTCCTTAACAGGCTGGATCACCTCACCCTTCCTGGCATTGAAGCATATATTCCTGTGGGTGAGCATTACTCCCTTTGAGCGGCCGGTTGTTCCTGACGTGTAGATGATTGAAGCAAGGTCGTCTTCGCTGACATCGTATTGTTTCACCGGCTCGGCGGAAGGGTCAAATGTTGCCGTTTTATTTCCGTGTGAAAGGATGGTGTAGTCATCGATGAGTATCCGGGTTTCTAGTTCATCCGATTTGAATTCCTCGATCTTGTTTATCTGTGATGAGGAAATAAAAAGAGCCCGTGCTCCTGAATGTGTAAGAACATTGCTTACCTCATTGGGGGAGAAATCCGGAAGTACCGGAACCACCACGGCGCCCATGAAAGTAACCGAAAAGAAGGCGGAGGTCCAGTTTGGCATGTTGTTGCTCAGAACAGCTACCTTGTCGCCGGGTTCAATGCCCAGTTTTTCAAGGAAAGCCATCAGAGCCCTGATCTCTCTTGCCGACTCATTGTAGGTGCGGGGCTTCTCTCCCACAAATGCATATGAGTTATGATCGCCGAATTTTCTTACCGTCTCACCGAAGAGAGCAGGAAAAGTAAGCTTTATATTGTTCTGTGTCATTTATCAGGGGATGATTTTAAGAAAATAAGTGAGCAAAGATGCATATTTTAATCCATATCCTGCTTATAACATGACAAATATTGCTTTATTGCACCATTAACTGACATTCGCAGCAAACTTTTTCCGGCGAAGTTGGTTAAATTTGCGTAAGTATTTAAATAGCTGCGAATGACAAAAAACATCAGGGTAACAAAGGAATTTTCTTTCGAGATGGCTCACGCTCTCTGGAATTATGACGGGCCGTGCAGGAATGTTCACGGACATTCCTACAAACTGTTTGTAACGGTTTCGGGAACGCCTGTTGAGGACCGGGATGATCCTAAAAACGGCATGGTGATCGATTTTACTGATTTGAAGTTATTGGTTCACAAGGAGATAATCAGTGTTTTTGATCATTCGGTAACTATATCGGCAAATCAGGACAGCGGGAAAACCGAGGCCTGCAGGACCATGTTCGGGAATACCGTGGTTGTTGATTACCAGCCGACATGCGAGAATCTTGCAGCTGATTTTGCATCGAGGATAAGGGGAAAGCTGCCTTCTGGTGTGAAGCTCCATAGTTTGAAGCTTTATGAGACCGCCACTTCGTATGCCGAGTGGCATGCTTCGGATAATGAATAAATTAAGACCATGTCAGAAAACAAACCTAAAAAACTCTTCCTGCTGGATGCCTATGCATTGATTTTCCGTGCATATTATGCCTTTATCAGGAATCCCCGGGTTAACTCCGGCGGAATGAACACATCCGCCATCTTCGGATTTCTGCTTGCACTCAGGGAAGTGCTCCAGAAGCAGAAGCCAACCCATATCGGAGTGGTTTTTGACACCCCCGAACCGACTTTCAGACATAAGATTTTCAAGGAATACAAGGCTAACCGTGATGCCACTCCCGAGGATATCAGGACAGCAGTTCCCTACATCAAAAGACTTATCGAGGCCTATAGGATCCCCATACTCGACTGTCCTGGCTATGAAGCCGATGATGTTATCGGGACCCTTGCAAAAAAAGCTTCCGAAAGCGGTTTTGAAACCTACATGATGACACCCGACAAGGACTTTGCCCAGCTTGTTTCCGACAATGTCTACATGTTCAAGCCGTCGAGGAGCGGGAACGAATCGGTGAGATGGGGTGTGGACGAGATAAAGCAGGAGTTTTCCGTTAGCGATCCCATACAGGTTATTGACATACTTGCCCTCATGGGCGATACTGCCGACAATATTCCCGGAGCCCCCGGGGTGGGTCCGAAAACCGCAATGAAGCTGATTTCCGAATATGGTTCGGTTGAAGAAGTGTTCAGGAATACCGATAAGCTGAAAGGAAAGCTTAAGGAGACCATCGAGGAGAACAAAGAGCAGATTGAACTTTCAAAGACGCTGGCTACGATCGAGATCAATGTCCCGGTTGATTTCAGGGAAGAAGACCTTATACTTGAAACTCCCGACCGCGAAAAACTGAAGAAGCTTTTCGACGAACTGGAGTTCAGGACCATTGCTTCTGAAGTATTTTCGGAGATTGACAGAAACACAATCACTGCCAGCGGCGGATCAGTCAATGCCCCTTCAACAGGGCCGTCGCAGGGCACTCTCTTCGGCAGTGAACAGCTTCCGGAGGTGTCATCAGGCAAAGCCGGTATCGACAGTGTGGAGCATAATTACATTCTTGTTGAAGGCGAAAAAGAGCTTGAGAAGTTTGCCGCTGAAGCGATGAATCAGGCCGAGATCTGTTTTGACACGGAGACAACCAGCATAGAAGCCCTGGAAGCGGAGCTGGTTGCAATTGCATTCTCGTGGAAAAAAGGATCCGGGTGGCTCGTTCATTTTCCTGAATCAGGAGATGAGACTGCCAAGAAGCTGAAGATTCTGAAGCCGGTTCTTGAGAATCCGGCAATAAGGAAGATCGGCCAGAACATGAAGTTTGACATCCAGGTGCTGGCCAACTACGGGATTGAGGTTAAAGGCAGTCTTTTCGACACTATGATCGCCCATTATCTTCTCGAGCCCGACATGAGACACAACATGAACCTGCTGGCTGAGAGTTATCTGTCGTACAGCCCGGTCCACATCGAATCGCTTATCGGCGAAAAGGGGGCAAACCAGCTCAACATGCGTTCCGTCAATGTAGACCTGATAAAGGAATATGCAGTTGAGGATGCCGACGTTACCTTTCAGCTGAAGGAATTGTTCGAACCCAGGCTTAAAGTTCAAGGATTATCGGAGCTTGCCGCAGGTATCGAAATGCCGCTTATAGCAGTGCTGGCGGACATGGAGAGGACCGGAGTGAAAATTAACCAGGAAGATCTGAAAGTTATTGCCACGGGCCTCCGCGAAGACATCCTGACTCTTGAGGGGGAGATCCATTCCCTTGCCGGAATGGAATTCAATATTTCTTCTCCCAAACAGCTCGGCGAGGTCCTTTTTATAAGGCTAAAGCTCGACGACAACGCCAGGATGACAAAGACAAAGCAGTTCAATACCAGCGAGGAGATATTGCAAAGGCTGGCCAGCCGCCATCCCATAATAAACAAAGTACTTGAATACAGGGGGCTTAAGAAGCTGCTTTCAACATATGTCGAGGCATTGCCCCTGCTGGTAGGCAGGAAGACGGGCAGGATACACACTTCATACAACCAGGCGGTGGCATCGACGGGCCGTCTGAGTTCGAACAATCCGAATCTTCAGAACATTCCCGTAAGGGACGAGAGGGGCAGGGAGATACGAAAGGCATTTGTACCCGAAGAGGGAAATCTTTTTCTCTCGGCCGATTACTCGCAGATCGAGCTCAGGCTTATGGCGCATCTCAGCGGCGACAGTAACATGATAGGCGATTTCCTTTCGGGGAACGACATACATGCGGCAACGGCTTCGAAGATATTTGGTGTCGAACTTAAGGATGTGACGCGTGAGATGAGAAGCAGGGCAAAGACTGCCAATTTCGGGATCATTTACGGGATCTCTTCATTCGGACTTTCGGAACGTCTTACAATAGGAAGGAAAGAGGCAAAGGATCTTATCGACGGATATTTCAATTCATATCCGGGAGTTAAGAAGTACATGGACGAGAGTATAAGAAAGGCAAGGGAGACGGGGTATGTTACTACTATGTTTGGCCGCAGGAGATATCTGCGGGATATCCAGTCGAGGAATCAGGTTGTAAGGGGCAATGCCGAGAGGAATGCCATAAATGCCCCCATTCAGGGCACTGCAGCCGATATCATCAAGATAGCCATGGTAAGGATCCATGAAAGGCTTAAGAATGAAAAATACGCTTCAAAAATGATTCTCCAGGTGCATGATGAATTGATCTTTGAGGTTGTGCCCGGTGAACTTGACAGGCTTCAGGAGATGGTTGTCCATGAGATGTCGGATGCCGCCAGGCTTGATGTGCCCCTGAAGGTCGATTGCGGAACAGGCAGGAACTGGCTCGAAGCTCATTGATTGGCAAAACAAAAGCCGCGTTGGGATATAAGAAAACTATGGAAATCAACGTTTTGTTTTTCGGAGTGCTTGCAGATTTTGCAGGGGTGCGCAGAAAGCATTATACCGGGATTGAATCATACTCCGATCTGAAGCACAGGATATTTGACGATTATCCGGGAATTGAGCATTATACTTACAAGGTAGCGGTTAACAAGACTATCATTAATGAGGACCCGCTGCTACGGGATGGCGATGAGCTGGCTTTCATGCCTCCCTTCGCAGGCGGGTGAAATACGGTGTTAACTTATTGACAATAAACAAATTACTATGCGTCTGGTAAAAGGTCCCGTAACGGCAGATATCATCTCTGAGCTAATTGCGAGAGGCGGAGAGAAAAAGGAATGCGGAGCTCATTCGCTTTTCCTTGGTCAGGTTAGAAACGATGGTAAAGACGACGGAAAGCGGGTCAGGGCAATAGAATACTCTGCGTATGAAGAGATGGTTATTATGGAAGCAGAGAAGATAAGCAAGACTGTACAATCGGAGTATGACGATGTAAGAACCCTTGAAATAATCCATTCAAAGGGTGTTGTGAATGCCGGAGAACTGTCGCTGGTTGTAATTGTATCGGCAGGTCATACGGGACAGGCGGCAGGAGCATGCACGAAAATTGTCGGACTGATAAAGGAAAAACTGCCTATCTGGAAAAAAGAGATTTTTGAGGATGAACCTGTTCAGCCTGATGCTGAATAAGGATTATCAGATGTTCACCTCATCTCCATGATCCAGGCCGTATCTAAAACCGGTCGCTATCCCGTTATCATCATGTGTTATCAGTATGGATCCTGATTTGCCCTGAAGTATCGAGTTGTATTCGTCGCCTCTTTTTAGTATTTCGACGGCTCTTTTGACCTGTTCGTCGGTGCCCAGACTGAATTTAATTGATCCCTCCTCGTAGAAGTAACGCCCTATGATCTCATCGGCAAGCAGTTCGGTGATTTCATTTCTGAAAGTTACAAGGTCGTTGTCGAGAGTATGCATCAGCTCATTCTGAAGTTCAGAGAAGAGGTCCTTGTGAATGTCATAGTATTTTTCCTTTTTTGCATTGGAGATGAGCTCATTCAGCGACAGTTCGGTGATGGTGCTGTAGCTGAATTTACGTTCCCCGAGGTAATTTTTGAAATCAGCATAAACCTGATCTGTGACTGAAAACTTTTCCGGGGATTCCGGAGCAGGGTTAGCCCAGAAATATCTGGTTGCGTAATCGAATATGTAATTTCTCATATATAGTTCAGCCGCGATCTGGCTTAATGCCGGCGGAACTACATCAATGTCGGGAGATATTCCTCCTCCGTCACGCACCACTCTTCCGTTGCGTGTTTTGAATTCAGTAATGAGCGAATCGGGTATTATTCCGACACTGCCATCCTCGTTGGGGTGTGAGAAGTCGAGAGCCTGGATGCACCGGCCGCTCGGGATGTAATATTTTGCGGTGGTAACTTTCAGCTGGCTGTTATAGCTGAGGGGCCGGGTGATCTGCACCAGTCCTTTCCCGTAGGAACGCTGCCCCACCACCACACCGCGGTCGAGATCCTGGATCGCCCCGGCCACTATTTCAGATGCCGATGCCGATCCCCTGTTTATTATAACGGCAAGGGGAATATTCTGGTCAACTGGCGGTTTTGTGGTTTTGAATGATTCGTCGAACTGTTTCACCTTTCCCTTTGTCGACACAATTTCGTTACCGGGGCCCATGAAAAGATTAACTATATCGACGGCTTCGGTCAGAAGGCCTCCAGGGTTGCTCCTCAGGTCGAGGACAATTTTACTTGCATTTTCATTTTTAAGTTTGATCAATGCGTTTTTGACTTCTTCGGTACAGTTCTGGGTGAAGTTGGTGAACCTTATGTATCCGGTTTCATCATCCAGCATTCCGTAAAAAGGTACGGAAGGGATCTCAATTTTTTCCCTTTTCACGGGAATATCCATTTCCTTGCCGTTCCTTTCGATAGTAAGCGATACGGTTGTTCCCGGATTTCCCTTCAGCTTCTGGCTTACATCATCGGTGTCGGCTCCTTTAAGCGAGGCGCCGTCGACCTTTTTAAGAATATCTCCTGCCCTGATCCCAGCCAGATCGGCAGGGAAATCCTTGTAAACAAGTGATATTACAACATATTCGCCTCCTCCTCTTATCAGCGAGCCAATGCCGCCGTACTTGCCTGTTGTCATGAATGCAACTTCATCGCTCTCCGACTCGGGATAGTAAACGGTATAGGGATCAAGGCTCCTGAGCATGTTGTCAATCCCGGTTTTCACGAGTTTGTCGGGATTCACTTCATCCACGTAGAAGGTATTGAGTTCCCTGTAGAGTGACAGAAAAATATCGAGGTTTTTGGCTATCCTGAAATCTCTTGTTTCCTGGGTTGATAGAAATGAGATGCTTATTCCTGCTGTGATCAGTATTGCAATAACTGCAACAAACCTGAACGGCCTTATTTTTTTCATTTCTGACTGATTAATTGCGTAATGTATTACGGGGCGAAAATAAGAAGAAAATCATGCAATCGGGCTGGCATTGAAATATTTAAAACAAATTTAACTTTTGCCGGGAAGGGAGGCTGCTCTTTTACAGAGCTTTTCAATCACCTCTTCCACAGCTTTGTCGATTGAGTCGTAGTCTGCAATTTTACTGCCGCGATAGATCAGGATGAAAGTGATGCTGATGCCCTCCTCCCGGAGAAAGGAGTAAAGCCGGTGTTTCCTTTTGCGGTACGATTCCCTGATTCTTCTCTTAAGCAGGTTTCTGTCGGTTGCATGCCTGAATCCCTTTTTTGGAACGCTGACGGCAACCTGGGCAGGAGATGGAATGATTGAATCGGGGATGACCCAGAACACCTTGAAAAGAGAAGTATAAAAAGCATTTCCTTTTTCAAACAGGTCTTGGATCAGCCTGGTTCTGCAAAGCCTGTCATTCCTTGAGAATGTCTGCCTTTCGCTTTTTTCCATCTCAGAGCTTGATTTCCCCGGGATGTTCCGCGGTAAGGTTCCGGACCGGGATGCCGGAACAGGGGAATAAACTATTTGCAGTTTCTGTTAAATTCCTTGAGGTACTCGTCAAGAGCCATTGTCATTGACGGAGCCTTGGGATTGGGTGCATTTATATCAAGCCTCAGGCCCTCCTGCTCCACTGCACATGCCGTAGTGGGGCCGAAAGCTGCAATCTTGATATCTCCCTGGACAAAATCAGGGAAATTTTCTTTAAGCGATTTAATCCCAGACGGACTGTAGAAGACCAGCATATCGTAGTCGAAATCGCTGGCATTTGAGAAATGGTTGCTGATAGTCCTGTATAGTGTTCCTATTGTGTATTTGATATTGTTTTTGTCGAGGATTTCCGGTATTTCAGCATTATGGGGTTCGGGCAATGGCACCAGGAAATTGTCTTCCCTGTGCTTGATTATGAGATCAACCAGATCCTGAAACCTTGATTTACCGTGAAAAATCTTGCGTTTTCTGTAAACAATGTATTTCTGAAGATAGAAGGCTACATTTTCAGTAATACAGAAATACTTCATGGTGTCGGGAACGCATATCCTGAGTTCGCTGCAAATCCGGAAGAAATGATCTATCCCGGTTTTGCTGGTGAATATTATCGCAGTGAAATCGAGGATATTGATTTTCTGCTGACGGAAGTCCTTCGCCGATACCCCCTCGACCTGTATAAAAGGCCTGAAATCAACCTTGAGGTTGTATTTCTTTGCCAGGTCGTAATATGGAGATTTCGGATTGTTGGGTTCTGGCTGTGAAACAAGGATCTTTTTTATTTTCAAGTCTTTACAGTTTATGTTTTACTTCTGAGGTAATAATTCTCATGATAACCCAAGCTGGTTGAAATACCTTATCAGGATCAGAACAGGCAAAATTTCCAGCGCACAAAGGTACAAAATCAAATATAAAAAGGAAATATTCCTCTTCATAAAAATCAAAAAGAGCCTGAACGTGCGCAGCAGGTAGAAAACGAAAAAAATAACGATACCGGCCCCGAGAAGGAATCTTTCAGGCAGCACTGCTGTATAAGCAAGCATTATTACTATTGCCAGAAGCAAAATGGATACAAACCTGTAAGAGTTATATACAGTCACAAGATGTTCGTCGAATACCTCCTGCCTGTCGCTCAGGCTACCTGCCGCCGTACAGACAAGATGACGCGAAGTGATTCCTGCAATTATGGCTCCCAGGCAAATAAGCATGAATACGAATGGGGAAATACCTACAGGGATCATGTCCCGGAGTTCTGCGAATGAGTAAACGAACAGCGCAATCACAGTGAATGTGACGAAGTTGAGGATGGTTGACTGCCATGTAAAAAGAGCCCCGGTATCGCGCGACGATGATTCATTGATGCCGCGGAAAAGAAAAAACCTTGAAATTTCCCTGAAAAAGCTGCGGTTTGCCGATCGTACTGTAAGCCACAGGTATGCACAAACGAATATGACGCCGATAAGCCAGTCGTGGTGCACAGGCTTCATGGGCATCAGGATTCCGTCCCTGAGGTTTCCTGCAGCTTTTGAGGTGTGTTCCGTGAATACCTCAGCGGGTTTTTCAGTGGTTTTGAAAGGAAAGAAAACCGGCTGCGACCCGCCGATGTTGCGGAACAGTCCCGAAGGGTCAAAGAAGGTGGCATCAGCGATGCTGTTACGGGCACAGACCGAAGTGGTGTCCGTTATAATAACTTCAGGCATCCTTGGTGTCCGCCTGATCTTCCGGATCGAGTCCGCAATCCTTATATGTTCCGGTACATTGTCGAGTCTTGTGAATACCGAATCGGGGAGCAGCTTATCAACATCTATCCTGATGTTGATCTGCGGCCTTATTGTATCCTGTATTTCGGCGCCAGTGAACATAACCTTTGCGGAATAATCCACAAAAGTAATGATTCTTAAAGATATCAGTTCAGTTTTTGGAAATTACGGAACGATCAGAAATAATCATTCCGGCTTCCGGATATATCAGCAAGAATATTGTTAGCCAGCCTGCTGGCTCCTATCCTGAAGAGTGAATTGTTAAGCCATGCATCTCCGAGCAGACTTTTGACAATGTTGAAGTACATCAGGGCATCGCTGGTTGTTGAGATTCCCCCGGCAGCCTTGAATCCGACGCGTATTCCGGTTTCGTCGCAGAAATCGCTTATAGCCCTGCACATTATGTAAGCTGCTTCGGGTGTGGCCGATATTGCGGTTTTCCCGGTTGAGGTTTTGATGAAGTCAGCGCCGGCATCCATTGCTATCATCGATGCCTTGAAAATGCTTTCGTAGTCGCCGAGCAGTCCGGATTCAATTATGACTTTCAGCTGCCTGTTTCCTATGGCCTCCTTTATTTCACGGATCTCACCGGCAACCAGTTCAAAATCATTTCCCAGGAATGCCCCTACGGGAATGACAATGTCTATCTCATCGGCTCCGGCTTCCACTGCCATCTTGCATTCGGAAACCTTGAGGCTCCTGAAGGTCTGTGACGAGGGGAAAGCTCCTGCCACAGAGGCAATTTTCACATTTTTGGCGGTAAGTTTTTCCTTCACAAACGATACGAAATTGGGAAATACGCATATTGCAGCCACATTCGGGATGTTGGAGAAACGTCCGGAAAAGCTGTTTACCTTTCCTGTCAGATGAAGTATTGTGCTTTTGTTATCGGTGACATTCAGGCTTGTCAGGTCGATCGAATTCAATATACTCATCATAAGTCGCTTGTCAGGGTCTCCTGCCGTCATCCCCGACACTGCTTTAAGGCCCTTCCTGATCTCGTTTTCCGACGGGGCCTTTTTTATAAGTTTCTCGTATAGTTTTGTCATAAACCTTTGCGGATTAGTGATGTTTCCTTTTATAAACCATAAAAAAGGACGTGGTCAATATAATGCTTTTTGTTTTGAAAAATATTGGAAATAATAATTTTTGTCGGTGGCGGTCAGGTATTTTTCAGCAAGAAATGAAAATGTCACTGGAAAGCGTCAGTTCTCAGGATGTACTGTCCATTGGTGGAAATCAGTTCCTCCTGTTCCTCGCAAGCGATGCAAATATTCCCAGAAATGACAGCGCCGCAAATATCATAAATCCGGTTTTCATGCCGGAAATAAAACCGGGATATGTGGCAGGATTGATGGTTTGATTTCCAATGAACAGGGAGATCAGCATCATGGCAATACCCATTGAAAACATTTGTCCAACCATTCTCATTGTACCTACCACTCCCGAAGCTACTCCCAGGTAGCGTTTCTCAACGGAACTCATTATAGCATTCGAGTTTGGAGAAGAGAAGAGTCCGAAGCCGATCCCCAATACAGTAAGCAGAACTACTATGGCGCTGATTGGTGTGGAGGGTGTCAGAAAGCAAAGTGCAACCAGTCCTGCAGCCGTAAATCCCATTCCTATGGAAGCTATTTTGCCGGGATCATGCTTATCCGACAGTCTGCCGGCAATGGGAGACAGGAGAACCATTGCAATGGGCTGAGATATCATTACAAATCCTGCTTCCCTGGCGTCAAAGCCTTTGAGGTACTGCAGGTAAAGGCTGACGAAAAATCCCACGGCGCTGGTGGCAGAATAGTTTATCAGTGCAGCCATTCCCGAAAATGCAAAGATCCTGTTTCTGAACAGAAGCCTCACATCAAAAACCGGGTTATCGGTTTTTATTTCAAAAAGAACAAAAAGAACACCCAGCGCTGTTCCTGCGATCAGGAATATCCATCCCGCGGCCGACGGCAGTTTGGAAAAGCCGTACATTACGCCGAAAAGGCCGACACCATACAGTAACGAGCCTGTCAGATCGAATTTTTCGCCTTTCGAGTCCGCCCATTCTTTCTTTATCCGTGTGTTTATGAGTATAATGGCAGCAATGCCAAAAGGTACAAGGAAGGCGAAAAGGCTCCTCCATCCGAAGGACTCAGTCAGCAGGCCTCCTATTATCGGGCCGGTCGACAGGCCAAGGTAAACGGCTGTAACGTTTATCCCCATTGCCCTGCCTCTTTCGCCAGCCGGGAATACGGAAGTGATTATAGCCATGCTGGTACCGAAAATCATGGCTCCGGCAATTCCCTGGATTATCCTGAAGGCAATCATCGATGTCATGTTCCAGGCAAATACTATCAGCAGAGTCGATATGGTGAATAAGGCAAGACCTGCCGTGAAGATCTTTTTCCTTCCGGCTATATCAGCAAGTCGTCCGAAGGGCACAAGAAATACAGCGGATGAAAGGATGAAACTGCTAATTATCCATCCCAGGCCAATTGCGCTGGCATTAAGGTCCTTTCCGATGGACGGCAGGGCCAGGTTTACGGCTGAACCCAGAAAGGGTGTCAGATAAGCAGCAAAGGCAGTTACAACAAGAACCGATCTTTTGAAAGCTTTATCCGGATTGATTTCGATATTATCCTGCATGAAGTGCCGATTGATTATTGAGGAACCATTTATTCTTTTTCCTTCGTGTCGATTATAATTGTTACAGGTCCGTCGTTTACCAGTTCCACCTGCATCATTGCCCCGAATTCACCTGTTGCGACACTCTTCCCCAGGATTCCGGATATCGTGCTTACGAAGTTGTTGTAGAGAAGTATTGCAGTTTCAGGCCGGGCGGCCATTATATAGGATGGTCTGTTTCCTTTTTTTGTAAGGGCATGAAGGGTGAACTGGCTGATAACCATGATATCTCCGCCGGTTTCCATCACAGAAAGATTCATGACGCCGCTGGTGTCGTTGAAGATCCTGAGCCTTGCTATTTTGGCTGCAAGCCACTCCGCATCAGAATTGTCATCCGATTCCTCTATACCGAGGAGAAGCAGCAATCCCGGTCCGATTTCCGAATGTTTCCCGCCGTCTGTATCCACCGATGCCCTGGTTACTCTCTGAATCACGCTTCGCATGCATGACATATTTTATGGGGTCAAATATATACATTTATTATATTTGAGGCTTTTAAAGCTGATCCATGGATTTCATTACCATTATAGCTGTAGCCCTTGGTTTGTCGTTCGACACTTTTGCTGTTTCTCTTTCATTCGGCGTAGTCCGGAACAGGATTATTTTCCGTGATGCCATCTGGTTTGGCTTCCTGATGGCAGTTGCCCAGGCAGGATTTCTCGTGGTGGGATATTTTCTTGGTTCTCTGGTAAGCAGTTTCATGACTGCTGCCGATCACTGGGTTGCCCTGATTTTACTTGCAATCCTTGGCATCAGGATGATAATTTCGGGTATAAGGAAGGATGAGGAGACCGAAAGCAGGACAGATTTTGACGGCCCCATGGCAAGATTGTCGATGGCAATCGGAACCAGTATTGACGCTTTTGCCGTTGGTATCAGCTTTGCTTTTCTGAGTATAAAAATCTGGTATTCTGCGGTGATAATAGGCGCAGTCACCTTCCTGGCATCGATGACAGCCATCAGGATCGGCAAATCTGCAGGAACAAGACTTGGCAGCAAGGTCGAGATCATAGGAGGTCTGATCCTGATAGCCATCGGCATAAAAATCTTCCTGGAACACATACTGGGAACCTGAAAAGGGGATATGCATTTCTGTTATAGGTTCCACGTCTGCGTATACTTGCGACTCCACCCCTCAACCTCCCCGGGCGGGGGCTTTGACCGGAATAAATTTATTGAGCTGATTTATCATTCAATCGGGATCAGGAACCGTTCCCTGTTTTCAAAAACAGCCATTTCAGTATAACCTGCGCTTTTAACCAGTTCGTAAGCTTCTTCGAAATACTGTGCCACCCTGGTTGGTATATGAGCGTCGGAATTGACGCAGACGGGAACGTTCTCCTCCCGGAAGATGCGGAGGTATTTGCGGTCGGGGTAGAAATCCCCGACAGGCTGGTTTCTTCCGTTTGTATTGATCTCAAATGCCACATCATGCTGTTTGAAGCTCCGGGCCAGTTTCCTGTAAAGGTGCTCCGGGTCGGTTGCCGGCCTGTACCCGTAAATGGTAACAAGGTCGCAGTGTGCAATGATGTCAAACAGTCCTGAAGCGGCAGCTGCCGCAACATGGTCGAAATAGTCCTCATAAACCCTGTTGATATCCTTCCCGGTGTAGAACTCCCGTCCAAGATCGACGGTTTCATTCCCCAGGTAATGGACCGATCCGATTACATAATCGAGCTTCAGGCCGTTCAGGAATGAATTGATTTCGTTTTCCTTACCGGGGAAGTAGTCAACTTCAAGGCCTTTCCTGACCTTAATGCTGCTTGTATTACGGGCAAGGGTTGAGATGTGCTTAAGGTAAGGTGCGACCCTGGGGGCATTCATGCTCCAGTCGGTTGCATCATCCCTGAATAGGGTGAGATGATCAGCAAAGCCAATCTCCTTAAGTCCGGCGTCAACAGCATGGCCGATATAATCTTCCGGAGCCGACTTTCCGTCGCTGAATCTTGAATGTATATGATAATCAGTTCTGTAAATCACAATTAGTTAATTAGTTGTCATTCATCCTTCCGACATAAAAATAAGGCCAAAATTTCAAATAAAACAAGGAAAGCCAATTAAAAGTAAACCATAAAATTTTAACTTTGTAAAAAACGGACCTTTGTGGACACCAGGATCAAAACCTGCATATGTGCTGACTGTGAATTCAGGGACGTCGCTTTTTCCAGTCTCGATGACCATTATATCCGCGAATTGTGCAACAATAAGGAAGAGATTCGCTATTCAAAGGGAGAGATAATAAATCATCAGGGCGACACCATAACCCATTTCAAATACCTGAAGCACGGGCTGGTCAAGCTTTTCCGGACTACCGACGACAGGAAGCAGCAAATAATAACCATCATCCGGCCCTTTGAATTTGTAAGCGCCATGAGCGTCTTTTCGGGTGAAAGGTATAAGTACTCTGTGGCCGCACTGGAGGATTCGGTGGTCTGCTCAGTCAAAATAGATTTCATCAGGGACCTTTTCATGAAGAACAGCGGATTTGCCGTTAACCTTTTTGCAAGGGTCATGAAGATCAGTGAGAAGATAATAGGCCAGACTCTCGATATAAGACAGAAGAACCTGGCCGGCAGAGTGGCATTTGTTCTTCTTTATCTTATGAAGGATATTTTCAAGTCGCGGGTTTTTGATATCCCTGTCTCAAGGAAAGAGATTGCCGACTATATCGGAATGAGTACGGCAAATGTAATCCGAACACTCTCGGATTTCAAGCGCGACGGGATAATAAGGACAACGGGAAAGACCATCGAGATACTTGATATTGACAAGCTGGAAATAATATCAAAGAGAGGGTAAGCGGTAACGGCTTATGCTTTTTATCCCGGAAATTTCCTTTATTTTGGAGGAAGACAATAAACCACTTACGAAAAGGCCGGAGATGTGTACAACGATTACGGGGAAGGAAATCCTCTTTTCGGACATGGGCCTGATTTCGGGTACTGGTACTTTGGCGCCATCTGGTATGGTGATGAGATATGGAACGGAGCCAGATACAAGGATTACGACAATGACGGCACGACGGATCAGACCGACATCCTGCGATGGGATGAAGAAGAGAATGGAGGAGAGGGGTTTATTGAGTGGAAGCAAGCCAGGCATCCTGTTTACGGCGACATTGAGATCGGAGGCTTCAATCCGAAGTTTTTCTCACAGAATCCTCCGGCACGGCACCTTGAAACGTGGATAAGAAATGAAGGGCTTTTCAATATTGAGATGTCAAATCATCTGCCTGAACTGGAATGGGGCAGAATAGAGGTTAAAAGGATTAAAGCCTGGAGGGCCGATTCATCCGATTACCAGTTGAGGATCGGCGTCACAAACAGGGGTAAGCTCCCGACCGCACTTGAGCAGGCGCATCTTGTGAAAATCGTAAGGGAAGACAGGATAGAACTTGAATTCGATACAACCGGATTGGAAAAGGATAAACCTTCGTTCAGGATTATTGAGGAGAAGAAGAAAGAGAGAGAAGGATCGGGAAAGGGCATGTACGGCGATCAGCCTGAATCCAGGATACAGGTAAAGGCATCAAGGGACATACCCTATACACAGGGAGGCTCATCAACCGAAACGGTCTTCACCATCCGGCTCTACAACGACAGCGGGCTGAAAGGCAGGGCATCAGTGATTTCGACAAGGGGAGGGGCGCTGAAAGGAAAGGAATTCATCGTAAGATGATGGAAATAAAATATTCATCAGATAATGGCTTAATGAATAAACTTTTCACTAATTCATCAAAATAAATTATTTTAGGGGGCAAAATTTTCAAGAAATGGTTTCAAATAAAAATAAAAAGCAGAAGGTCATGGCAGAAGTTAAAAAAACAAAAGGAGTGATCGCGATCCTTACAGGCGGGGGTGATGTCCCCGGTCTTAATCCTGCAATAAGGGCGGTTACAATCAGGGCAAACAGGGAAGGATATAAGGTCATCGGCCTCCGCAGGGGATGGGCCGGTATAACCGAGTTGATAAGGGACAACAAGGCCGACAACAGCAACTGTTATCAGATTCTGACGGATGACATTGTGAACAAGGCCGGACGTACAGGCGGAACCTTTCTTCACACATCGAGGACAAGGCCGAGCCATATGTCAAAGGATAGTGTTCCGGATCATCTGCAGTCCACCTATAATGCAGAGGTGAATGATCTCACCCCGGAAGTCATCAAGAACCTCGAGTGGCTCGGAGTCGATTATCTCATCCCGATAGGCGGAGACGACACACTGAGTTATGGTGTTCACCTGTACAAAAAGGGAGTTAAGGTAGTTGCGATTCCAAAAACCATGGACAATGATGTTCCCGGAACTGACTACTGCATCGGATTCAGCACCTGCGTAACCAGGACTATCCAGATGACAAACAGTCTGAGAACTTCAGCCGGATCGCACGAAAGGCTTCTTGTTCTGGAGGTATTCGGACGTTATGCCGGATTTACCGCCATGCTTCCAACCATGGCCGGAGCAGCAAACAGATGCGTAATCCCCGAATATGAGTTTGACATTGATCACCTGGCAAGGCTTCTCATTGAGGACAGGAATCACAATCCCAGCAGATATTCGGTTGTTCTTGTGTCAGAAGGTGCAATGTTCAAGGGCGGGGAGATGATCTTCTCAGGTCAGGAAAAAGATGCCTACGGTCATGCAAAACTTGGAGGAATAGGTGATCTGGTTTCTGATCAGCTGAAGGAGCTGTCGCCCAAATACAATAACGGAAAAACCATCAACTGTATAACCCAGAAGCTTGGCTATATGGTACGCGGCGGCGATCCCGACGCACTTGACTCGATTGTACCGATGGCATACGGCAACCTGGCGCTCGATCTTATCCTGAAAGGCCTTCATGGCAGGATAGTGGTTCTTAAGAACGGAAGGTACGACAATGTTCCGATCGATGTGATCACCTCATCAAAGAAAATCGTAAATGTTGCGGAGCACTATAACACTGAAAGGCTAAGGCCATTCTATCACAGCTTTGAGATGAAGCCCTTCCTGCTTATGGCATCTGACAATTAAAAACAAGCATTCAGATATGGAAAAAGAGACCCGCGGGTCTCTTTTTTTTGCTGCAGCCCGTAGGCCGTGGGGGTTTAGCCCCCTTTCCCTCCCCGGGACTAAAGTCCCTAAAGAAGGGGTTTGGGGGTCCCCAGCCCGTCAGCTGAAGCTGACGGTAACAGAAGAACGTATTCCACTGAACTTTCCGGATAATAGGGAATATATGCAAACAAGTACCACTCTTGGTGTATCCATCGCCTTTAGTAGCAATCCGCACTGCCTCGGCAGCTCTTAATGTTGCCGTTGGC
>DIWB01000014.1 GCA_002428385.1 Bacteroidales bacterium UBA6117
TTACCCATATTGTCCGTGTTAGGTGCTGTTGTTTTTTATTTGTCTAATTACCAGATCTTTGTCCTTGAGTTCGCATTCCCAAAATCGAATCACTCGCCATCCTTTAAGAGTTAAGGTTTCACTTACTAATCTGTCTCGTTGAATGTTTCTTTTGATTTTTTTTCTCCAGTAATCCCTGTTGTCCTTTGGTTTCGTATTTCTACAGTTGTGTCCATGCCAGAAGCACCCATCGATGAATATAGCAGTCCTTTTTATTGGAATTACAAAGTCAGGTTTACCAAAAAGCTTATAATTTCTACGCCACCCTTTGATGGAATACTCTTTAAATAGCTTGATTAGCTTTAATTCCGTTGATTTGTTGCGACTACTCTTTACTTGTCGCATTATTTGACTTCTTTGATCCTTTGTAAAGGTATCAGCCATCTTTATGTGTCACAGTTATCCATGATTTATCAAATCCTATTGTTTTAAGAACATTCTCCTTATTCAGAGTAGGAGGCTGTTTTATCTTTATTATAAGGCTTTTAGGAGGAACTTCCTCGATGATAGTAAATTGTGATCCATGTGGTTGCCAGGTGAAGCAATGCTCTTCACTTCTTTTATTAAAACCTTGGAGATTATTGTTTTTGTTCCGTTGCCAGGTATAAAGTTCATTATCATACCTGATTGTATCAAATTCAAAGACAACAACTTCTGAAAGGTCATCAGATTTAATCAAAACGATAGTCCTGAGATGCTTATATTTCTCTCTTACTGCAGATACTCTCTCGTTCCAGATGTCAAGGATTTGTGATCCAATTTTGTTAGGATCTTGATTTATGTCGATTCTTCCACCAAAAGAATAAATCGGAGAATTCCTACCAGAGATCAATCGAATTTTCTTTTGATTTGCTGGATTTGTCGCTTTGACTGTTTTGGCTCCCCAAGCAGTATTGCCTAAGACAACATCATCGAGTCCAACGTTTGATGGTTTCCAATCAGCTCCAATACAGTCTGCAAACATTTTTTCCCACTCAGATCCTTCAAGGTCAGGGTTTCCTTTTGTTGCTAAAAGGTAAACAATTTCTTTTCCAAGCAGGTATGGGAAATCTTTTGGGAAGGTATTTAATAGGAAAGGGGATTCTGATTTATGTACTGTTCTAAGTTTGGGTGATTTCTTTTCCATCATTTGGTGTAATAACTTACTTCATAGTCTCTCAAAATAGAGTTCATGTCAAGGGTAGAAGCTACATAAGGTAGCAGTTTAAGAATCACCGCTTTGACTAGATTAACAGGAACCGCGTTACCAGCTTGTTTTCGTGCTTGATAATCGTTTTCAATAATTTTATAAGTATCTGGAAAGCCTTGCAACCTGAACATTTCTCTTGGTGTTAAACGCCGTTCTCCGTCGACCAAAAGATAGTTGTATGAAGCGCCAGCTCTTAAAGCACAAGAGTAGGGATACGAACATATATTTCCAGATTTATTCTCGTGCCAAATAGATAGTTTGTATGCAGATTGATGTCTCTCTTTCCTTTTTTTTGCAATGTATTCAGATGCATAATGCTTTCTATCTACATCTGTCTCTAGAATTTGCGAAAGAGGTTTAAACGGTCTAATCGGGGCCGGGAAACTAAAGAATATAGGTTCTTTGTGTCCAACAATGATTACACGTTCTCGTTTTTGTGGTAATCCATAATCCAATGCATTTAATACTGCATATTGAACATGATAGCCTAGATCTCTGAGTGTATCAATAATAATCTTAAGAGTATTTCCTTTATTATGACCTACAAGCTGTTTAACATTCTCTAGAATAAAAGCTTTGGGCTTTTTTTCTTTAAGGATTCTGGCTATGTCAAAAAATAGCGTTCCACGGATATCGTCAAATCCTTGGCGTTGTCCAATTATACTGAACGGTTGGCACGGGAAACCTGCAAATAAAATATCGTGGTCAGGAATATCCTTTTCAAAGATCCTGGTTATGTCGCCAGCAGGTCTGTGGCCAAAATTTAATTCGTAACTGTCTTGGCAGTAAGGATCAATGTCTGAAGAAAATGTACATTCTGCGAGTAATCCGTTCTCTATGCAAGCTTCCTCCATGGCGATCCTGAATCCCCCGATACCACAAAATAAATCAATATATCTCAACTTCTCCATCCACTAATTTATTTGACTCAAATTTAATAAATCGTCGTTTTTATTATAAACAAACTTATAAAGATTTAAGTAATTTTATCAACTGTCTGTCAATCCGGCACGCTGTCATCAATAGCACCTAACGGCCCGGCGGTATGTTTTAGTAGGCGTAACCCGACGACAGCACCGGGCAGGGTCCTGGTACCCCGCGGCAGCGGGGCCGAAAAACTGTCACGGTGCAAGGAGGGTTTGGCGCGCGTTTTTGCCGTCATGGTACAGATTTTATTGAGTTCTGGCGCGGTCGCGGTACAATGTTGACTAGAGCCACGAATTTATCACCGGTTACAAAGCTGGTTGGGTGTACAGGCGCAGTATCGCGGTACAAAGCTGATCGAAGCCAGAAAACTGTCAAGGTATACTGAATTTTTATTGCGAGCCGATGCGCGTGTCCGGGTGCAAGAACCATTACAAATTTGTCTTGAGGGCAGGAGCTAAGCAAAAACCGTGACAAGCCTATTAAACATACCGTCCGTGTTATGGGCTGGGCTTATTTTATTTAACTTTTTTTGAGTCTATTATTTTCTTTCTTATTTGGTCAAATCTGCTTATCTCTTCGCTTAGGTTTTGCAGTGTCGGTTTTTTATATGCATACTTGTCACTGTGAAGATGTCCTTCCATGTATCTGCAACATTGAGAAAAACTGTCTATCAATTCATTCTTGATTTCTTCTGTAACAAAAACCTCTCTTAAACTTTCTACACTGACTCTTTCATTAAATCGTTGAACGACTCCATTAAATAACTCAAAAATTACTAATGACTCATAACTTGTCCTAAGTGCGGCAAAACCATTTTTAATAGACTTTTCTCTTTCTGCAGGACCTTCTTTTTGAGCCTGTGTATAATAGTCATGTGCTTTACCTGATTTTTTGTACGCTTTTTCATACGATGGGCAGTTTCCTATCCAGACTTTACCTGGATTATCATCCTGTTTTTCAATCCAGTGACATGTAACCGCAACCTCTGAGTTTTCACAAGCTGAGAGTATTGATGATAGAAAAACCAAATCATGTGTAAAAATGACAATTTGTTTACTACATGCTTCTCTAACAAGACGATCAGCAATTTCACTTTTCCTGTTTTCATCTAATGAATTAACTGGATCATCAAATATAAGACCACGATTTATTTCTGAGAGTTTACTTTCAGCAAGGAAGTCAGCAATCGCAATAACTTTTTGTTCACCTTCACTCAGTATCGATGATGGTTTTAATCCTTTAATCTGAAGCTGCCTATTTGATTTTGCTTCAGAGCTCTTAGAATCAATAGTGATTCCAAACTCACCATGTAAATCTTTACATTCCTGGTTGAAAGTATCAATATAATCCTTATTGAAATAAGTAGTAGATAATCTTTTTTCTGTGGTTGTAATAATCAGTTTAAATGCTTGCCACCCAAATGAATTAGCTTTTTGTATCCACTTTTGATTATTAATGAACTGTTCAATTTTAGCATAATGTAGTTGTAGTTTTTCACGATGTAAGAAGAGAGTCTTTTTACTTGCAAGTTTTGCCAATTCAAGGCTTTGCTGGTTATTTGCAAGAAGTTTTGACGATTCCTCAATTTTCGTAATGATTTGATCTATTTCAGAAACAGGTATATTGAAAGCATTGTGTGAATTTGATTTCTTATTCTTCAATTCTGTTATTATGTTACTGGATAAGGATTTAATAGTTGTGAGGTTGCCTTTAATTGTGGAAAGTTGATTTGGCCTATTGTCTAACAGCCAAGCCGTTAAAATATTCCCGTCTGGATATAAATCAAATTTAAGTTTTTCATACTCTGTTATAATTCGCTGGAGTTTCTCATTTGCTGCTTTTGCATTTTGTTCTGCTTGACTTTTTAGAAAACTCCAGTAGTTTAATATTCTAAATATAGCTGCGTTTGAAAGTGGTTGATGACAAAAGATACAAAAATCCCCAGGTTCAGGATAAGTGGCATCATGTTCTTTTTGTTGAGCTGAAAATTCTTCAGCAGCAATAATGAAGTTTCTCCACTCATCACTTCCAATCTCCTTTATGGTAGTCGATTTTAAGCTTTCTATTCCTTCTTTTTTGGCAATAGTATCTTTTTCAACACAATCAGAAATTGCAGAATTTATTTCTTTAAGCTTGTGGTCAGTGAAGAAGGTATTAAGTGTTTCAATTTCTTTTTTGTTGTCACGAAGAAGTTTAATTATTGTCTCATTTGTCTTTATTTCTTTTTCTTTACCCCTTGAGCTTAGGAGGAGTTCATCATATTCTTTTTCAACCCTCTTCTTTTCTGATATTTCTTCTGGACTTAAAGGGAAATACTTTTTAAGAATAGAGGTGTCAGTTGATGAGGATAGTTTTTGAATAAGTGTCTTAATTTCTGAGTCTCCATCGAATAATGAAGCGAAATCATTTGATGTAGCTTTAGTTGCTATGTCTGTATTTAGTTTATGTTCAACACGTTTAATCGCATCGGTAAAATCAGCAAAGAATCTCAATCCAGCTGGTCTAAATTCAAATTCATTTCTTTGATCAAGGTGCTTTAATATACATTGACAATCAAATACAGAAAATTGATCATATTCTGGCTGATTTTCATTTTCGGGATAGCTATAAACCAACTCTTTATCATCGGTTTGGAATTTGAATTTTGCAGACAAAGGGTTATGTCCACTTTCCTTTTTAACGTTTTTGAGTATTTCCTCAGGAGCTTTCGAATAGAATACTTTTTTTAGTAATCTGACATATCCTGATTTACCTGAACCATTTGATCCAAATATTAATGTAAGATTTGGCCCAAAATCTATTGATTCATTTTCTATTAAGGCATTTACTCCTGTTACTTCTGATAAATTTTTAAACTTCAAATCTTTTTTATAAGAGCTAGATTCTTCAGGATTATATTTTATTAAGATTTGTTCTTTTTCCATCGGAGGATTAATCTTAATCTCTTCCAATAAGTAGGAATATGACTCTTCAATGATTTCATCTGAAATTTCAATACCATGCAATATCTTGTCTGCAATAAATTTTGCCCAATATTGTAGACTACTTGCAAACGCCTTTACTTCGTTGTCAAGGGTCTTTTTTGAACCAGCGGATTCATTTGTCAAGCTTGTCATTTTTGTAGTATTTAAGTATTTGAGTATCTAATAGGTAGGATGCGCCTTGCCCATAACGGTTTTATATATGTACTTTTATAACACATAAACTCTATTTATGGTAGTTATTATTTACTTTTTATAATTTTTACATTTATTCAATTCCGAGCTAATTTCTAATTTTAACAACACACTGTCACGTCAGTCACAATAAATGTCAAATCATAATTCACAAATTCCCTCTCTGTTACTTTATTGTCTGACCTCAATAAACCTTTATCCCATGAAAATTAAACAATATTTGGGAGAATTATACAGAAATTCCTTATTAAAAAACCCTGATATAAATCCTAAAAGAAGCTTATGCATCCTCTTTAAATTATAATCCAGGGAACTGTAGAAGGAATATTTGAAGTTTTTATCCCATATATGTTCACAGAACATAAGGATGTTTGTGCCAAAGACATACTTTGGTACTGAGAAATTGAATTCTACAAAATCGCGAAAAATTAACAAAAGCGTTAAGGTAATAGTGTCCTGAATTATTCAGTTTTTTTTGTGAACTGAAGTGAACCAAGTGTGTTCCAGTCTTAGGATTATGCCAGAAATCGATATAATCCTTGGCATCAAAAATCTCGTTTCTCCTGATCATCTCAAAATCTTCAGGTGGAAGATAAATGGTGTTTTTGGTTGTCCCCTTGAAATTAGTATTTAGCTCATTTACTAATTGTTCGTGACGTTTCAGATCATGAACACGAATTACAATAGTATCTACCATACCTATACCTCCAGTTTTTTTGTGTGACATTGAATTAATTAGCTCAGATTTTTTGAAGTAGACTTTATGATTCATCTTATAAAGGATAAGAGACCTTTCTTTTTCTATTTATGAACCGTTACCTTAGATACTTTGAAGATATTTTGAATATCCTCAATTGAGAGTAAATCTTCAGGAACCTCTTTTAAATGATTTCTCCTGCGTTTTTAACGTCAATGCATCCTTGATGCATCCTTTAATAATGCTGAGCAGGTCGTCAGCACTTAAAGTAGTAAAAATTTTCGCTTCCATGTTTTACAATTTGAACATGAAGCAAAACTAATTCTCGAATAAAGGGAATCAGGGATACAAGGGGGATACAAAATGTTTCTAAACGTAGCTATATTAATATAGATTTTTTCAAATCTTGTTCTATATCATCAACAATACTCAACAAAAGTTTTTTTAAATTAATAAAGTCATCCTTTCGATCAGTGATTTGGTTTTTATCGCTTTTAGCATCGCTTGCAATGAGAATCCTCAGTTGTTTGCTGGAATAACCGGTCAAAGTTTGAAAATGTTTTGCGAGCTGTGAATCATTAAAGTCTTTTATAGCTTTTCTATTTCTTAGATAAAGCATCAGTAAAGCGACCTGGGATCTAGTAAGTACAAGCCCTTCATTTGGTAAGTCTTCTGTCAGGGCTTAATCATAGATTTCTTTTGAAATATTTTTGCGTATTTCAGTCAATCGGGTTTTTATTGAATCCCAATATTCTTTTCTTTTTGATGTTAGAGCGGGTGAAATCCTTACAGGACCCGATAAATAAGTGTCATCCTCTGGGGCAGCTATAAGATCACAATTTGTGACCTTAAAGGCGAGTGTCGATAAGAAAATAGCTGTAGTTTTGAAACATATAACAGCAAAATGGATAAAATGATAGTTCCCTCACTTGAAAGACTATACAATGATGTAAGAAGCATTATTGAGACTGCCCGGGCTAACGCCAACAGGGCAGTAAATTTTACCATGGTGCAAGCTTACTGAAACGTTGGCCACACCATTGTTGAAGAAGAGCAGAAAGGCGGTAACCGGGCAGAATATGGTACTTACCTGGTAGAAAATATATCAGCCACATTGGCTAAAGAATATGGAAAAGGCTTTGATAAGACCAATTTATGGAACATGATCCGGTTCTATCGCTCGTTACCGATTCTCGACTCACTGCGTCAAGAATTATCCTGGACACATTACAGGATACTGATGCGTGTAGAAGAAGACCCGGCAAGGGAGTTTTACCTGCATGAATGCGTTGAAGGTAATTGGAGTACACGTCAGTTGGAAAGGCAGATTAGCAGTTTTTATTTTGAGCGAATACTGATGAGTAGTAAGAAAGACCGACCACTTGTAAAAAAGGAGGCTGATGGCAAAAAGGAAGTTATGCAGCCCGCACATATCATAACGGACCCTTATGTATTAGAATTCCTGAACCTGAACCCCAATGTGAGTTTTATGAAAGGGAAATAGAACAGGCCCTTATCGATAAGCTGCAGGGCTTCCTGCTGGAACTTGGCAAAGGCTTTTCTTTTGTAAGCAGACAGTACAGGATATCTGCAGAGGAAAGTCATTTTTATGTAGACCTGGTATTTTACAATTATATCCTTAAATGTTTTTTACTTATTGATCTGAAATCCGGGGAGCTGACCCATCAGGATATCGGCCAGATGGATTTTTATGTCAGGTACTTTGAAGATCAGGTAAGACAGGAATCTGACAATCCCACTATAGGACTGATAATCTGTACAAAAAAGAGCAAAACAATAGTTAAATACAGTCTTTTAAGTGAGAGCAATCAGGTCTTTGCTTCCAAATACAAGCTTTACTTGCCAACCATTAAGGAACTGCAGGAGGAGATCACCAGGGAACGGCAGGTTATAGAGCAGGAAAAAGGACTGAAAGATTAAATCCCCTGATAAGAGCACACTGACTTTAAGGATTGACTTCTTCTCGTCTTCCGGTATGTGTTCGAACCGCTTAAATTGTTTTTTCGGCCCGGCATCTTTGTGAATCTGCTCCACCTTATCGGATTTATTGCCATTTACCAGTTAATCAATAGAAAAATCAAATACTCCGGTAAGACGTTGCAAATTCTTGGCGCCTTAACGCCTTTGTGGCTTTATTTTTTTAGCCACGAGACGCAAAGACACAAAGATATCGCCAGGTTTGTGACTTGCTCAGATTAAATTTTAAGGAAATCCTTCCGGTTATTCATCTTAGTTCTCCAATATTCAACTATTTTTATTACTGATTTTTCCTGGCCAGCCAGGCAGAATTTGTATTTTACACCGACACGATTGTCTAATATTATCCATATACCCATGAAAAGGCTATTACTGATAATTTCAGCAGCGGTCATTCTTTTCCCTTCGTGCTCTGAGACGACCTGGGAGCAAACGGATAACGGAGTGATAATGAGACTTAAATCAGAAATTCCGGATGTTCCGGAACTGATCAGGATAGAGGTTCCGGACGAAAACATAATTCATGTTACTGCCACTGCTCAGGAAGAATTTTCTGACGATTCAAGCCTTTGCGTGGTTGGCCCCAGGGTCGCGGTGCCGTATTTTACGGTCAGGGAGGACCCCGACACTCTGGTGATAATTGCGCCTAAGGTGACGGCAAAAGTGGCTCTCACCAATGGACAGGTTACCTTCCTGGACGAAAACGGGAATATTCTCCTGGAAGAAAAGCCGGGAGGCGGCAAATCATTCAAACGGATTACCGTTGAGGGTACACAGGGGTACGCCATGGGCCAGACGTTCAGTTCGCCCCCCGATGAGGCCTTTTACGGGCTTGGACAGCACCAGTCGGATGAGTTCAACTACAAGGGACTGAACGAGGTCCTGTTCCAGTACAACACCAAGGTGTCAGTCCCCTTTGTTGTATCAAGCAAAAATTACGGGCTGCTCTGGGACAATTATTCCCTGACTAAGTTCGGCGATCCAAGGGACTACTCACAGCTTGACCTGTTCAAGCTTTATGATGATGACGGAAAGGAGGGAGGCCTGACTGCTTCTTATTTTACTGACGGCCAAACATCTAAATTATTTATCCGCAGACCCGAATCGACGGTCGACTATGAAAACCTCGAAACCGTCAAAAATTTTCCGGAGGGATTTCCCTTTTACAATTCTAAAATTACGTGGACCGGTGAGATAGAGCCCGAAGAAACGGGAACCTATCATTTTAAGCTTTATTATGCAGGGTACACGAAGCTTTATTTCGGTGATGACCTTGTTGTGCCGGAAAGATGGAGAACCGCCTGGAACCCTAATACTTACAAGTTCTCAAGAAAACTGGAGAAGGGGCGCAGGTATCCCGTAAGGCTTGAATGGAAACCCGACGGAGGCGTTTCATACATAGGACTTAAGGCTTTGAGTCCGCGCACTGCTGAAGAACAGGGAGACCTGTCCCTTACTTCGGAGATGGGTGACCAGATAGACTACTACTTTATCCGTGGAGGCAATCCCGACGAAGTTATCAGCGGTTACAGGAAACTGACCGGCAAGGCTCAGATCATGCCAAAATGGGCAATGGGTTACTGGCAGAGCCGCGAGAGGTACAGGTCGGGAACTGAGCTGCTGAATGTTGTTAAGGAATACAGGAAAAGGCAAATACCGATCGACAATATTGTGCTTGACTGGTCGTACTGGCCGGTTGATGCCTGGGGTTCGCATGAATTTGATCCGAAGTACTTTCCCGATCCGAAGGGCATGGTGGATTCAGTCCATCTGATGAATGCCAGGATAATGATCTCGGTTTGGCCGAAATTCTATCACACCACAGAGCATTACAAGGAGTTCGACAGCAGGGGCTGGATATACAGGCAGGCCGTGGCGGACAGTGTCAGGGACTGGATCGGCAAGGGCTACATTGGTTCATTCTATGATCCCTACAGCGAGGGAGCCCGCAGACTCTTCTGGGATCAGATGAAGGACCATCTATATATCCATGGATTTGATGCCTGGTGGATGGATGCCTCGGAGCCTGATATTCTTTCAAATGCCAGCGTTGAGTACAGGAAGAAGCTTTCGACTCCCACGGCTCTCGGGCCATCAACTAAATATTTCAACACCTATGCCCTTATGAACGCACAGGCAATTTATGAAGGACAGAGGGAAGCTGACCCGGACAGGCGGGTCTTTCTCCTTACCCGCAGCGGATTTGCCGGGTTGCAGAGATATTCCACAGCCACCTGGAGCGGTGACATCGGGACCAGGTGGGAGGATATGAAGGCCCAGATACCGGCAGGCCTTAACTTTGCCCTTTCGGGGATCCCTTACTGGACCTTTGACATCGGCGGATTCTGTGTTGAAAACCGGTACACCAGGGCTGCAGAAGGCTCGGAAGACCTCAGGGAATGGAGGGAGTTGAATACTCGCTGGTTTCAGTTCGGTGCCTTCTGTCCCCTTTTCAGAAGTCACGGGCAGTACCCGTACAGGGAGATCTTCAATATATCGCCTGAAGGAACACCTGCCTACCGGAGCATGGTTTATTACGACAAGCTGAGATACAGGCTGATGCCATATATCTATTCACTTGCCGGAATGACATGGTTCAACGATTATACCATAATGAGAGCCTTGGTGATGGATTTTGGAAGCGAACCCGCGGTCAGGAGCATTGGCGACCAGTATATGTTCGGGCCTTCGATCCTGGTAGCACCGGTATATGAATACCAGGCCAGAACCCGTAAGGTATATTTTCCTTCGGTTTGCGGATGGTACGATTTCTATACCGGCCAGTTCATTCCCGGCGGAAGATATCTTGACGTGAGTGCTCCCTATGAGAGACTCCCGCTTTTCATAAGGGAAGGATCGATAGTGCCCTTCGGACCAGAGATCGAATATACATCCCAGAAACCGGCTGATCCCATAACCCTCTTTGTGTATACCGGCAGGAATGCCTCTTTCACCTTGTATGAGGACGAGGGAGTCAATTACGGCTATGAGAGGGGGGAATACAGTTCCATCCCAATGAACTACGATGAGACCTCGGGTGAGATGACAATCGGTGAGCGTAAAGGTCCGTACCCCGGCATGGCATTGAAAAGAACCTTCAATATTGTGTGGGTGACAAGAACGAACAATATTGAATTTGATCCGGATATGAAGCCTCATTTCACCCTAACCTATGACGGAGCCCCGGTTGTTGTTAAAAATTCAGTCAGATAACCTTCAAATAGCGAAAACAAAAAAATAGATAATTCAAGTTCCAAAATTTCAAAAATAAAAGGATGAAGAAAGTTTTATTAGTGTCTTTGCTCGTTGTTTTGATGGGGTTCAACGAATTATTTTCTCAGATTGAAAAAGGATATGACAATTTCGAGGTGTCGGTTTATGCACGTTCCTATGAGGTAAAGCAGATGGACGACCTGAAGTGGCTTGAACCGATCTGGGACATGATTTCAAGTCAGGTTCATGTAGACAAGATCTATCTCGAGACGCATCGTGACATGGTTATTGTTGATGAAAAGACACTTGAGAAGGTTAAGAAGTTCTTTAACAGCCGCGGAGTGAAAACGGCCGGCGGCATTACACTGACTGTAAGTGAGATGAACAGGTTCGAGACTTACTGCTATTCCAATCCGGAACACCGGAGGAAAGTAAAGGAGATAATTGAGCTCACCGCAAGGCATTTTGACGAGATCATTCTCGATGATTTCTTCTTTACCGACTGCAAGTGCGAACTGTGCATCAGGGATAAGGGTGATATGAGCTGGACCGATTTCAGGCTGAAGCAGATGACGGAGGCTGCGCAGAATCTTATAATCGGACCTGCAAAGGCAGTCAATCCAAGGGTTAAGGTGGTTGTAAAATATCCCAACTGGTATGAGCATTTTCAGGGACTCGGGTTCAATCTCGAGACTGAACCTCCTCTGTTTGACGGGATATATACAGGTACCGAGACCAGGAATGCCAATGCTCCGGGTCAGCATCTTCAGGAGTACCTTGGATACCAGATATTCAGGTATTTTGAGAACATCAAACCGGGCGGAAACGGAGGAGGATGGGTGGATACAGGAGGCATGACCTCAGCGGACAGGTATGCGGAACAATTATGGCTTACACTGTTTGCAAAGGCTCCCGAGATAACCCTTTTCGACTTCAGGCAGATGCAAAGGACCTTAAGACCGGCCGACCGGGCATCATGGCAGGATCAGAAGCCGGTTTTTGATTACGACGAGATGATAAAGCCATACACACTCAGCAATGGAAAACAGGTTACACCCACAACGGTTGCAAGGGCTGCAGGTTATACATTCGAAATGGTCGATGGATTCCTCGGAAAGCTTGGTAAACCTCTGGGTATACAGGGTTACAGGCCCTACCATTCGACCGGCGAGGATTTTCTTCATAACTATCTGGGTATGATAGGACTTCCAATGGATCTGAAGCCTGAGTTCCCGGAAGATCCGCGGATGATAATACTAACCGAATCGGCAAAATTCGATCCGGATATAGTTAAAAAGATAACGGAAAGGCTTATGGAAGGCAAGGATGTTACGATCACTTCAGGCCTTCTGAAAGCACTCAGCGGGAAAGGGATCGAGGATATAATTGAACTGGAATATACCGACAGGAAAGCCCTGGTTACCGATTTCTCAGCCGGCATGTTCGGTTCTGCAAACAAAGCATCCAAAGAGATACTGATTCCGCAAATAATGTATCTTACAAATGATTCATGGACTGACGTTGAAGCTCTCGGCGGACCGGTCGGATGGCCTATGCTTCATCAGGGCAGGTATGGTAAGGCTTCACTTTTTGTCCTTACTATTCCTGAGTCTTTCGGCGATCTGTATCAGCTTCCTGAAGGAGTCCTGAACAGGATAAGGGATGTCCTGAGCCCCGACCTGAAATTTCGCATTGAAGGGCCATCGATGGTAAGCTTGTTTGTTTACGACAATAACACACTGATTGTGGAATCGTTTCTACCTGAAGAAACAAAAGTAAAGGTGATTGCAGGTTCAGGTATAACCAAACTGACTGACATGGTATCGGGAGCGGTTATGGCTGCAGGGGGCAAGACATCCAGTATGGTCTGGGGTCGTGACAGGTCTGAGGGATCATCATTTGAAATAACTTTAAAGCCTCACAGTTTCGTGGTACTTAAAGCCGAATAATCTCAAAACATTCAACGAAATGAGAACCAGGTTCTTTTTAATATTATTAATAGTATTGTCAGCAGCCTGCAGCAGGGATCAGCAGGCGCTGGAGCTGCCTTCAATAATCGGCGATAACATGCTTCTTCAGCAGAATGCCGACGTAAAGTTATGGGGAAAAGCCAGAGCGGGCGAAACGGTTGTTGTGACGGCAGGATGGCAGGCTGAAGGCCGGGCGGTCGCCGGTGATGACGGGAAATGGGCTGTTCAGCTTAAAACTCCGTCAGCAGGCGGACCATACGACATCACTGTAACAGGAAAGAAAAGTGCCATTACTATCACCAATGTGCTTATAGGTGAGGTATGGGTTTGCTCGGGGCAGTCGAATATGGAAATGCCCCTTGCAGGATGGCCTCCGAGAGACACAGTGATGCATTCTGCATCAGCGATCTCATCAGCTTCATACCCTGAAATCAGGCTTTTTACTGTTGCACGGAAAGTATCAGGAGAACCTCTTGATGAGTGCACCGGGAAATGGGAAATCTGTTCTCCCGCGACAGTGAGCCCGTTCAGTGCAACCGGGTATTTCTTCGGAAGGAAGCTTCATGAAGATTTGAAGGTACCGGTAGGGCTTATTGCCAGTTCATGGGGAGGGACACCGGCCGAGGCATGGATATCAGCCGGAAGCCTTGAAGAAGCAGGTGAGTTCACCGAAGAGATCAGCGGCATCAGGAAATCTATCCCGCTCCTGCAGGAGTATCAGAAGTGGCTCGAAAGTCACCGGCAGCTTGTGGCTGATGCTCCGGGTGAAGAACAGTGGAAAGACCTTGACTTCAATGACGGGAAGGTACCGCAGCCTGAATTCGATGATTCAGGCTGGGAGGTGATGAATCTGCCCGCCATGTTCGAGATGGTGACAGGCGATTTTGACGGGGCTGTCTGGTTCCGCAAAACCGTTGAACTGCCAGGGGAGATGGCTGGAAGGGATCTGTCGCTGTTGCTTGGCCCCATCGACGATATGGACAGGGCGTATTTCAACGGCGGGCTTGTCGGTTCCACTGAAGTATCGGGATTTTATCAGGTGCCAAGGGAGTACAGCGTGCCGGGCCGCCTGGTAAATGAAGGAGTCAATACAATTGCGGTAAGGGTGATAGATAACCAGGGAGGCGGAGGGATCTGGGGTATGCCCGGTGTGATGAAGATTGCTGTCGGAGATAATTCAGTCCCCCCGGTCAGCCTCGACGGTGAATGGAAATTTCAGCCTGTAGCCGAACTTTCAGGAAATAAATTTTATGTGTTCAATCTTTCCGGTAATGAATATCTTAAAACCTTACGGCCAAAAGCAATAGGTTCATCAACACCTACCTCATTGTTCAATGGTATGATAAGTCCTCTTCTGGATTATACTGTAAAAGGAGCGATCTGGTACCAGGGCGAGTCGAACGTCGGGAGGCATGTGCAATATTCGAAGATATTCCCGCTCATGATAGAGAACTGGAGGGAAGCATGGGGGATACAGGATTTCCCCTTCTACTTTGTCCAGATAGCTCCCTATGTGTACGGAGGTGTCGATTCAACCGAGTCGGCTTTTCTCCGTGAATCACAGGAGGCTGCACTGAAACTTCCGAAAACCGGGATGGTGGTTACACTCGACATCGCAACAGTGATGAATATTCATCCCCCGTTTAAGAAGGAAGTGGGGGAGAGGCTTGCAAATCTTGCCCTGGCGAATGATTATGGGAAGGATGTGACAAGTCAGGGTCCTGTCTTTAATTCAATGAAAGTTGAGGGAAGGACTATCAGGGTATTGTTTGACAATACCGGCGGAGGTCTTACATCCGGAGAAGGCAAACTATCGGAATTTGAAATTGCCGGAAAAGACGGTAAATACTTTAAAGCCGATGCACGGATTACAGGGGATGAAGTGTTGCTGACATCATCCCTTGTCAGGGAACCGGTTTCGGTAAGGTACTGCTGGCGTAACGGAGCTGCTGCCTCATTATTCGGAAAATCCGGTCTGCCTGCAAATCAGTTCCGTTCAGGTGGAGGAAATTGAATTCAAAATGATTATTTTTAAAATCTAAAAGAAACTAATTCTACATATGATGAAAAGGAATCTATTACTCGTGGCGGCCATGGTTGCATCCATGGTGCTTTTTACTGATTGCAGCAGCTCGTCACAGAATGTACGGCAGGAAGTGTTCGGAAAACATGATGGAAAGGACATATTTCTGCTTACTCTGACGAATAAAAGCGGGAACGTATTAAAATTGACAAATTACGGAGCCAAGATAAACTGGATTGAAGTGCCCGACCGTAAAGGCGCAAAGGAAAACATTACATTCGGTTACGATACCTTTGAGGCAACACTCGCGGGTGATATGTCTTTCGGATCGACTGTAGGAAGGTATGCCAACAGGATAGCAGGAGGAAAATTCACTCTCGACGGGGTTGAATACACCCTGCCGAAGAATAACGGTCCGAACACTCTTCACGGAGGCCCGAAGGGTTGGCACAGCGTGGTCTGGAATACCGAGATTGTAAAGGGAAGTGAGTTTCCGGCCGTGAAGTTCACCTACAGAAGTCCTGACATGGAAATGGGATTTCCGGGCAATGTTGACGCTGAAGTAACCTATACCTGGACCGACAATAACGAGATCATCATGGATTATCTGGCCACAACCGACAAAAAGACTGTCGTTAACCTGACCAACCATGCATATTTCAATCTTCACGGCGCAGGAGTTGATGATATCAATGATCATATACTGACAATCAGGGCATCGGCCTTCACCCCTGTCGATTCTTTCATGATTCCGACCGGAGAGATACGTCCGGTCGCCGGCACTCCCTTTGATTTCACAAAGCCGCAGATGATAGAATCGAGGCTTGAGGAGCCTTATGACCAGCTCATTCTCGGCAAAGGATATGACCACAATTATGTTCTCGATAATGTTGAGGAGGTTGATGCAATGGTTTACGAATCTCTTTCGGGCAGGGTACTGGAGGTTATTACCGACCAGCCTGGTCTTCAGTTCTACGGAGGCAACTTCCTTAATGGCACTCAGACCGGACATGGAGGAGTTATTTATGATTACAGGAGAGGCTTTTGCCTTGAATCAGGACACTTTCCTGACAGCCCCAATCAACCTGAGTTCCCTTCTACGGTTTTGAATCCGGGAGAGACCTATAAGACCAGGACAATCTACAGATTCTCGGTTCTTTAAAAGATACAACTCACTAAACCTGAATAATATGACAACACGACGTACTTTTCTTAGGAACAGCGCAATCGCAGCAGCAGGCTTTACAATTGCGCCTGTTTTGCAGGGTGCTGCAAAACCAATTCCTGCCAGCGACAAGATAAAAATCGGTCTGATAGGATGCAACGGACAGGGCTGGAGCAATCTGAGCGCCTTCCTGGAGAATCCCCAGACTGAATGCGTGGCATTGTGCGATATTGATGATTCGGTGCTCCAGCGGAGGGCAGCGGATGTGCAGAAGATCAGAGGAGCCAGGCCTGCCGGTCTGTACAAGGACTGGAGAAGGGTGATAGACAACAAGGATGTTGACCTGGTTATAGTCGGCACCCCCGATCACTGGCATTGTATCCAGATGGTTGCAGCATGCGAGGCTGGAAAGGATGTGTATGTTGAAAAACCGATAGGCCGGACCATTGAGGAATGCAACCTGATGGTAAAAGCTGCTCAGAAGTACAAGAGTATTGTTCAGGTCGGTCAGTGGCAGAGAAGCGATCCTCACTGGCAGGAGGCAGTTAATTTCGTCAACTCTGGAAATCTTGGTAAGATAAGGCTGGTAAGAGTGTTTTCATACCAGGGATGGTGTCCTTCCATTCCGGTTCTGGCTGATGAACCAGTTCCTGCAGGCGTTGACTATAACATGTGGCTCGGCCCTGCACCCTCGAGACCATTCAACAGGAACCGCTTCCATTTTACTTTCAGATGGTTCTGGGACTATGCAGGCGGACTCATGACCGACTGGGGCGTGCATCTTCTCGACTATGCCCTCTTTGCCATGAATGTCACGGCGCCCAAATCGATAATGGCCATGGGTGGCAAATTCGGATACCCCGATGATGCATGTGAAACACCCGACAGCCTCCAGACTATCTATGAGTTTGACGGTTTCAATGTTCTGTGGGATCATGCAATTGGAATTGATGACGGTGCATACGGCAGAAATCACGGACTTGGATTTGTCGGAGAAAACGGTACGCTTGTTGTCGACAGGTCGGGATGGGAAGTGATCCCCGAAAAGGTGAATGGCAAAATAAGGATGGAAGCAGTTGGCCTGAAAAGAGGAACGGGAGCCGGACTGAAAAATCACGTAAAGAACCATCTCGAGTGTATTGCCAGCCGGAATCCGAAGACAAATGCCAGCATTGAGATTGGTGCTCACATAGCTAAATTATCCGCACTGGGCAACATAGCCTATCGAACAGGCAAAAAACTGGTGTGGGATGGAACCAGGTTTACAAACGATGTTGAGGCGAACGATTATCTGGTTCCGTCGTACAGGGATCCGTGGAAATTGCCGACGGTTTAGGCAGGTCGATGCGGCTTTAGCCGGCGATATGATGAAATTACAATATAGTTCATAAACTAATGAATCTGAAAGTATTTAATCTTACGGGCTGGTTTGTCATTGTCCTTTTGGTCTGTTCCTGCAATTCTTCGTCGCGGCCACAGGAGTTTCTTGCATTGCATCCTGATAATCCCCATTATTTCCTGTTCAGGAGGGAACCAACCCTGCTTATCGGATCCACCGAGCATTACGGTGCCGTGATGAACCTTGATTTTGACTACATAAAATACTTCGATGAACTTGCTGCGTGCGGGATGAATATAACCCGTACATTTTCGGGTATTTATGTGGAGCCGAAAGGAGCATTCGGGATACGCGCCAATACCCTGGCACCCGATTCCGGAAGGTTCATCTGTCCATGGGCCCGGAGTTCAGAACCGGGTTATTCAGTGGGAGGCAATAAGTTTGATCTTGAAACCTGGGATAGCGGGTATTTCGAAAGACTAAGGGATTTTGTTGAAGAGGCCGGCAGGAGGGGCATTGTAGTTGAACTCGACCTGTTTTCCAATTTTTACGACACTCTTCAGTGGAAGTTATCTCCATTGTACTATTCCAACAACATAAACGGCATAATTAAGGTGAAGGATCAGAAGGAGGTTCTTTCATTGAAGCATCCTGAATTGCTTGAGATTCAGGAAAAGATGGTCAGGAAGATAGTGCAGGAACTTGGCGATTTTGATAATCTCTATTATGAGGTCTGCAATGAACCCTATTTCGGTGATACCACGGCACTGAGGCAGTGGGAGGATCACATGACACGGGTTGTAGTTGAAGCAGAGAAGGACATGGTTCCGAAACACCTTATTTCGAACAATGTGGCAAACCTGAAAAAGAAGGTTCCCCGTCCCAGGGAGGGTGTCTCAGTTTATAATTTTCATTATGCCGCTCCTCCTGTGACCGTAGCCATGAATTACCATCTGAACATGCCATTGGGTGACAATGAAACCGGTTTTGACGGCATTCAGGATGAAACTTACAGAAAGGAAGCGTGGAATTTCATCATGGCCGGAGGCGCCTTGTTCAATCACCTCGATTATTCATTTACAGCCGAAACAGAGGATGGCACCTTTGTGATTCAGGAAGGCCAACCCGGAGGAGGGGGCAGGGCCCTGCGCAATCAGTTCGGAATACTGGCCGGATTCATGAAGCAGGTCGGTTTTATTAACATGAAGCCGCTCCCTGAAGGCATGGTGAGAGTAATTGGTCAGGAAAACATCTTGGTTCTGGGACTTGCCGATGATCACGGGACTATGGTGCTTTATTTCGACGGTAATGAAACACCCGGTACCAGCGGTCTGGTTGAGACAAATCTTCCTGCCGGCTCGTACCGGACCACATGGGTCAATACCATTACAGGAGGAGAGACGGAGAATACAATTGCCGGTCATCAGGGCGGATGGGTTATGCTGAATACACCCTTATACACAACCGATATCGCACTGAAGATTGTAAAGACAAATTAAAGGATAAGAAGTTCTTTTTTTCAATATTTAAAATAATCTATCATGAAGAAAGTAGTTCAGGGTTTTCTTGCCATTGTCCTGATGGGGCTTATCTCTCCTGTCGAAGCTCAGCAGGGAACCAATGCCTTACCTTTCAGGGATCCCTCGCTCAGTGAGGAACAAAGGGTCAACGATCTTGTTTCACGGCTTACTCTTAAGGAAAAGGCCGATCAGCTTCTTTATACGGCACCGGCGATTCCACGACTGGGAATCCCGTCGTACAACTGGTGGAACGAGGCCTTGCATGGTGTTGCACGTGCCGGATTTGCTACTGTTTTTCCGCAGTCGATCACTATTGCCAACTCATGGGATGAAGGACTTATGTTCAACGTGGCTAATGCCATTTCTGATGAGGCCAGGGCCAAATACCACGAGTTCCAGCGGAGAGGCAAAACTGGTATTTACCAGGGGCTTACCTTCTGGTCGCCAAATATAAATATCTTCAGGGATCCAAGATGGGGAAGAGGTCATGAGACTTATGGGGAAGATCCCTTTCTTACAGCCCGGATGGGCTATCAGTTTGTCAGAGGACTGCAGGGAGACGATCCCAGATATCTGAAGACTGTGGCAACGGCAAAGCATTATGCGGTACATTCAGGTCCGGAATCACTCCGGCATGAGTTCAATGCAAATGTGAGCGAGGTGGATCTGAGGGAGACCTATCTGCCTGCTTTCAGAACTTTAATTGTTGACGGAGGAGCATATTCGGTTATGGGAGCCTACAACATGTTCCGTGACCATCCTTGCTGTGCAAATCCGGTGCTTTATGGTATTCTTCGAAATGAATGGGGTTTTAAGGGATATATCGTTTCAGACTGCTGGGCTATATCCGATTTTTACAAGTTCACCAAGTATGCCAGCGATCCTGCTGAGGCTGCCGCGCAGGCAGTAAAAGCCGGTACCGACCTCGAGTGCGGTTATGATTACAAAAATCTGGTGGCAGCCGTTGAGAGAGGACTCATTACCGAAGCTGATATTACCCTTGCAGCAAAAAGAGTCATGACAGCCAGGTTCAGGCTTGGGATGTTCGATCCGGACGATATGGTTCCCTACGCAAGCATTCCCTACTTTGCAAACTGTTCGGATTACAACAATACGCTTGCGCGCAAGGCAGCCAGCGAATCAATTGTGCTTCTTAAGAACTCCGGCAATGCGCTTCCTCTTGCAAAATCGGTAAAAACAATTGCGGTGATAGGTCCCAATGCCGACAATTTTGAAGCGCTCATTGGCAACTATAACGGGATACCCAAAGATCCGGTTACAATACTGAGGGGTATAAACAACAAGGTGAAACCTGAAACAGTAGTCCTGTATGCCGAGGGAAGCGACCTTGCCGACGGTATTCACAATCTCACCGTTATTCCATCAATATATCTTCAGGCTCCCGACGGCAAACAGGGGGCTCTGGGCGAATACTTCAACAACAGGGAGATGAAGGGCGAACCGGTTTTTACGCGCAGGGACGACCAAATCAATTTCTACTGGGAACATTTTTCTCCTTCGACCGATCTTCCGGATGATGATTTCGGAGTAAAGTGGACAACTTATCTGGTTCCACCCGAAAGCGGGTCGTATGCTATCGGAAGCTGGGGATCGTCGGGTTATGAGGTTTTATTCGAAGGCAAGCAGGTACTTTCAGACAGGAGTGAACACCATGCCTTCCATAAGGAGTTCCAGGTTGAACTGCAGGCCGGTCAGAAATACAAAATTGAGGTACTTTACAAGAATTACGCCGGTGATGCCGACATGAAGCTCATGTGGAGCCAGCCCCGGAAAGACATGCTTCAGAAGGCTGTTGCAGCTGCAGGTCAGGCCGATGCCGTTGTCCTGGTACTTGGTCTCTCACAAAGGCTTGAGGGTGAGGAGATGCCTATCAAAATCGAAGGATTCAGCGGCGGTGACAGGACTGACATCCAGCTTCCTGCAGTCCAGGAAAAACTGCTCGATGCCATGGTGGCTACAGGCAAACCTGTAATTTTGGTGCTTACCAGCGGAGGTGCGATAGCAATTAACAAGGCTCAGGAAAAAGCTGCTGCAATACTGCTTGCAGGTTACGGAGGACAGCAGGGAGGAAATGCAGTTGCCGATGTAATCTTCGGAGATTACAATCCTGCCGGCCGCCTGCCCGTAACATATTACAAATCAATCGACCAGATCCCGGAATTTGTGAATTACAACATGGCAGGAAAGACCTACAGGTATTTCACGAAAGAACCATTGTATCCTTTTGGTTATGGTCTGAGCTACACGACTTTCAGTTACAGCGATCTGTCGCTTGCTGAAAAGGCTGTTGCAGGTGAAAAAATAACCGTCAAAGTAAAAGTTACCAACACCGGCAAGGTTGAAGGTGACGAGGTTGTACAGCTCTATCTGACAGATGAAAAGGCAACAACTCCCAGGCCGGTAAGGCAGCTCGAGGGATTCTCCAGAATAAGCCTTAAGCCCGGCGAGAGCAAGGTTGTTGAATTCGCTCTCGAACCCCGTCAGTTTTCAATCATAAACAAGATGAACAAGAGAGTGATTGAACCGGGATACTTTTCAATTGCCGTAGGTGGAAAACAGCCCGGATTCAGCGGCTACCTTGATCCCCAGTTCACGAATGTCGTCAGCGGAAGGATCAGGCTCACAGGAGACGAATTTCCCTTTGCCAACTAGTTATGCCTGAAGATAATTTTGCAGCCTGTTTAAGTTGCGGGCCAGGCGGCTGTCATGACTATATCAGTTGAGACAGCCTTTTCTTTCTTTATCAATTATATGCCAGAGAAACACCTTCATTGCCTGCAGGGTATATCTGATTTGAATTCAATCTGGTGAATATTTTAAGTCTGTTAACAATATGCAATACCTGCGAAGGAAATAATTCATTTGTTTGGTTACTTTTGTTTTCATGTTACTAACTGATAGATGCAGGCAGAGAACAATCTACTGAAAAAGCGGGTAAATCTTTTCGACGGGATCTCAATTGTTGCCGGAGCCATGATTGGTTCCGGGATTTTCATAACGAGCGCTGATATTGCCAGGAGTGTCGGATCGCCGGGGTGGCTGATGGTTGTATGGCTTATAACCGGTATCATAACAGTAATCGGAGCAATAAGTTACGGTGAACTGGCTTCGATGATGCCCGATGTGGGCGGACAGTATGTTTACCTTCGTGAGGCTTACAATCCCCTGATAGGATTTCTTTTCGGCTGGACCACTTTCCTTGTTATCCAGTGCGGTTCAATAGCTGCCGTGGCAGTTGCTTTCGCCAAATTCAGCGGTGTGCTGTTCCCGTGGATCTCTGACAGGAACATCCTTTTCGAAGCAGGTTTCCTTAAGATCAGCACCACAATGGTGGTTGCCATTTCAATGATTGCCTTCCTTACCTGGCTTAATACCAGGGGAATAGTGACAGGAAAAATCGTTGTTAATATTTTCACATCGACCAAGGTACTCGCCCTTTTTGGTTTTATCCTGATCGGTTTTTTTGCCATAAAGGGACATGAATCGTGGGAGATAAACAAAGCAGTGTTCTGGGAAGCCGGGCAGATTGGAGCAAACAACCAGGTTATCCCGCTTTCGGGTTTTGTCCTGGTGACTGCTGTGGCCACAGCTCTTGTGGGATCCTTGTTCTCATCAGATGCCTGGTATAATGTAACCTATATCTCAGGTGAGGTTATAAATCCCAAAAGAACTGTTCCTCTCAGCCTTATATTCGGAACCTTAATAGTCTCAGTGATATATCTTTTTATCAACTGGGTCTATATCAGGATACTTCCCCTTTCGGGAAGTCCCGACGGTACCGATGTTCTGGCCAGGGGTATCCAGTTCGCGACTGACGACAGGGTTGCAACTTCAGCCATGAGCGTCGTGTTCGGAGACTATGCCGCCATCATTATGGCAGTATTTGTTATGATAAGCACATTCGGATGCAACCATGGACTGATACTTGCCGGACCAAGGGTTTACTATGCAATGGCTATGGACGGTCTTTTCTTTAAAAGAGTTGCAAGGATCAACAGCAAGGGAGTTCCGGGATTCGCCATTGCAATCCAGGGAATTTGGGCGATATTGCTCTGCCTTTCAGGAACCTACAGCGACCTGCTCGACTATGTCATATTTGCCGTGCTTCTGTTTTTTGCCCTTACAATTTTCACCCTTTACATTCTCCGGGTCAAAAAGCCCGACGTGCCCCGCCCCTATAAAGCCTGGGGGTACCCGGTGATACCTGCACTGTATATCCTGACCACTACTTTTATCATGGTGATCCTGTTGATCTACAAGCCTAATTACACTTTCCCCGGACTGGTGATTGTGTTGCTGGGCATTCCGGTTTATTATTTATGGAGAAGATTTTCCTGATCCGATGTTTCCCGGGGAATTCATAAAAAGGATCTCTGGTCAGGAATATCTTGACGGCGAAGGTCTTTTAAAGGCGCTTCAGGATCCGTCTCCGGTGAGTGTAAGGATCAATTCATTGAAGTGGGACCTTAAGCCTGAAGAGGCAGAACCGGTTCCCTGGTGCAGATCGGGTTACTATCTGGCAAAGAGACCTTCGTTTACTCTTGATCCCCTTTTCCATGCAGGATGCTATTATCCCCAGGAGGCCTCCGGCATGTTCCTGGAACAGGTTATTAAACAGGTGGTCGACACCTCCGGATATCTGAGGGTACTCGACCTATGCGGGGCGCCGGGAGGGAAAAGTACGCATGTATCATCCCTGATCGGAACTGAGAGTCTTCTGGTTTCGAATGAGGTCATCAGGCAGAGGTCGGATATCCTTGCTGAGAACGTAACCAGGTGGGGGACAGCCAATACAATTGTTACCAGGAACGATCCATCGGCATTCAGCCGGCTGCCGGGATTTTTCGACCTGATACTTGTCGATGCCCCTTGTTCCGGCGAAGGGATGTTCAGGGACAGGATTGCAGTGACTGAATGGTCGGTTGGTAACACACTTCTGTGTGCGGAAAGACAGAGGAGAATCCTGGCTGATGTCTGGCCGGCGCTTAAACCGGGGGGGATGCTTATTTACAGTACATGCACTTTCAATCCGGGTGAAAATGAGGAAAATGTCTTATGGCTGGCCGGAAGTGAAGAGGCAGAATCCGTAAGACTCGACATTTCGGATTTTGAAGGGATAACTGAGATATCGAAAGGAAGAATAACCGGTTATGGGTTTCATCCCGGGAAGATAAGGGGCGAGGGTTTATTCGTTTCAGTCATAAGGAAAACCGGAGGAGCCGGAGAGAGGGCTCCGGCATTCAGAAAATCAAAAGGAAATGAAATTTCCGGGTCCGACCGTGAGGTCGCAGGACGCTGGACCTCTTTCAACACAGAAAATCTTGTAAGACAAGGAGAGGATATTTTTTACATTCCGGGCAAGCCGGCTGATTATTTTGCACTTAATACTTCCCTGACAGTAATTATGCCCGGGACAAAAATAGGTTCGGCCAAAAGAAACGGATACATCCCGGCGCATGAACTTTCGTTGTCGGGGCGTATGAAGGCAGGAACATTTCCGGGTGCAGATCTTGACCTGAAGCAGGCATTGGCATGGCTCAGGAAAGATACGACGGATGGAATTAAAGTGCCCATGGGATGGTTTGTGGCATCTTATCGCGGAGCCGGTCTTGGTTTCGGCAATAATATCGGCAACAGGATAAACAATTATTACCCGGTGGGGCAAAGGATAAGGATGAATATCCCGGATGATGCGGAGAATAGTATAATAAGGTGGGAAAACACTGAAAAGTAGTCTTATGGAAGAAAAGGAAAGGGAATTTCAGATTTTCGCAAAGCCGGTTGGCGGCCTGTGCAATCTGCGTTGCAGCTATTGCTATTACCTTAAGAAGCAATCTATCCACAAGGACGGCAAACCGATGCTGATGAGTGATGAGATGCTGGAGAGATATGTTATTCAGCATATCGAAGCAACAACCGATCAGACAATCTTCTTTTCATGGCATGGAGGAGAACCTCTTCTGGCCGGGATTGATTTCTTCAGGAAAGCCGTCAGTTTACAGAAAAAGTACAAGCCGGAGGGAAAGGAGATTGTAAATGGAATCCAGACCAATGGCACCCTAATCGACTGGGACTGGGCCTATTTTCTGGCACAGGAGAGATTCATCGTCGGAATAAGCATTGACGGGCCCGGTGATCTTCACAACCGGTCAAGAAAATATGCCGATGGCAGTTCCTCGCTTCAGCCGGTTCTGAAAGGGTACGGCTTTTTGCGGCGATCGGGGATTCAGCCGGAGATTTTGTGTGTAGTAAATTCATTCAATGTAAAATTTCCGCTCGTGGTATATGACTTAAGCAGGGAGCTTGGTGCTGTGAATATTACATTCCTTCCTCTTGTAGAACCCCGGCCCCGGTCACAATCGGGTGTCAGCCGTGCCACTGTGCCGGCCGGGGAGTTCGGCAGGTTTCTTATCACAATTTTTGATGAATGGGTTGAGAACGACATAGGTAAAATCAAGATACAGATAATTGAAGAAGCATCCCGAACTGCCTTCGGTCAGGATCACACCCTTTGCATATTCAAAGAGAACTGCGGCGGAGTCCCGGTTGTGGAGCTTAACGGGAATTTTTATTCGTGCGATCATTATGTGGACAGGGAACATCTTGTTGGAAACATCAGTCAGGGAACAATAGCTGAGTTTCTCGACAGCAACAGGCAGAAGGAATTCGGGATGGCGAAATCGCTTACCCTTCCCCGCTACTGCCTCGAATGTGACGTGAGAGCAATGTGCAACGGAGAGTGTCCGAAGAACAGGTTTATCAGTACACCCGACGGAGAACCCGGATTAAATTACCTGTGCGAGGGATACAAGGCTTTTTTCCTCCATTGCAAACCCTTTGTGGATGCGATAGGAGGAATATGGAATAAGAAGCCTGATCCTACTACTTCAATTTCTCTTTGAAGAACTGAATAGTTCTTTCCCAGGCCAGTTTTGCAGCCTGTTCGTTATAGCGGTCTGGATTTGAGTCATTATTGAAAGCATGGGAAGCGCCTTCGTACATGAAGATCTTGTATTCCTTGTTGTACTTCTTAAGGGCTTCCTCAAATGCCGGAATTCCTGCATTGATTCCCGCATCGTTGCCTGCATAGTGGGCCATAACGGGGGCTTTGATCTTTTCAACGTCTTCGGGTGCAGGAGTTCTTCCGTAATAGGGAACGGCTGCATCCAGGTCGGGTGAATTGACTGCCACATTGTTAGTCATGGCTCCTCCCCAGCAGAACCCTGTGCATCCCACTTTACCGGTTGATTTCGGATGTGTCTTTAGGTATTTCACTGCAGCGGTGAAGTTCTTAATGGTCTCATCGCTGTTCAATTTCTTAAACAATTCACCGACGCCTGAAATATCTTCCGGTGTGCCTCCAACAGGCGACAGGGCATCAGGAGCCAGTGCAAGGAAACCCTCCCCCGCCATCCGTCTTGTTACATCCTGAATGTGAGGGACCAATCCCCTGTTCTCATGAATGACAATTACAGCAGGGAACTTATTACCCTTCTTCGGCCGTGCCATGAAAGCTCTCATTTCGCCGGTGGCTGCCGGATATGTAACAAATTCGGTAACCAGGGCCGGTGCCTTCCCCGCCTTTTTTGCAGCCATTGACTCATTGTCCTCAATGACAGGCAATAAGGCTGCTGCAGCCATGCCGCTTCCTGTTAACAGGGCAAGTTTTTTAAGGAAGATCCTGCGTGAAAGGCGGCCTTCCCTGTACTCGCTGTAAAGTGATTTTATTTCTTTTTCCATAAATACAATTGGGTTAAAGGGTTGGAATGGCGCTTAAAGTTACGAAAAAATGAGAAAAGCCGGATAACAATGAGTAAGAAAATGTTCATTTACAAGTTCGCGTGCCACTTTGGGGATAGGCGAAAGTTTATTATCTTTCCCCAACTTTTTAAAAATCACCGATTATGAAGCAGGATATAGAAATCGCTCAGGAAGCCCCCATAAGGCCAATAGTTGAAGTTGCTGCATCATTGGGTATACCTCCGGATGAACTTGAACTATATGGAAAATACAAGGCAAAAATCCCTTTGCATTTCATCGATGAGAAGCGTATCAAAAAAGGTAAGCTGATACTGGTGACTGCAATAACTCCGACACCTGCAGGTGAAGGTAAGACGACAACATCCATTGGTCTTGCCCAGGCTCTTAACAGGATAGGAAAAAAGACCACTGTTGTTCTCCGTGAACCTTCTCTTGGCCCTGTGTTTGGCATCAAGGGCGGTGCTGCTGGTGGTGGTTATTCCCAGGTAATACCCATGGAAGATATCAACCTGCATTTTACCGGGGATATATCGGCCGTGGAGAAGGCTCATAATCTTCTGTCAGCACTGATAGACAATAATATCCAGCTGAAGAATTCTGACGGGAATATCGGGATTGACCCGAGAACCGTTGAATGGAAGAGGGTGATGGATATGAATGAAAGGGCCCTCAGGGATATAGTGATAGGATTGGGAGGCACTACCGAAGGTGTTCCCCGCCAGTCGGGGTTTGAGATCACCGCAGCTTCGGAAGTGATGGCAACGCTTTGCATGTCGGGCGATCTAATGGACCTTAAGGAACGTCTTGGAAATATTTTCGTTGGCTACACATATGGTGAGAAGCCGGTTTTTGCCCGTGACCTGAAGGCTAACGGCGCCATGGCAGCGCTTTTGAAGGATGCTATAAAACCTAATCTGGTCCAGACACTTGAGGGAACACCTGCAATCATTCACGGCGGACCGTTTGCAAACATTGCCCAGGGTACCAATTCAATTATTGCTACAAAAACGGGCCTTTCGCTGAGCGATTATGTTGTTACCGAAGCTGGTTTTGCCAGTGAACTGGGAGCTGAGAAGTTTTTCGATATCAAATCGCAGGTTGGGAAGCTCAAAACCAATGCAGTTGTTATAGTTGCAACAGTCAGGGCTATTAAATATCATGGCGGCGCCAAACTGTCAGCTCTTGGCAGTGAGGATATTGAGGCTCTTATCAGGGGATTTGACAACCTCGATAAGCATATAGAGAATATGAGGTATTTCGGATTCAGGCCGGTGATTGCAATCAACAGGTTTGACACCGATACCGACTCTGAGCTGGAAATTCTTAAGAAACACTGTACCATGAGGAACCTTAAAGTTTCTGTCAATGAGTCGTGGGCGAAAGGTGGGGAAGGAGCTGTCGATCTGGCACACAAGGTGCTGGAGGAGATATCCGATTGCGCCAATTGCTTTAAACCGCTCTATGAGCTTGAGTGGCCGCTTGAAAAGAAGATAGAGACTATATGTACCAAGATGTATGGAGCTGATCATGTTGAATATACAATAAAGGCAAAAAACCAGCTCGACAAAATTACCAGGCTCGGATTTGGCAATCTGGCTGTATGTATAGCAAAGACACAAAAATCACTCTCGGACGATCAGAACAAGAAAGGACGTCCCCAGGGCTTTACAATCAAAATCAGGGAAGTGGAACTTTCCTCGGGAGCCGGTTTTATTGTGCCCATAGCCGGAACCATAATGAGGATGCCCGGTTTGCCGGGTTCACCCTCGGCTGAAAAGATCGATATCGATGAAAACGGAAAGATCTCCGGCCTGTTCTGATTTTATTCTTTTGCTGAATATTAAACTTATAAATATCGTGTTATGAAGAGATTGCCTTATTATTTTGTCATTGTGTTAATGCTGTTCACTGCCTGCAAGCGATACAGCAAATATGAAGGGGTGGCGTTCACCGAGAAGGAAATCCGTGACTGGGAAAATCCGGAGGTGTTCAACATAAACCGTGAGGCGCCGCATGCAACTATGATCAGCTATGCTGATGAGCAGGCCGCGCTTGAAGCTGAAAAAACAAAATCACCCAATTACCTATCTCTCGACGGCGTCTGGAAGTTCCACTGGGTTAAAACGCCTGATGAAAGACCTTACTGGTTTTTCAAGGATGATTATGACACGCGCGACTGGGACGATATTGAAGTTCCATCGAACTGGCAGATGAAAGGGTATGACGTTCCCATCTACGTAAACATCGGATTCGGCTTTGAAAAGAATCCGCCTAAGATCGATCATTCATGGAATCCTGTGGGATCGTATAAAAGAACATTCACAATCCCTCCGGAATGGAAGGACAAGGAGGTATTCCTTCATTTCGGCGCAGTCAGCTCAGCATTTTATGTTTGGGTGAATGAAGCTTTGGTTGGTTACAATGAGGACAGCAAGGTGCCGGCCGAATTCAATATAACCCCTCATCTCAGGAAAGGAGAGAACACACTTGCAGTTGAAGTCTATCGCTGGTGCGATGGCAGTTACCTTGAGGATCAGGATTTCTGGCGTCTGAGCGGCATTCAGCGTTCTGTCTTCCTGCATGCCAGGCCGCAAACTTTCATCAGTGATTTCTTTGCAGTGGGAGATCTTGAGAACTCATATAACGACGGGCTCTTAAAGCTTGATGTGGCTGTTAAAAACAAGGATGCTGATTCACGGGACTTTGTTTTGGAAGCCTCGTTGTTTCGTGATGATGAGAAAGTTTATACCGAATCGAAGGATGTAAAGCTGTCAGGAGAACAGACTTCAGTTTCCTTCACAAAGCAGTTGCCCCAGGTCAGGAAATGGACTTCTGAAACTCCTGATCTGTACTCATTGGTCATCAGCCTTAAGGATAATTTTGGCAACAACCTCGAGAGTGTCGGAGCCCGGATAGGCTTCAGAAAAGTAGAGATACTTAATTCACAGCTCCTGATAAACGGTGTGCCGGTTCTGCTTAAAGGAACGAACCTTCATGAACATCACGAAGTCAACGGTCATGTTATAGATGAAGCCACCATCCTGAAGGATATCAGGATAATGAAAAGCAATAACCTGAATGCAGTGAGGACTTCTCACTATCCGCAGCAGGAGCTCTGGTATGAGTTGTGCGACAGGTACGGACTTTACCTGGTTGACGAAGCCAATATTGAGTCACACGGCATTGGTTACAACAAGGATGAAACACTCGCTGACAAGAAGGAATGGGCTGGAATGCACATGGACAGGATGCAGAGAATGGTCGAACGCGACAAGAATCATCCTTCGGTTATAATCTGGTCGCTAGGAAATGAAGCCGGTGACGGCCATAACTTTCTCGATAACTACAACTGGACCAAGGCAAGGGATGCAAGCCGGCCGGTGCAGTACGAGCGCGCTGAAAAAAGTACCAATACAACCGAAAGGCATACAGATATAGTATGCCCCATGTATGCAAGAATACCACAGATTGAAGAGTATGCAAAGGACCCGAAGAGCGACCGTCCCCTTATTCTCTGCGAATATGCTCACGCCATGGGTAACTCGGTCGGAAACCTCCAGGATTACTGGGATGTTATTGAAAAGTATCCCCTGCTGCAGGGAGGTTTCATCTGGGACTGGGTCGACCAGGGTCTTATTACCACTGATGAAAACGGCGAAAAGTTCTGGGCTTACGGTGGCGACTTTGGTGAAGAGGGTATGCCAAGTGATGGCAACTTCTGCATCAACGGTCTTGTATTTCCTGACAGGGGATGGAAACCTGCTCTTGAAGAGGTGAAAAGAGTGTATCAGTACATCGGATTTGAACCGCTCAACCTGTCTGCCGGCACCGTGAAAATCACCAATAAATACTTCTTTACGGATCTGTCAGAGTTCATATTCGACTGGGATATAGTATCCGACGGAGTTGCCGTCAAGTCGGGTAAGCTTACGGTACCGCCGCTGAAACCAGGCGAGAGCACAGTGGTGAACATACCCGTGTCGGGAATAGAAGTTACACCCGGCGCTGAGTACTTCCTGAATTTCAGGGTCTCAAAAAGCGATGAATGGGACCTGGTTCCTGAAGATCATGTTTATGCAGCCACCCAGTTCAAGCTTCCCATGGATGGGAAACCTGTCTTTGCCAAACACGATCAGATGGCAGTTCTTCAGACAAATACAGTGGACAAGAAGTATGAGGTAAGCAGTCCCGATATCCTTATAGTGTTTGACCTGGAAAAGGGACGAATGGAATCCTTCGCATACAAAGGAAGATCAATGATCAGTAAGGGACCGGAGCCTGATTTCTGGAGGCCTCCGACCGATAATGATTACGGATATAATATGGACCGCAGACTCGGTGTCTGGAAGAAGGCAGGTGAAAGGACCATAGTAAGGAGTGCAAAGATCACCCAGCCCGAATTGGGAAAAGCTGTCGTTACATTCGAGTACGACATTCCGGATGAGAACGGAGAGAAGATTGCAGGACATGTTACGACCTACACTGTTTACAGTTCGGGAGATGTGATTGTCAAGAACCAGTTCTCGAAGGTATCCGACAAGATTCCTGAGATACCAAGGATGGGGATGCAGATGCAACTGCCTGAGGAATTCATGAACCTGAAATGGCTTGGACGGGGACCTCATGAAAACTATGCTGACAGGAAGACGTCAGCCGATGTCGGACTTTATGAGAGTACGGTGGATGATCAGTATGTCCCGTATGTCAGACCTCAGGAAAATGGTTACAAGACCGACACAAGGTGGCTGGCTCTTACTGATGAGTCGGGTAACGGCTTGCTGGTCTCGGGGAATCCCCTGATTGGTTTCGCAGCCCTCAAGAACGTACACGATGATTTCGAATCACCAGGCAAGCTGTCGATGTACAGAAAAGATGCCTTAAGCGCAAATACCCATATCAACGATGTAAAGCCAAGGGAATTGGTCAATCTGAATGTCGATCTGGGACAGATGGGAGTTGGCGGTGACAATTCATGGGGAGCCGAGATTCACCCACAGTACAGGCTTCTTGACAGGAAATATGAATACACCTTCCGGATGAGACCTGTCGTCAGGGAAGACGACCTCCTGAAACTGGCAAAGGAGAAATTCTAGAAGTGTAATCTTTATACTTAATCCGTCCGGTTTCCAATTGCCGGACGGATTTTTTTTTAGACTGTCAACTGCACTCTGCCAACTACCAACTCATTGCTTTCATGCCTTAACGCCCTAACGCCTCACACCTTCCTTAATACTTTATCTCCACCCTCAGCACCTCATTCTCTCCTGTAATAATGTTTTTTACATCATACGACAGCGGCGACCTGGTCTTTTTGCTGATGGCAACTCTTGTTATCCCGCGTGCAGGAAGGGTTATTGAAGCCGGGGCATCAGGGCTTCCGTTCTCGAGGGTGAATGGAATGTCAGAGTTGTTGGTTATTTCGAGGTAGATATTCTTATCGTTTTCGTAGAAGGGTTTGCTTACCGAAATGCACTGATGAAAGAAAGGCCTTGCATATTCTTCCTTTCCGGCCAGCATATCGTTGAAGTAGGCCAGTGTGCGCCCAGCAAACATGGCTTCCTTCAGTGCATCGTGAGTTCTGGCACTTGCAAAAACAAGAGTCATGGGACGGTTTGTCTGGCCGCTGTATTCCTCGCTTATCACCCCGTGCATGTCGCTGTTTGCCAGAACGGCCAGGTTATGCTGTTTACAGAAGGTCATCACTAGTGGATAATATTCCCTGTGATTGAAGAATTCAATTCCGTGCAGCCATTTTCTTTTTATCAGTTCATAATGGATGTCGTACATGCGTGGGATTCCGTCAGGTTGCTGCGATTTCCATCCCGGATGGTTCCAGTGGATGTAAGCTCCCTGCTTAATCGCTTCCCCGATGGCATCCATCACTGAATCAACATCAATAAGCGAAGCATCCTGAATGAACAATGCATTGAGATGGCCGGGAGGCATGCTTCTTGTTATTTCCGTTCCCTTAACAAGGATTATGTTGTAATCGCGGGCTGTCGATTCGGAGATCTTCCATGACGCGTTGTGATCCTTGATAATATAATCCTTATGCGGAAGATATTCAACATGGTCGGTGATGGCAATAGCATCGAGTCCGTCGCGGTAGGCCTCTCCAACCCTGACAGTGGGCCAGACGTTACCGTCGGAAAGAATTGTATGAAGGTGAAAATCGCATTTGAGTGTCACATATCCCGGAAGATCGGGAAGATTCACGATTTTCCTCTGAGCAATTCCGGTCAGATTTACTGAAATTGCCAGCAAGATAATGATAATCAGTTTTTTCATGGTTGTGGTTTTATTGATTGGTAATAATTATTGCTGGCTTTGCCCTCTGAAGCTTTAGCGTAAGAAGATTGCTTGTTAAAAGGTTCATCGTTCATCGTTCATCGTTAGTTGATGTTTTTATACTATCGTCATTGCGAGTCCCGCATCGGCGGGACGAAGCAATCTTTTGCCCTTCACGCCCCTCTTTCCACTATATTTCTTCATAAAAATACGCCGTCTTTTCATCGAAATCATCCCATGTGTAGATTTTTTTCCCGGGATGGACTGCATAGAAATTCAGCATCGCAAAGTCGCCTGCACACATTGTGGCATGGACAAAGGTGAATAATGAAAGGCTCCATTTCCAGAGACCAGGAAGAGTAAGTATGAGATAAAGGAGAATGACACTCATAAGAAGGAAGGGAAACAGTGCAACAACCCGGAATTGTCGTTCCGAAGCCACATACCTGTGAGCAGTTACATATACCATATACTGCTTCAGATCCATGCCGATTTTAATGTTCCTGGCCCCTGTCAGGTAATAGGGAACAATATGAAGGAGTTCATGAACGGGAATGCTGATCAGGGGGAAAACAATAAGCCCGAGCAGTGTGTGCATAAAGATATTCCTGAAAGGAAAATATCCCCCTATATTGAGGCGTATGTAAAGAGCAAGGCCGAGAAAAAACAGACATGTTCCCCAGAATAGTACCATCAGTCCCGATTTTCTCCTGAGGTATTCCAAAACGAAATTAACCAGTTCGTCGTAGGGAATTTTCAATATTTGCCTGTATCTCGACTGATCCTCAAGGTCTTCTACCTGTAATGCCATAAATGTGGTTTTGCTTATTCCAAATATAGGGATTTTTACATTTGTCAACTCCATGCGGGCTGATATCGGAGTTGGCCTGTAATTTGATAACTTTGCATAAAATATGACTGAAGTTGCGAAATCTGTTTACCATATTATTCATATTTGGTTTGCTTACTGAAGTATCGGCGCAGATTGATACAGTAAAGCGGTCTGTCGACACCCTTCCCGGCAATCATTACCAGCTGCGTTCACTGGACAGGAACGGCGAGGTCCTGCCTGAAATAGACATAAAGGAAGTGGTGATCATTGGACGTGAATCGACAGCTAAGAAATTCCCCTTTTACAGGTATCAGCGCCTTGTCTTCAACCTTAAGAAGGTTTATCCCTACGCCCAGATGGTAAGAGCAAAGCTTGGCGAGGCAAATGATCAGCTTATGATGCTCCCCGACGACAAGGAGAGGAAGAAGTACCTCCGGAAGTTCGAAAAGGAAATGTTTGGTGAATATGAGGATGATATCCGCGGAATGACGGTGACGCAGGGCAAACTGCTGATTAAGCTTATCGACAGGGAGACCTACAACACATCCTATGACCTGATCCGGCAGTACAGAGGCGCTTTTTCAGCCGCTTTCTGGCAGGGCGTAGCACGTATTTTCGGGTCGGACCTCAAGGCTGAATATGACCCTTTCGGGGAAGATGCAATCATCGAGATCATCCTAATGGAGATTGAGACCGGCAACCTTTAAATACTATTCTGCAGTTATTGCAGGAGGCGGCTTTCATTTATTTTTCCCATCTTTATCTCCGGATTTTACCATTGATTTTTCATGACTGATACATTTCTGGCGAAAGGAAAGAGAAAAAAGCTTGTAGATGAGCTTAGAGCAAAAGGAATAACCGATGAAGAGGTGCTGAGGGCAATAAATACCGTTCCAAGGCACGAATTCATGGATCCTGCCTTTCTCCATCATGCTTACACCGACAAGGCTTTCCCCATCTCTTCGGGCCAGACTATTTCACAACCTTACACTGTTGCAATTCAGACCAGCCTGCTAATGGTAAAAAAGAGGGATAAGATACTTGAGATCGGCACCGGTTCAGGTTATCAGTGTGCCATACTGGCTGAAATGGGAGCAAAGGTCTATACTATTGAAAGGCACAGGGAACTTTTCATCCTTGCCCAACGTACACTTATCGCGCTTGGGTATTCAGCCGATTTCTTTTATGGCGACGGTTATGAGGGCAAACCCCAGTACGGGCCTTTCGACGGGATAGTGATAACCGCCGCAACTCCCGGGATACCTGCAAAACTTCAGTATCAGCTGAAAATTGGCGGCAGGATGGTTGTTCCCGTCGGTGACAACAATTCTCAGGTGATGACGCTTGTCATCCGCAGCGGAGAGGGGGATTTTGAGTATTCCTCCCACGGCACTTTCGTTTTTGTGCCCATGCTCAGGGGAACTGTCAATAAACAAATGTAATGATATGGAAATAAGGAAGCTGGTTTTTAATCCTATATCTGTAAACACCTACGTTCTCTCGGATGGATCAGGCGATTGTGCTATTATCGATTGCGGATGCTACGACAGTTTTGAATCCGAAGAGCTTACAGCGCTGCTTGAGGACGGGAACTTAAAACCGGTTCTTCTTCTGAACACCCATTGCCATCTCGATCATATTTTCGGCGACAGGCTGATGCTTGAAAAATACGGACTTGGAGCCCTGTGTCACCACGATGACCTCATGAACCGGAAAAGAGCGGTCGATCATGCCCGCATGTTCGGATTGTCGATGGAACATCCTCCTGAGCCGGCCGGATACCTGTCGGGAGGGGAGAAGGTCCGCTTCGGCAATTCGGAGCTTGAAGTGATTCACGTTCCGGGTCATGCACCGGGAAGCCTGGCATTCTACAGCAAACCGGACAAATCAGTCTTTACCGGAGATGCCCTCTTTGAAGGAAGTATTGGACGGACAGACCTTCCGGGCGGAAATCATGAGACCCTTCTAAACAGTATCAGGGATAGATTGTTTATACTACCGGCAGACACAGTGGTTTATCCCGGACATGGGAATTCAACCCTGATCGGGGATGAACTCAGGTTCAATCCATATTTTATCCACAAGTGATTCTGCTCGTTTTTTAAGTAAATACTATTTCTTAATTTCGGGGCGCTGCCTGAACCGTGCAGCGAAATTAAACTTTTAAAAATCACATCTATGTCATCCGATTCTTTTGCCGCCCGCCATATAGGGCCCCGCAGGTCCGACCTGCCCGGAATGCTCCGGACAATAGGAGTGAACTCGCTCGATGAACTGATCGACAAAACCGTGCCCGAACCCATAAGGCTCAGGGAACAATTAAGACTTCCGGAAGCAATGACGGAGTTTGAATATTTAGACCATATCAGGAAGCTCGGTAAAAAGAACAAAATGTTCAGATCGTTTATCGGTCAGGGCTATTATGGCGTTGCATCTCCCTCGGTGATAATCAGGAATGTACTTGAAAATCCTTCATGGTACACATCATACACCCCGTATCAGGCTGAAATATCGCAGGGCAGGCTTGAAGCGCTGCTGAATTTTCAGACCATGGTAATCGAACTGACGGGAATGGAGATTGCCAATGCATCGCTTCTGGATGAATCGACTGCTTCGGCTGAAGCCATGATAATGATGTTCAATGCCCGTTCAAGAGCTGCTGTTAAGGCCGGGGCAAACAAATTCTTTGTCGATGAGGACATTTTCCTTCAGAATATGGGAGTTATTGAAACCCGGTCGGAGCCCCTTGAAATTCAGATTGTGAAAGGCAGATTTGAGGAGTTTCAGCCTGACGAATCATTTTTCGGCGCCATTGTTCAGTACCCGGCTGCTTCGGGTCATATCCGCGACTACAGTGAATTTACTGCCAGGGCCCATTCAGCAGGATTGCTTGTGGGGGTTGCTGCCGACCTGTTAAGCCTTGCCCTTCTGACACCTCCCGGGGAATGGGGTGCCGATGTTGTGGTGGGATCGAGCCAGAGATTTGGCCTTCCGATGAGCTTCGGAGGTCCTCATGCCGGGTTCTTCGCAACCAGGGATGAGCTCAAGAGAAGCATGCCCGGCAGGATTATTGGCGTGTCGGTGGATGTAAACGGAAAACAGGCGCTCAGAATGGCTTTACAGACACGCGAACAGCACATAAAAAGGGAGAGGGCAACATCCAATATTTGCACGGCACAGGCTCTTCTTGCAACCATGTCGGGTATGTATGCCCAGTATCACGGTCCTGAAGGATTGAGGGAAATTGCGCTTAGGATCCACAGGTCGGCCTGTACAATAAAAGCAGCCCTTAAGAAGCTTGGTTATATCCAGTTAAATGACATTTATTTCGACACAATAAGAGTTTTACCTCACGAGGGAATCAGCCGCGATGAAATAAGGAAGCTTGCCCTTGATGCCGGCATTAATTTCTATTATCCGGCCGACGGCAACATAAGCCTGACGACCGATGAGGTCACTTCCACCGAAGATATAAATGCAGTTGTTGAAGTGTTTGCCAGGGCAGCAGGTAGAAAGGCTGATGAAATAACAACGTTTGCGGAATGCAACTGCATCCCTGAAAAATTTCTTCGCAAGTCCCCTTTCCTTACTGCATCAACTTTCACAAGCTACCACAGCGAAACTGAGATGATGAGGTACATAAAAATGCTTGAGAGGAAGGATTTCTCCCTTACGCATAGCATGATATCCCTCGGGTCTTGTACCATGAAACTGAATCCGGCAACTTCGATGTTTGCCATGAGCTGGCCCGAATTCGGGAATATCCATCCCTTTGTTCCCGCCGATCAGGCTGAAGGTTATTATCAGATGATGAATGAGCTGGGAGATGCACTTAAGGAGATTACCGGCTTTTCGGCAGTCACGTTCCAGCCAAACTCAGGGGCTGCAGGCGAATATACAGGTTTGCTTATTATAAGGGAATATCACAAGACCAGGGGAGAAGGTCACAGAAACATTGCCCTTATCCCTTCCTCTGCACATGGTACTAATCCGGCCAGCGCCGTGATGGCAGGAATGCAGGTTGTTGTTGTCGAATGTGATGAGAGGGGTAATATTCAGATTGAGGATCTGAAGAAAAAGGCCGTGGAACACAGGGAAAACCTTGCTTGTTTCATGATAACCTATCCTTCGACACACGGAGTGTTTGAAGCCGGGGTTAATGCCATGATGGAGATAATCCACGGGAACGGCGGACTTGTTTATATGGACGGAGCCAACATGAATGCCCAGGTCGGACTTACGAGTCCGGGACATATCGGGGCCGATGTCTGTCATCTTAACCTTCACAAGACCTTTGCCATCCCTCACGGAGGCGGTGGTCCGGGAATGGGGCCGGTGCTTGTAACCGAAAGACTGGCTGAATTCCTTCCGGCACATCCCCTGGTTCCGGTTGGAGGTAAGAATGGCATAACACCTGTGGCATCAGCACCTTTTGGCAGCGCTCACGTACTGATCATATCGCATGCCTACATCCTTATGATGGGCCCGGATGGCCTTACAGACGCAACGAAATATGCCATTCTGAACGCAAATTATATTTCAGCATCCCTTAAAAACAGGTATCTTACCCTTTACACGGGCGAAACCGGAAAGGTGGCTCATGAACTTATTCTCGACTGCAGGAATTTCAAGAATGAAGCAGGGATCACCGAATCGGATATTGCAAAAAGGCTTATGGACTATGGTTTTCATGCGCCAACGCTTTCCTTCCCGGTACACGGGACGCTGATGATTGAGCCGACCGAGTCGGAATCACTGCGGGAACTTGACAAGTTCATCGATGCAATGAATTCAATCTGGCTCGAGATTCAGGAAGTGAAGGAGGGCTTAGCTGACCAGAAAGACAATGTTCTTCACAACTCACCTCATACAGCGCTGGCTGTAACTGCCGACGATTGGAACCATTCCTATGAACGGCGGAAGGCAGCCTACCCACTTAAATGGGTGGAAGAAAACAAATTCTGGCCGTCAGTCGGAAGGATTGATGATGGTTATGGCGACCGCAACCTGATATGCACCTGCGCCCCGATCGATTCATACCGCATGGAAACCTTCAATTTCAAGATTGCTGACCTTGATGACAAATAATGTAACATCAGTCATAGGAATCTTTGCTGTATTGAAAATTATTCTCAAATTTAATGTCTGAAGTATTACAGATAAACCTCAATTCCAATGCGAAATTCATCGTGGAATGATCTTCTCTCCATGTTAAATGGAAGGAAGCTCAGTTACAGGCCGGCGGGTTTTATTATTGACAGTCCATGGCTGCCGGGCTGGTATGGCATTCCCACGCTTGACTATTATGCATCCGACGAAAAATGGATGAAAGCCAATATAAAGGCAGCAGAAACCTTTCCTGATGTCTGGTTCATGCCCGGTTTCTGGTCGGAATACGGCATGTGCACTGAGCCGTCCGCTTTCGGATCGAGACTGATCTTTCTCGAGAATAACCTGCCGCATGCAGAAAAAATACTCACCGATATTGCTGATGCAGAACGGCTGCCTCAGCCCAATGTAAGAACCGACGGGCTTCTGCCTTTCATGATTGCCAGGCTGAAGAATAACCAGGCCGCGATCATTGAATCAGATCACCAGGTCAGGTTTGCCATAGCGCGCGGACCTCTCAACATAGCCAGTTTCCTCATGGGGACTACCGAATTCATGATGGCACTTGCCCTTGATCCGGAAGGCTCGCACAGGCTTCTTGAAAAAATAACCAGTTTCATTTGCGACTGGCTTTCACTTCAGAAAGAAAGTTTTCCTTCAATTGAGGGAGCACTGATACTTGATGATATAATCGGCTTTGTTGGCGAGGCGGAATTCAATGAATTCGTGCTTCCTTATTTCAAAAGGATCTTTTCATGCACGGGTGCAAAGGTAAGGTTTCTTCACAATGATGCTGATGGACTTATTACGGCAGGATTTCTGAAGGAAATGGATGTGAACGTTTTCAATTTCTCCTTCAATCATTCTCTCGGAGAGATCAGGAAACTTGCAGGTGACGATGTGGTACTGCTGGGAAACATACCTCCGCGCGATGTACTGGCTGCGGGTACCCCCGAACAGATTAAGGAGGCAGTCAGAAAGGCCTCGGAGGAAGTCAGCAATCACGATCGCATTATCTGGTCAGCCGGCGGAGGAATGCCACAGGATGTCAGCACACAGAATATTGAAGCTTTCATTGAAGCAGTAAAGGAAATAAAACAGACTTAAGATATGGACATAAAGACAGCATTTGTATTGATTTCTGCAGTGATATTATCGTCATGCGGAACAGGAGGAAGCAAGAAGCAAACGACGGAAACAAAGAATGATGCAATGGAAACCAGCTACAAGGTTAAACTTCTGACAGTCGATCCGGGCCATTTTCATGCTGCCCTGGTTCAGAAAACAACTTATCCGCAGGTTTCTCCCGACGTAAGGGTCTATGCTCCCGAAGGACCGGATGTGGATCAGCACCTTGGAAGAATTGCATCATATAATGCAAGGGCCAATGATCCCACAAAATGGAATGAGATAGTCTACAGGGGGACCGATTTTTTCGAAAAGATGCTGACGGAAAAGGCAGGGAATGTGGTGGTGTTGTCGGGCAACAACAAAAAAAAGGCTAGTTATATTACGGCTTCGATTAATGCCGGACTGAATGTTCTGGCCGACAAGCCCATGATTATATCTCCCGAAGACTGGCCGGGCCTGAAGGCTGCATTTGCATCTGCCGCTGAAAAGGGGGTTCTTCTTTACGACATCATGACCGAAAGGTTTGAGGTCACCACTCTTCTCCAGAAACTCCTTTCACAGAATGAAGAAATTTTCGGGACGCTGGTTCCGGGGTCAGCTAAGGATCCTGCTGTATCAAAGGTCAGTGTTCATCATTTTTCAAAGATAGTTTCGGGCTCACCGCTCCAGCGTCCGGCCTGGTTTTTCGACGTCGAACAGCAGGGCGAGGGGATAGTTGATGTCACAACTCATCTTGTCGACCTTATTCAGTGGGAATGTTTTCCGGAACAGATCCTCGATCCTTCAGATGTAAAGCTTTCCTCTGCAAGAAGATGGGCGACAATAATATCGAAGGAAGAATTCAGGGGAGTAACGGGCTTTGACGATTTCCCTGAATACCTGGGCAAGGATGTCAAAGACGGGAAACTGCATGTTTATTCCAACGGTGAGATGATTTACCAGCTGAAGGGGATCTGGGCCAAAGTATCAGTCACATGGGACTTCATGCCGCCGGCAGGGGGAGGGGACACTCACTACTCGGTGATGCGCGGCACCAAATGCGACCTTGTCATCCGTCAGGGTGCAGATGAGAAATTTGTTCCGACGCTGTATGTTGAAAACATAAGGGGATCATCCCTCCCGGAAATGAATGAAAAGCTGAAGGCTGCACTGGGTCAGCTCCCATTCGACAGTCTGATGGCAGAAAACTCCGGAAACAAGGCTCTGAAGATCTTCATTCCCACAAAGTACAGGGTTTCGCACGAGGAGCACTTCGGGCAGGTAACCCGGAAGTTTCTTGAATACATGGAAGCAGGCAAACTGCCTGAGTGGGAGGTTCCGGGAATGATTACAAAATACTATACAACCACCTCGGCGCTGAAACTGGCAAAGGAATAGAACTTGTTAATATCAGAACAGGTCTTCTATAACCATTGAATACAGATCTTCGAGACCGATGCCGGCTGCATCTGCCTGTCGGGGTATGATGCTTTCCATTGTCATTCCCGGTACCGTGTTGATTTCAAGGAAAAAGGGATTATCGTCGACCACGATGAAATCGACCCTTACGATGCCTTTGCATCCAAGTATTTCATATACCCTTGAGCTGAGCACCTGTATCCTGTTAATGAGGTCGTCGGGCATATCCGCTGGTGTTATCTCCTGCGATTTTCCGGGTGTGTATTTTGCCTCATAGTCAAAGAATTCGTTACTGCTTTTAATCTCAGTCACCGGCAGGACGATCCCCTTCCCTTTTGCCCTTACCACGCCGCAAGCGACTTCTCTTCCGTTCATGAATGCTTCGACCATTACCTCAGCGCTCTCCGTGAATGCTGCTTCAATGGCTGCAGGCAGCTCTTCCCTGGTCTTTACCTTTGACACTCCGAAGCTTGACCCGCTGTCGTTGGGCTTTACAAAGCACGGAAGTCCTGTTTTTGAAATTATTGATTCGGTATCCGGCATATTTTCCCTGCGGAAGAGAATGTTGCGGGCCATAGGTATGCCGTACTCCTTAAGATAGAGCTTGCAGGCCTGTTTGTTGAAGGTGAGGGCTGAACAGAATGCACTGCAGCTGGTATAGGGGATTTTCATCATATCGAGATAGCCCTGGAGAAGGCCGTTTTCGCCGGGGGTCCCGTGAATGGCAATGAAAACAGCATCAAACCTGATCTTCTGATCGTCGGTAAGAAGGGTAAAATCATTCTTGTCGATATTGAAAAGTCTTCCCTTCGGATCTTCCCAGTACCAGGCCGTACCTCTTATCATGATCAGATAAGCGTTGTATTTCCCTGAGATCAGATTTAAAACTTCACTGGCGCTCTTTACTGAAATGTCATACTCGGATGAATCTCCTCCGGCAACTATGGCGATTGTTCTCATGTGAGAAAATTTTGGCGGTAAAATTAGAAATTAATGGATTCATTTATGGCGCGAACGCGAATGTTTTGGGTTGGCAGCAATAATTTTCTGTTTAGATTATAAGGAATTATTTACCTTTGATGAAATTCTTAAAACCGCACAAAATGAAAAAAGGTTGCATCATTTGGATTATAGTTGGAGTTGTTCTCGGACTTATTGTACTTGGTCTTGTTTCATGGGGTACCAGGGCTTATAACCAGATGGTTTCCCTTCAGGAAGGCGTTACAAGCCAGTGGGGAAATGTTGAGACTCAATACCAGCGCAGGGCCGATCTTATACCGAACTTTGTAAATACAGTCAAGGGAGCAGCTGCCTTCGAGCAGGAGACTCTCACCCAGGTTATCGAGGCACGGGCAAAAGCCACTCAGGTAACAGTCGATCCGGCAAACATGACCGCTGAAAATCTTCAGGAGTTTCAGGCTGCCCAGGGTGATCTGAGTTCTGCTCTGTCAAGACTGATGGTGGTTGTGGAACGTTATCCCGAGCTTAAAGCCACCCAGAATTTCAGGGATCTTCAGGTGGAGCTCGAAGGTACCGAGAACCGCATTTCAACCGAGCGCCGGAAATTCAATGAAGTTGCCCAGTCAATGAACACTTATATTAAAAGATTCCCGCAGAATATTATTGCCGGGATGTTCGGATTCACAGCTAGACCATATTTCGAGTCGATGGAAGGAGCGGAAAAAGCTCCTGAAGTTACATTCTAACCCGGCCCGGGAAATGGAAATCAAGGCATCGGCTTTTTTTACGAAGGAGCAGCAGCTTCAGATACGGGATGCCATTAAGGAGGCTGAAGGCGAAACTTCGGGAGAGATAAGGGTTCATCTCGAAACCAGTCTTTCGGGCAATGTCCTCGACAGGGCTGCATGGATTTTCCGGCATATTAAAATGCATGAGACAGAAGACAGAAACGGAGTCCTCTTTTATCTGGCAGTCAGGAATAAGAAGTTCGCCGTAATAGGCGATGCCGGAATTAACAGCAAGGTCCCCGATGGTTTCTGGGATGTTATAAAAAACATCCTTGAAGGTAATTTCAGGGAAGGTAAATATTGCGAGGGAATTATTGAAGGGATTCTGATGGCCGGCCGGCAGCTTCGGGAACATTTCCCGCACAGCAGGGATGATGTGAATGAACTTCCCGATGATATCTCGTTTGAAGATAATGAGCAACCAGAAAAGCAATGAATTTCAGGCTATTAAATAATTATATTGCCATTATTACATTTGTCCTGGCCTTTACCCCGGTAACCGTCACGGGTCAGGACTTTCCCGAGCCGCAGGTTCCGCCAAGACTTGTGAACGATTTTGCAGGCATGCTCACACAGCAGGAAATAAACGCCCTTGAGCAAAAGCTTGTGGCCTTCGATGATACAACATCGACTCAGATATCAATAATTACTGTCAACGACCTGATGGGATATGACAAGGCCGATTATGCCCAGCGGCTGGCTGAATTGTGGGGAATAGGACGGAAGGGTTCGGACAATGGGGTGCTTATTCTTGTCAAGCCAAAGACCTTCAGCTCGCAGGGGCAGGTTCAGATAACCACAGGATACGGTCTTGAAGGTGCTATCCCCGATATTATATGCGGTGAGATAGTCGACTATGAAATACTTCCTGAATTCAGGCAGGGCAATTACTATGAAGGTCTCGATAAGGCAACCAGCACGCTTATGTCGCTGGCAAGCGGGGAATTCACGGCCGGTGATTACAGGAAGGGCGGCGACATTAGCGAGATGGTACCTCTTATTGTTTTCATAATCGTAATAATAGTAATCCTGTTCATGCGCAGCAGCGGCGGATCGAACCAGAAGCATATAAGCCGTAACGGACTTCCCCTATGGATATTGATGTCGATGATGAATTCAGGAGGTAACAAGCACAGCGGAAGCTGGGGAGGCTTTTCTGGAGGCGGCGGTTTCAAAGGCGGCGGAGGCGGCTTTGGCGGTTTCGGAGGCGGCAGCTTTGGCGGAGGCGGAGCCGGAGGGAGTTGGTAAGAATTGGCGAAGAGCGCAGGGCTCAGGGTAAAGGTTTGTCTGACAGGTTAGAATTTTTATCTTCCTGACGTATAATCTCTCCACTTTTCTATAACCTGTTTCATGTCGTCCGGAAGTTCCGAGTCGAATGACAGCCGTTTTCCGGTAACCGGGTGATCGAATGAAAGCGATTTGGCATGCAATGCCTGGCGGGGCAGGATGGTAAAGCAGTTCCTGATAAATTGCTGATATTTGGCAAATGTAGTGCCCCGCAGTATCTTATCCCCTCCATATTCCGCATCATTGAAAAGAGGGTGTTTGATATGGCTGAAATGAACCCTGATCTGATGAGTGCGACCGGTTTCGAGTCTGCATTCAACAAGCGATACATATCCGAGATCCTCAATCAGACTGTAGTGGGTGATGGCCGGTTTGCCCTGACTGCCGTCGGGAAATACCTGCATGATCTTCCTGTCGCGGATACTTCGGCCAACATGGCCCGTTATGGTTCCTTCAGGCGGATCGGGAGTCCCCCACACAAGGGCTACATATTTCCTGCCTGTGGTTCTGTCGTAGAACTGTCTTGACAATTTATTGAGAGCCAGTTCGTTCTTGGCAATTACAAGTATTCCGGATGTGTTTTTGTCAATACGGTGAACGAGTCCGGGACGAAGCTCTCCCGACTGAAACATTGGAATGTCCCTGAAATGGTACATCAGGGCATTCACGAGCGTCCCGGTGTAGTTGCCATAGGCGGGATGAACCACCATTCCGGGATCCTTGTTCACAACTACGACATCATCATCTTCGTAAATAATATTAAGTGGTATGTTTTCAGGTATCAGCTCTATCTCCCTTGGAGGGTTTGGAAGCACAACCTGTACTATGTCGCTGGGTTTAACCCTGTAATTTGGCTTTACAGGTTTGTTGTTGACAAGAATATTGCCGGCATTGGCAGCATTCTGGATTCTGGTCCTTGATGTCTTCTCGATCCTGCTGGAAAGGAATTTGTCTAAACGCATCACCGACTGTCCCGGCTCGGAAATGAACCTGTAATGTTCAAAAAGTTCCTGCTGGTCAGTCAGTTCTTCTTCAGTCATATGCAACTACTTAGTAATCACGAGCCTGAACCAGGCTACGCGTTTTTTCCCCGAGAGTACAACCACGTTGAAGATACCGGGCTTCAGTTCCCGGATATCGATTCTTTCGCTGTATGGCTCTCTTATAAGCTCCCGTCCGAAGAGATCGCTGATTGACACGTATGTCGCGGGTCCGGGCAGAATATCCTCGCATTCAAGGTTGATGAAATCAACGGCAGGGTTGGGCCACATCCTGTGTTTTTTTGGATCGGCCGGGATTTCATCCTCAGAGGATGTTGTCTTGACCGGTTTTCCAACAATTGGCCTTATCATCAGACTGCCCTGCTTTTGCGACAGGTACCATATTCCGTTCCGCCAGTAAAACTGCCGCCCCTGATGAGGAGTATTGACATCGAAGCCTGCATTGAGAAAGTTTTCGGTTTTCTGTTTCCATCCCACATAAAAAACATCGTCTACCGGAACACCGTCGGGCAGGATGTAGGTATGGAATCCGTTTATATCGTCGCCCGGCTCAACAATCACATTAACGAAGCTGTAAATTACATTTCCGGGCAGTCCGTTATTGTCATCCCATACCATCATGTCAAATGCCCTCACGTTGCTGTTAAGGTAGCTGTCGTTGAAGCAGATGCTGATGGCCCTGATGGTGTCTTCCATGTACGATTTGAACCTGTATGCCACCATCGCATTTCTTGATCCTTCACCGTTTACTCCGTATCCGCTTTCAGCAGTGCCGTCGTCAAAGGCAAAATAGTTGCTGAAGACCTGGTTGTATTTGATTGTGTCATTGGGTTTGGGGTCGAAGTCATCTGTAAGCAGGTGGCATGTTATCCTGAAGAGGGCTGAATCTACATTCGAGGTGTTGTAGGTATATATCAGGCTGGCGTTGTAATCAACGCTTGCATAGGGTTCGATGTTTGTTGCACCTGCAGTGAAGGAATGGGAAATTGCATTGGTATACATGTCGCGTATCTCGAAATTCCTTGTTACATTCCTGGTTATAATGTCGTTATTCCTGTAGGAAACTGGTATGAAGGCGCCCATTTCCTGAAGGTAGACCTGCCGGAATTGTTTCCAGGGCATTGCTTCGTGGGTTTTAAGGATTGATCTCAGTGGTTTCCTGAAAGCCACATCGGCAAGGGCTGTGTCGGCTTCGTGCCTGTTCCTGTCAAGAAGAACGTAGTCGATGTTCCAGTGGTCGCAGTTTCCAATCATTGAGTTCTCCTCAAAATCCGAAAGACTGGCCCAGTTGACGAAGCGGAACTGAAATCCGTTTTTCAGGTAGCGTGGATCGTCTATTCTTATTATTACAGGTTTAAAGCCTGATTGTACCGGATCATCGGATCTCCATACCGAATGCCATGCTGCTTCGTCGGGGGCAAAGAACTGGAGGGTAAGGCTGTCGGAAGGTTCCGGGACATCTCCCAGGCCTCCCGCCTCGTACCAGAAGCTAAGCCAGATATTGTCGGATGCCGGATACATCAGATTCACCGGCTGTGAAGTAAGATGGTCGGCCTCGAATCCCTCTGACACGGCAGTTTCATAAAGCTTTCCGGTCTCGTTGAGTGCATCAAGGGTGGCGATCCCAATTGTAATCTGCCTGTCGGAATAGGTGTTGTTTATAAAAGCAAAATTGTCGGTCCACAGCAGGGGAGAGGGGAGGACTGAACCTCCTGTAAAGTCGTCGAAAAAAGGGAGTTCCACAGGATCAGCAGCCAGTCCTTTCGCGGACCGGTCGGAGTTGCCTTTCAGCAGCCGGTTCGACTGAAGCCCTGGAGTAACTTCCTGGTTGAAAGCCTTTACCGGGATGCACAACAGTAGTATAATATATATTATCAGTCTTTTTTGCATCAGTTTAATCGGGCAGTTGTGAAAATCTTCCGGGTAATGTGTCTGTAATGACATATGCCGAATCAACGGGAAGCCGTGCCGAGTCGAGTGTCAGCCACAGGTATATTGACGATCCAAGCTGAAGGGTTGCATCGGCACTGAAGTCGGGATTTTGTTTATAAACGAAAGCATCGGCCGAATCCTGGGCTGTCAGCACAGTGTTGTCAAAAATTGAGGTGACGAGGGTAAGTGATGCTCCCAGTATGGTGTTCCTTGCAGCCTCATGATTGATTCCGATCAGGTTCGGGACATAGGTTCTCTGATTGCTGAGGCCTCTTCCCAGCACAAGATCGATAACTGATCCTTTCTGGATTGAATCTCCGTCGTGGATGTTCCTTCCGCCGTACAGCTGTTCCAGAACAACATCGAATGAGATATCGGGGATGTACCTTATCGACCCCAGCTGAAGCCCTGAGCTTTCAATCACTTTGACAGCCTGCCTTTTGGGCAGGTTTACCAGGTTTGGCATTGCCACCATCTCGGGATTGAATGCATTGATGGTAAGCAAAATATTTCTTCGCTTCTTGACCTTGAAGCCCGGAACAGGATTTTGTTCAGCAATGCATCCCCTGGGCACTTCGGAGGTGTAAACCGAATCAACGATCTGGAACCTGAGTCTGCTTTTCCTTGCCAGTTCCTGAGTCTGCCGGAGAGTCAGTCCCTTGAAGTCAGGAACTGGTTTGCTTTGACCGTGTCGGGTGTAAAAATTCATCCAGATAAGCAGGAGCATTATAATTACCACAACAATTACAGCTGCAAGTGCCAGGTTTTTCAAAAACGTCTTGCTGAATAGAAAATCTTTGATGCTCATGATGGCCGGACTAAATTTTATAACGCAAAGGTATGTATAAAATTATAAAAGGAATCCCGTTCGACGGGCACAAATCCGGCATCTCTGACCAGCCTGCAGATTTCATCGGTCGACATTGCAGGATTTTTTTCTGCAGAACCTGCCATCGAATAGATCCTTGTTGAATCTTCTATTGTTCCGTCGAGGTCGTCGGTTCCGAACATCAGGCTCATCTGGGCAACTTCCCTTCCTATCATCGGCCAGTATGCCTTTATATGGGGTATGTTGTCAAGAAATATCCGCGAAACAGCATAGTTTTTTAAATCTTCCGCCGTGGTGGTTTCGCCAAGATGCGACATTGGATTGTTGGCTTTTCTGAACTTAAGCGGGATGAACGCATTGAAACCGCCGGTCCTGTCCTGAAGATCCCTTAGCCTCGCCATATGGTCAATCCTTTGAGAATAGTTCTCGAGATGTCCGTAAAGCATGGTGGCGTTTGAAGGAATCCCTGCATTATGAGCTGTTTCGTGTATGAGGAGCCATTTTTCAGCAGTTGATTTCTCGGGACAGATCTTTTTTCTTATCGTTTCGTCGAAGATTTCCGCGCCTCCTCCCGGAATCGAATCGAGTCCGTATTTCTTAAGAAGCAACAGACCCTCCTTCAACGTCATTCCGGATCTTGAGATCATCTGGTCGATTTCGACAGCTGAATAGGCTTTTATGTGAATCCCCGGACGGTGTTGCTTTATCTTTTGAAGAAGTTCCCCATAATACCTGATATCGTGTGAGGGATGAACACCGCCCGTTATGTGAACCTCTGTCACTTCCATCCCGTCGAATTTCCTTACCATTTCAAGCATCTCATCGTGCGAGTATTCCCAGCTTTCAGGGTCGCCTTCAGTCTTGTGATAAGAGCAGAATCGGCAGTTATGTATGCAGAGGTTGGTGGGTTCAATGTGGAAGTTGCGGTTGAAGAAGACCATATTTCCGTTATGCTTTCTCCTGGTTATTCCAGCCATCAGCGAAAGCAGTGACAGACCTGCCTGTTCAAACAGAATCACGCCTTCTTCCTCTGTTATGCGCCTTCCCTGGCTTATTCCCGTTAGTATACTCTTCAGGCCGGGATCATTTGTATAGTCTTCAGGACTCTTCATGTAAATGGTTATCAGGGGCAAAATTAGCAAAAAAAAGGTGCCTTTGCGGAGGCACCTTCCCTGGTTTTATAAATAACCTTATTATTTAAGTTTGAGTTCAGATGATACTGTAAGTTTCTTTCTTCCCTTTGCCCTGCGTGAAGCCAGAACCCTTCTGCCGTTGGCGGTGGACATTCTTTCCCTGAATCCGTGTTTGTTAGCTCTTTTTCTTCTTGAAGGCTGAAATGTCCTTTTCATGACTCTGCTTTTAAGTTGGTTCTACAGTTTTAATTTGAGATCGCAAAGATAGATATTTTTTAAATAAAAGCAACCTGGAGGATAAAATTTGAAAAAATCATAGCGGGAGGTAAACAATCTTTTTTGACTCGAACCATGGTTCCGGGAAAAAGGAGCTTATATCATTAACTATCGCCTTATCGCTGAACGGCAGGAGTTCTTCCGACAGGTCTCCTCCCTTGAGGCATATTAATCCGTTTCTGCTCTCACCTGCCTTATCGCGGCTGATATTTTTCCTTGTCAGTTTCACAAGTTCGGGAAAGGCCATTACTGCTCTGCTTACTATGAATTCGTACCGGCCTGTTTCCTCTTCTATCCTTTTTCTGACTGGGATGACGTTTTTCAGACCCAGTTCATCAGCAACGCTCGAAACCACCTTTATTTTCTTTGCTATGGAATCAAGCAGGAAAAAGCGAACTCCGGGGAACATGATCGCCAGAGGAATGCCCGGAAAGCCTCCGCCTGTTCCTGCGTCAAGCACCCTTGTCCCTTCCCTGAAACGTATGATCTTTGCAATTGCGAGTGAATGAAGCACATGATGGGTATAAAAATTGTCAAAGTCCTTTCTTGAGATAACGTTTATCCTGGTGTTCCACTGACTGTAGACCTCCTCAAGCTTTGATATTATTGTAATCTGGGACCCTGTCAGGTCGGGGAAGTATTTCCGTATTATTTCACTCACTATCTGTTGCCTGTTTTTGCAAAGATATTGAACAGGAGGGATTTTGCCCTGAAAAGTTGTGCTTTAACGGTGCCGATCGGCAGTTTCATTTCGGAAGCGATCTCTTCGTAGGAGTATTCCTTGAAGTACCTGAGTTCAATAAGCCTTCTGTACCGGGGCTTCATCTGGCCTACTATTTCGCGAAGCACGGCAATCTTCTGGTCGTTTATAAGTCTCTCTTCAGGATCGGGAAGATCCGACTGGATATTGACCGTCATGTTGTCAATATCTTCATGTATCTGGTCGATGGGTGAAGGTGAGAGCTGTTTTTTCCTGATAAAGTCGATGCAGTTATTGGTGGCGATCCTGAAAAGCCAGGTGCTGAAGGCAAATTCGGGAGTGAAGGAGTCGATGAACCTGAAAGCCTTACCGAATGCTTCTATGGTCAGGTCTTCTGCATCGGATGGGTTGTTTACCATCTTCAGGATCATGAAATAGATTGAATCCCTGTAACGGTTAAGCAGGCTCGAAAAAGCTTTCTCATTTCCAAGTTTTGCCTGCTCGACAAGAATGAGGTCGTTTTGTGCCTTTTCAGATATACAATTGATTACTTCCATGTTGTGTTAGCTCTACCTTCCCTTATGCTCCCTGCAAAGAATGCAGCATTAATAAACGGAGAAATTACGTCAAATATTGGAAACAGCGGTAAAATTTCCGGTTCATTGAATTTTTTCCGGTTAAGAATAAAGATCACAAGCTGGATAATGAACCTCAGGAGGAAAATGCCTGCGACCACCGGCCAAGCATACAGATTGATGATGAGAGCGATGAATGAGGCATAAAAGATTATCCTGGTGACGGGTTCCCCGAGGAGAATTATTTTATGCGATGCTTTATAGTGTTTTGCAGTGGTAAGGTGCCTTGTTTTCTGCTTGATGTATTCCCTTATGGTAAGTGCCGGCACTGACCGCGTATGTGACTCCCTGCCGAATTCGGCAGCGATGTTTCCCGCAGAGGCATTCGAGTTAACGAAAAGGTCATCATCGCCGGATGCAAGATGGCTATAGGGCCCAAATCCCTTTTTTTCAAAAAAGATTGATTTCCTGTAAGCCAGATTCCTGCCGACACCCATATATGGCATTCCCCTAAGAGCCATTCCAAGGTACTGCACGGCAATGGTCATGCAGTCGTACCTGATATACTTGTTCAGCAAACCATTACCGGTGAAATAACCTCCATAACCCAGGACAAATTCTGTCTTTTCGTCAAACCGCGACACCATCTTTTCTATCCAAAGGCTGCTCTCCGGTCTGCAATCGGCATCGGTAAACAGAAGGAGCTCGTTTTTGGCGGCCTTGATGCCTATGAACTGGGCAAATTTCTTGTTATGGGTGAATTTGGGGTCCCTTGTGATGTTGGACACTTTCAGCCTTTTATACTTAATAAGAAAACCGGCGAGTATGCTGTCCGAATCGTCTTCCGAACAGTCGTTGACCACAATGACTTCGAAATCGGGATAGTCCTGTTCCAGCACTGCCGGAAGGAAATTCCTCAGGTTTTCTTCCTCGTTCCTTGCACATATTATCACCGACACCGGCCCCCGGAAAACCGATGATTCCGGAGGTTTGAACCTGGCAGGCGCCAGGTAGTAATATAGGTAATAGAAAGCCTGTATAAGGAAGGATATGCCGAAAAGGATCAGCAGTGCAAGAAGTAAAGGATGACCGTCAGGTATCATTCGACTTTCAGATATGGCTGCAATATTACTAAGATATTCCGAATAGAGGAAAGCAACAATGGTTTGCATTTCTCTGAAAACGTACGGGAAGGCCGAAAAATTATCGACATAATTTTCATCAGGCGGATGAATGAATTACCTTTGGCATCCGGAAAAAGGCAAGCAGATGTTCACAATGCGGCACAGGGACAGGGATACAAAGGCAAGGACGGGAGTACTCACCACTGAACATGGAGATATTCCAACTCCTATTTTCATGCCGGTAGGAACTGCGGGGACTGTCAAGGGGATCCTTCAGAGGGATCTTGCCGGTGACGTTGATGCAAAGATCATCCTGGGGAATACTTATCACCTTTATCTGAGGCCCGGAACGGAAATCATCGGAAAGGCCGGCGGGCTTCACAGGTTTATTAACTGGAGCAGGCCTATGCTTACCGACAGCGGAGGATACCAGGTCTTTTCCCTGGCTCCCAACAGGAAGCTGACCGAAGAAGGGGCAGTCTTCAAATCGCATATTGACGGTTCGAAACACGTTTTTACACCCGAGAACACAATTGAGATACAGCGTATCATCGGGGCCGATATTATGATGGCTTTCGATGAATGCGCACCCTTTCCCTGCGATCACCGTTACGCGGAGAAATCGGTGGCTCTGACACACAGGTGGCTCGACAGGGCTGTGGCTAAATTCAGGTCTACCGAACCCCTCTGGGGATATCAGCAATATCTTTTTCCTATTGTACAGGGGAGCACTTTTGACGACCTGAGAAAGATGTCGGCCGAAAAAGCTGCTGCTTCAGGCATGGAGGGAAATGCCATAGGAGGGCTGTCGGTGGGAGAGCCGGCTGAGGAGATGTACCGGACCATTGAAGTTGTTAATGAGATACTTCCTGAAGATAAGCCTCGTTATCTGATGGGTGTCGGAACCCCGGCAAACATCCTCGAGGCAATTGAAAGAGGCATTGACATGTTTGACTGCGTGATGCCGACCAGGAACGGGAGGAACGGAATGCTGTTCACAAGTGAGGGGATTATTAATATCAAGAACCAGAAATGGGCAGGTGATTTCAGTCCGATCGATCCCTCGGGTCCCTCACAGGTGAGCCTGACCTACTCAAAGGCATACCTCAGGCATCTGATCATTTCGGGAGAGATACTTGGATCGCAGATTGCGAGCATACACAACCTCTCATTCTATCTGAAACTTGTTTCGGATGCGAGGGATAAAATTGAAGAAGGCACTTTCAGGAAATGGAAAGACCAGATGGTAAATAAACTATCAGCCAGGGCATGAATATTCTCAATCTGCTTATTATCGACCGGTATATTATCAGGAAGTTCCTGGGGACATTCTTTTTTGCCCTGGTAATGATCGTTTCCATCGCAGTTGTATTTGATTTTGCCGAGAAAATCGACAACTTCATGGAACGTGAGGCCCCGGTCAAGGCTATATTATTCGACTATTATTTCAATTTCATACCTTACTTTGCAACCCTCTTCTCACCGCTGTTTGTTTTCATATCGGTGATCTTTTTCACATCAAAGATGGCTGCAAACAGCGAGATCATTGCCATTCTTAACAGCGGAATGAGCTTCAGGAGGATGATGCTTCCGTATTTTATTTCCGCCTTTCTGATTGCTGCTTTTATCCTGTTTCTGACGAATTTTGTAATACCCACATCAAACCTGAAACGTATCGATTTTGAGGACAAGTATTACCGGTCGCGGACAAGGAGAGTCCCGGTGATGAACATACACAGGCAGGTCTACAAAAATGTTCTGGTCTATATGGAGTCGTTCAACCCTATCAGCCAGTCGGGCAGGAATTTTACCATAGAGCGGTTCGGTGAAGATGGAAAGCTTGAATCGAAGTTGTCGGGCGATATGGTAAGATTTGATACTGCAACAAGCAAGTGGGTGGTAGTCAATTACCGTATCAGGGATATCACGGAAGGAGAGGATCGGATTGCCGAAGGAGAACGTATCGACACCACTCTGGCCTGGTTCAGTCCTGAGGATCTTTCAATGGGTCCTGCATTTGTAGGTACCATGTCCTATAAGAGTCTCAATGAATATGTAGAGAAGCTCCGGCTTCAGGGATCCGACGAGCTTAAATTGTTCCTTATAGAAAAACACAGGCGTATCGCAAATCCTTTCTCTGTCTTCATTCTTACCCTGATAGGCGTCTCACTGTCGTCACGAAAAGTGAGGGGAGGTATAGGAATGAATATTGGGATAGGGCTTGGGCTTAGTTTCTCATACATACTGTTCATGCAGTTTGCATCCCAGTTCTCTCTCAAGGGTAATCTTGCCCCGATACTGGCTATGTGGATTCCCAACATACTTTATACTTTTATTGCGATGGTGCTTTACAAACTTGCACCCAAGTAAGCACCGCATCAGTTGAAAAATCTTATATTGCATCACTTTGTATCAGATCAACAAATTCAGAAAACATTGTAAATAATGGCGGTAAGCAAGAAAATCAGGGAACTTCAGGAAAAGAGAAATCAGATTCTTCTCGGCGGGGGCCAGCAGGCGATAGAAAAACAAAAGGCTATGGGCAAGCGGACGGCCCGTGAGAGGATTTTAGGACTGCTTGACAAGGATTCTTTCCTGGAATATGATTTGTTCGTGGAACATGACGCCCGCGACTTTGACATGGACAAGAAATCCCTTCCGAGCGACGGAGTGATAATCGGCTCCGGGACCATCCACGGAGATCCTGTTGCTGTTTATGCCCAGGATTTTACGGTCGCAGGCGGTTCGCTTGGAATGATGCATTCGAGAAAGATCACAAAGATCATGGATTATGCTCTCAAGATGAGGATGCCGCTGATTGGCATCAACGATTCGGGAGGAGCAAGGATTCAGGAGGGTGTCAACTCGCTGGCCGGCTATGGCGAGATATTCTTCCGCAATACTATATCGAGCGGTGTCATACCTCAGATCTCGGTCATCCTTGGCCCATGCGCCGGAGGTGCAGTTTACTCACCTGCCCTGACCGATTTCGTTTTTGTGGTCGAGAATATTTCGAAGATGTTCATTACAGGGCCCGAAGTGATAAAAACAGTGCTTGGAGAGGAGATATCAATGGAAGATCTCGGAGGAGCAAGGGTTCACAGTGAGGTAACCGGTAATGCGCATTTCTTCGCGATGAGCGAGGAAGAATGCTTTGCCCAGATCAAGCGGCTGCTGACATTTATTCCATGGAATAACAGCACAGGAGCGAAGATTATCGAATCATGCGAACCCGATGCCTCATATGATCCCGAAAAGATTGTCCCTGATGATCCCACCCTTCCTTATGATGTGAGGGATGTTATAAGGTCAGTGGTTGATAAGTCTGATTTCTTCGAGGTTATGGAGATGTACGCCCGCAATATGGTTATAGGTTTTGCCAGGATCGGAGGAGTGACGGCAGGATTTGTTGCAAACCAGCCAATGGAAATGGCAGGGGTTCTCGACGTAGACTCAAGCGATAAGGCAGCCCGGTTCATCAGGTTCTGTGATGCATTCAACATCCCAATAATAACCTTTATGGACCTGCCGGGATATCTTCCCGGCGTTGACCAGGAGCATGCAGGTGTTATCAGGCACGGAGCCAAGATCCTTTATTCGTACTGTGAAGCCACCGTGCCCAAGATCACGGTTATCCTGCGAAAGGCTTACGGGGGAGGTTATATCGCCATGGGATCACGACATCTGAGGGCCGATTTCGTTTTTGCATGGCCGGCTGCGGAAATTGCGGTAATGGGACCCGAAGGCGCTGCAAACATTATTTTCAGGAAAGAGATCATGTCATCGGACGACCCTGAAGAGATGAGGAAACAGAAAGTCGCTGAATACAAAGCCAAATTCGCCAATCCCTATGTTGCGGCTTCACGCGGATATGTTGATGCAGTGATCGAACCCGCGGAAACGCGCAGGTTCCTGCTTCACGCTATCAAATCAACAGCGAACAAGGCTGTCAAGATGATAAGCAAGAAGCACGGGAATCCCCCGTTCTGATCATCATTTCAATTATCTGAGGAGGAAACAGAATGAAAGACAAAGATACCGGCAAACTGAACATCAATTCGACCCAGTACACTACCAGGCTGAGCAATAAATTCATTAACAGGAAACCCTGGAGCCCGGCTGATCCGGGGAGGATAATAAGCTACATCCCGGGGACTATCCTTGATATCCTTGTAAGTGAAGGTCAGGTAGTTGAAAAGGGAAAAGATCTCATTATCCTCGAGGCGATGAAGATGCAGAACTTTATGAAATCAACTCTGGGAGGCGCCATAAAAAGCATCCGGGTTAAAAAGGGCGACAAAGTAGGGAAGGGGACCGTTCTTCTGGAAATAGAACCAGACTGACTAAAAAGAGGCTTCAAAAATCACATATTTCACCAGGAACTTCGGGATCGAAGGCTTTTCGCTGTAAATACCGTATACGGTAGATCCGCTTCCCGACATTAAGCTGAAAACAGCGCCCGAATCGTAAAAGGCCGATTTCAGTTCCTTGATCAGGGGATATTGCGGGAACAGTATCTCTTCAAAATCATTGACAACAGTATCTTTCCATTCCTTCAAGGGTCTGCTTACAAGTTCTTCAAGGGAAGTTTCCGGTAAGGCAGGCCTGCAACCGGCATAGGCCTCCCTGGTGCCGGCCTGAATTCCGGGATTCGCCAGAACGACATAGTAACCATTCAGCAAGAAGGGAGCAGGAGCCAGAATCTCACCCCTCCCTGAGGCAAATGCAGGTACCGATTCGATGAAGAAGGGACAATCGCTCCCCAGGGTGGCCGCAATATCTTTCAGTTTTTGGGTGTCGACCGACAGGCTGAAAATACGATTGATTGTCCGGAGTGTTGAGGCAGCGTCGGATGAGCCTCCTCCAAGACCTGCACCGGCAGGTATCTTTTTGTGAAGGTGGATAGTTAGCCGCGGAACAGGAAATGTCTCCCTGAGCTTTCTGACACTAAGCAGGACTATATTGTCATCGTGTGTGCCCGGCAGACTGTTTCCCGTTATTGTAAGGGTGTCTTTCTCCGATCCATGGGGTGCCCTGACAATCTCGAGAGCGTCGCAGAGACCAACAGGGTAGAAAAGCGTCTCTATGTCATGATAGCCGTCAGGACGCCTGCCTGTGATCCTCAGACCCAGGTTGATCTTAGCTTTCGGAAAAACCAGCATTCAGGTGCGTTTGTTACAAAATTACCATAACGATTGGATTTTTTACGCCTAACCTTGCCTATTTGCTTTTTCAACAAGTTTTAAACAGAAAAATGTTTGTAAGATAAAAATGCATTCCTGATTATTAAGTAGGGTATTTTTTACCTTTGGTCAGCCCTGCTTAGGATTGGATATTTCTTATAAGAGTCATAAAATCAGCGTAATAAAATAGATGGCACGACAAAAACCGGCACCACGGCCTGTTATAACACAACTGCCTGATTTCGGGAAGGTACCGCCCCAGGCACTTGATATGGAAGATGCTGTTCTGGGTGCGATAATGCTCGAGAAGGAAGCTGTGATAGCTATTCTCGACATCCTGAAACCGGCCAGTTTCTACAAGGAGGCCCACCAGAAAATTTTCAAAGCCATTACCGATCTCTCGATGCGAGAGTATCCGGTTGACCTGTACACTGTTACTGAGGAGCTCAGGATACATAATGAGCTCGACAGCGTTGGCGGTCCTGTTTACCTTACCCAGCTCACTTCGAAAGTGGTTTCGGCGGCAAACGTCGATTATCATGCCAGGATAGTTGCCCAGAAGTATATTCAGCGCGAGCTGATAAGGGCTGCAACCGAGATACTTAACAGGTCGTTCGATGATTCCGTTGATGTCACCGAACTTCTCGACTTTTCTGAGAATGAGTTGTTTCAGATTGCAGAGGGGAACATCAAGCGGGAAGTGTCGCCGATCAACATGGTTATTAAGGAAGCCATCCGGGAGATAGAGGAAGCCGGTAAAAGGGAGGATGCTTTGGTGGGAATTCCATCTGGATTCACCAAACTCGACAGGCTTACATCGGGATGGCAGAAATCGGAGCTTGTTATCATTGCTGCCCGTCCTTCGATGGGAAAGACAGCCTTTGCACTGTCGATGGCCCGTAACATGTCAATCGACCATGGAAAGAAAGTCGCCATATTCTCCTGCGAGATGTCATCTATCCAGCTGGTTAACAGGCTTATAATTGCTGAAACCGATATCCCCGGCGAAAAAATCAAGAACGGCCGTCTTACAGAAGAGGAATGGAAACAGCTCGACACCAGGATAAAGAAGCTTGTTCAGGCGCCTATTTTCATCGACGACACACCTGCAATCTCGGTGTTTGAGCTCAGGGCAAAATGCAGGCGTCTGATGGCTCAGAAGAAACTCGATCTGGTTATTGTCGACTACCTTCAGCTGATGTCGGGTCCCGAGAATGCCGGGAGCCGCGAGCAGGAGGTCAGTAATATTTCACGATCGCTCAAGAGTATCGCGAAGGAACTCAATGTCCCCATACTTGCACTTTCCCAGCTTAACAGGTCGGTCGAAATGAGGGGCGGCACCAAACGCCCTCTTCTCTCGGACCTGAGGGAATCGGGAGCCATCGAGCAGGATGCCGACATGGTTGTGTTCATTCACAGGCAGGATAAGTTCGGGATCCCTACTTTCGAGGACGGAAGCTCCACCAAGGGTATTGCCGAGATCATACTGGCCAAGAACCGTAACGGTCCCGTCGACGACGTCAGGCTCAGGTTCCGTGAGGAGAAAGCTCAGTTCGTCGATATTGATGATTTCGATATTGACGCTAATCCGGCTATGGGTGAAAGCTCGCCGAGCATCACCCTGGGCTCGAAGATGAACCACGACAAGATGAGGCATCTGGGGGAAAAGTTCGATCAGGAATCGGACCTGCTGAACGAGCCGCCCTTTGCTTAGTCGATCCTAAGGGTGAATTTTACCCCGAAGTTATTGTATTTCAGGTTGTCGAACCCGGCAAAGACGCCGACCTCCCCCAGAAAGAATATTTCACTGAGGCTGTATCCTATTTCAGTGTAGTGACCGCGGCTCTTTGTTCCCAGGTATGAGAGTATCAGGTTCTCGCGGATCAGCGTTGTACTCAGTCCCGGCAGCAGCTTCAGCAGCAGGTAGGGAGTGGTGTACCTGACATGCGCCTCACCAAAAAACTCCGGTGTGCTGAGGGAATAGTACGCCGGAAGCATGAAGGCATCGGCATAGTTATTGATTAGCACCCTTATTGGCTGGGAATTGA
>DIWB01000017.1 GCA_002428385.1 Bacteroidales bacterium UBA6117
CAGATGGAATTTTTTTATCTTACCGGTATACCCCATCGGAATTAACTTGACCCCTAAAGTTAAGAAAAGCGTTCGATGCTATTACATCGATAGGTGAAAATCTTTAAGCAACGACCATGCCTTACCGGCGGCTTCCTGTTCAGCCTCTTTCTTTGATGCTCCCTGTCCTGTTCCGTAAACTTTTTTGTCAATCAGGAGAGTCGCTGAAAAGACTGATTTCCTGTGAGTGAAATCATACTCCTCCTTGTATTCGAATGTGAGGTTAGCCTTTCTTTTCTGGGTCCATTCGAACACAAGGCTCTTGTAATCAGTGTCGGTATCTACAATCTTTTCGAGGTCGAGGTACTTTTTGAACACCCTGTTTATGAAAAGCTTTTTTGTCTTTTTGAAACCCCGGTCAACGAAAAGTGCTCCGATGAGAGCCTCTAGCGCGTCACCATAAAGGTTTTTGGTCGGGCAGTGTGTATTGACATGGCTCACAAGGATTTTGTCAAGTCCCATCGAGACTGCCAGATGATTAAGTATGTCGCGGTTAACGATTCTTGACCTGATCTTGGTCATGAATCCTTCGCTGGCTTCGGGGAATTTCTCAAAAAGATAATCGGAGAGAATGGCATCCAGAACGGCGTCACCAAGGAATTCGAGCCTTTCGTTATTTATTCTCTGTCCGTCGGGAAGGGTGAAAGATGCCGACCTGTGTATGAAAGCCGCTTCGTAAAGGCGTATATTGGATGTCCTGAAACCTGTAATATCCTTCAGGCGCGAAGCGAATTCACGCTTGTCAACTACATAGGTTCCGTTATTTCTTAACGAAAAGAAGGACACTAAATCCCGGCTTTTTTTACTATGATGGAAGCGTTATGGCCTCCGAACCCAAATGTATTGCTGAGGGCGAATGTCACTTTTCTCTCCTGTGCGACATTTGGAGTGATATTCAGATTCTGATCGATCTGGGGATCAGGGACGCTGAAGTTGATTGTCGGCGGAACAATATCGTTAACAACAGCCATAATGGCAGCAATTGCTTCAACGGCTCCGGCAGCGCCCAGAAGGTGACCGGTCATCGATTTGGTGGCACTGATGTTGAGTTTCCGGGCATGTTCCCCGAAAACATTTAAAATTGCTTTGGCTTCTGAAATGTCGCCAAGGGGTGTCGAAGTGCCGTGTACATTTATATAATCGATGTCGCCGGGTTTCAGACCGGAGTCCTCGAGTGCAAGTTGCATTACTCTTGTTGCTCCAAGGCCTTCGGGGTGGGGTGCGGTGAGATGATAGGCATCGGCAGTCATTCCTCCGCCGAGAATTTCGGCATAAATCTTCGCCCCTCTCGATTTCGCATGTTCGTATTCCTCAATTATGAGGGCTCCGGCTCCTTCACCCATGACGAATCCGTCGCGGGTAAGGTCGAAAGGCCTGGATGCTGTTTTAAATTCAGCATTATTGGACGACATGGCCTGCATAGAGTTGAAGCCGCCTATCCCAGGCTCATTAATTGCAGCTTCGGAACCACCGGTGACAAAAACATCAGCTTTGCCCCACTTTATGTAATTAAAGGCATCAATTATTGCATTAGTTGAGGAGGCGCAGGCAGAAACCGTGCTGAAATTGGGACCGCTGAAACCATATTTGATTGAGATGGCACCGGAAGCTATGTCGCTGATCATCTTCGGGATGAAGAAAGGACTAAATCTCGGAACACTTCCCCCCTCAACAAACGACTTGATTGTCTGGTAGAAAGTCTCAATACCACCTATGCCGGATGCCCAGATCACACCTGTTCTTTCTTTATTTACCTTATCGGTAATCAGGCCTGCATCAGCAATGGCCTCATCGGATGCAATATGGGCATACTGGGCAAAAAGGTCGAGCTTGTTGGCTTCTTTTCTGTCAAAGTAGTTTGAGGAGTCATAGCCTTTTATTTCACATGCGAACCTGGTCTTGAACTTTTCAATATCAAACCGGGTGATTAATTCTGACCCGCTGATTCCTTTTTTTAGCCCGTCCCAGTATTCATGCAAATTCTTCCCGATTGGAGTGAAAGCTCCAAGTCCGGTGACTACGACTCTTCTCATAAATGGATTATTAAAAATGCAAGATTATTTTGCATTTTCCTCGATATACTTGATAGCATCACCTACTGTACTGATGCTTTCAGCCTGATCATCAGGAATCCCTATGTTAAATTCTTTTTCAAACTCCATGATTAATTCAACAGTATCAAGAGAGTCAGCTCCCAGGTCATTGGTAAAGCTGGCTTCGGGAGTAACTTCAGATTCGTCAACTCCCAGCTTATCAACTATAATCTCTTTAACTCTTGTAGCAATGTCTGCCATAGTTTTAAATTTAAATTAATAATATTGGAAAACCTTGCAAAGAAATATATTTGTACCATATTTTCAAATGATTTCAGGTTTTTTCTTTGCCCGACGGTCTAATGTCTTGAAAAACAATAAAATAATCTGAGGCGAGAGAAAGGGTGCCGGATTTTACAATATAAATCTAACTGTCATTGAATGAAGAACATAGCCATCTTTGCATCGGGGTCGGGAACAAATGCTGAAAACATTATAAAGTATTTTTCGAACGGAACTATGGCAAGGGTTTGCCTGGTTCTGTCGAATCGCAGGGAGGCCTATGTATTGAAGCGCGCTGCATTGCTTAACGTACAATCGGCGTTTTTCGACCGGAAAGATTTTTATGAAAGGGGAACTGTGATGAATCTGCTCAGGGAACACAGGATTGATTTCATTGTGCTGGCTGGTTTTCTGTGGCTTGTCCCGTCCGATATACTGGCTTCGTATGAAAACCGGATAGTGAATATTCATCCCGCTCTCCTGCCCGGATACGGCGGCAGGGGTATGTATGGCGACCGTGTTCATGAAGCGGTGATCAGGGCAGGGGAGAAGAAATCAGGTATCACAATTCATTATGTAAATTCTGAATATGATGCAGGCGACATAATCTTTCAGGCGGTATGTCCGGTTCTTGAAGGTGATACGCCGGCCGATGTGGCCGCCAGGGTTCACGCCCTTGAATACAGACATTTCCCGGTTGTCATCGAAGAGCTCGTGAGCAAATTGCCGGAGTTGCCTTAAAAGGTGTCAAGAAGACTGAGCACCACAGTTTTGGTTTTATCGAAGGCAGCCATATTTTCGGGAGAAATGGGTTCCACAGGTGGTGCCTCGACTTTAAGCGGATCGACCGGGGTGCCGTTCATGTAAAACCTGAAATCGAGATGGGGACCTGTTGAAAGCCCCGAACTGCCAACATAACCTATAACATCACCCTGTTTTACATAGGCGCCGGGGGCAACCCCCGCTCCGAACCTGCTTAAGTGGAGGTAAGCTGTGGAATACACGCTGTTATGGACTATTTTAACTATTCTTCCCGATCCGCTCTGATAGGCTGCCTGGGTCACGCGCCCGTCGCCAACGGCATGTACCGGGGTTCCGATTGGTGCGGCATAATCGACCCCGTGATGGGGCCTTCTTATCCTCAGAATGGGATGAAGCCTGCTGGCTGAAAAACGCGATGACACCCGTGAATACTGCAGGGGAGCTTTCAGAAAAGCCTTGCGAAGTGAATTTCCACTGCTGTCGAAGAAGCTTTCGGTGCTGTCCTGAATGAAAGGGATGGCGTGTATTGTAGTTCCTGATCCTGTGAATGATGCGCCGTAAATCCTGGATATCCCCAGGGGCTTGTCGTCAATCGACATCTCCTCATATATCACCTTGAAGCTGTCGCCTTTCTGCAGTCCGAAGAAATCAATGCTCCACGCGTAAATTTCCGAAAGTCCGGTAGCAAGCGTAGGGTGCATGCCGTTAAGTATCATGGCATCCCAGAGAGATGTCTCGATTGTCCCGCTGGCATATTTGATAACTTTCTTTACCTCCTTGCTGAACGGTGTTATTTTCAGTGAATCAGTGAAACTGAACACATAACATGTTGTCGGATCATGCTCATATACAAAGTAACCTGCGCGGGCAATGCTGTCTTTCCTGCAGAACACTGTATAATTGTTGCCCGATCTTATCTTCCTGACATCGAACACAGCGGTTGAGTTTCTGACCACGTTCTCAATTTCTTCCATCGTGATTCCGTATCTGAGAAGGATTGTTGAGAGCAGTTCGTTTCTTTTGATCTGACCGTTCACCAGATCAAACGAGTCAGAAGGTATTCCGTACATAAATGTTGTCTCCGCGGTTCCCTGCATCGCCGTGGTATCAGCCGGCGGCGCCTGCTGAAAAGGAATGATCTCGTTGAAGGATTCCTTGCATGAAAACAGGAAGAAAATGATTAATACGGGAATAACTGCTCCTGGTCGAAACTTCATTATCTGATTTTTGCTTAACTGGATTTGACTACAACATTTACAATTTTGCCGGGAACCACAATCATCTTCAGGGGCTCTTTCCCGCCGGTCCATTTCTCTGATCGTGCATCCTCAAGGACTGCTTTTTCAATTTCCTCTTTACCCATATCGGCGGGGAGTTCGATTTTAAATCTCATTTTGCCGTTGAAAGATACAGGATATTCGATTATGTCGACTTTGAGATATTCCGGGTTCACTGCAGGCCATGGTTCATAAGCCAGACTTTGTTTGTGGCCCATGATATGCCACAGCTCCTCTCCGAGGTGCGGGGCAAAGGGGGATAGTATAAGAGTGAAGATGCGGGCTGTGTCCCCTGTGACCTTACCTTTTTTATATACAAGGTTAAGGAAGATCATCATCTCTGAAATAGCGGTGTTGAATTTAAGGTTCTCGATATCGTCCTCAACTTTTTTGATTGTCCGGTGAAGACCCTTGAGGATTTCGGTATCCTCAGGTCCGTCGGATATATTCCCGGGCTCAGAGAAGAACCTGTAAGTCCTGCCTATGAAATTGAACACCCCCTTTACGTTCCTGTCGTCCCATGGCTTCATCACGTCGAGCGGTCCCATGAACATTTCATAGAGCCTGAGTGAGTCGGCGCCGTATCTTTCGGTAACGTCGTCAGGGTTTACAACATTTTTAAGCGATTTCGACATTTTGGCAACAATCTGCCTTACCTCTTCGCCGGTTTCGGTATAATAGTATTTACCATCCTTCTCAGTGACCTGATCAGCCGGAATTTTTGCTCCGGTCTTATTTTCATACGCGAATGCAAGGATCATTCCCTGGTTGAAGAGTCTCCTGTAGGGTTCGTCGGTCGACACAATGCCAAGGTCGCTCAGCGCCTTGTGCCAGAACCGGCTGTAGAGAAGGTGGAGTACTGCATGTTCGGCGCCGCCTACGTAAAGGTCGACGGGCATCCAGTATTTTTCCTTTTCGCTGTCGAATATGGCTTCGTCGTTGTGCGGATCGATGAATCTAAGGTAGTACCAGCACGATCCTGCCCACTGGGGCATTGTATTGGTTTCCCTTCTTCCCCTGCGGCCATTCGCATCGACCACATTCAGCCAGTCGCCTGCGTTTGCCAGCGGTGATTCGCCCGATTCGCCCGGGATATATTTTTCAAGCGAGGGAAGTTCGAGGGGAAGTTGCTTCTCGTCAATAACTGAAATCTCACCGTCTTCCCAGTGAATCACGGGGAACGGTTCTCCCCAGTATCTCTGGCGGCTGAAGAGCCAGTCGCGAAGCTTATAGTTCACCTTTGCCCTGCCCAGGCTCCGTGACTCGAGCCATTCGGTTATCTTTCTTATTCCGGCTTCCTTGTTCAGGCCGTTGATATCTATGCGGGTAACCGGATCGGAGGAGTTGATATATAAGCCGTCTTCGGTCCAGCATTCATTTCCTTCCAGAATTCTGGCCCTCTGTTCCGTATCGGTCACATCCGGATCCTGGATGCAAACAACAGGAAGATTGAATTTTTTTGCAAATTCGAAGTCCCTTGTATCGTGGGCAGGTACCGCCATTATCGCTCCGGTGCCATAACCTGTCAGCACATAATCGGCCATCCATATAGGGATCCTTGCATTATTGACAGGATTGATTGCATATCTTCCGGTGAAAACGCCGGTTTTCTCCTTTGCCAGATCGGTTCTGTCGAGATCCGATTTCATGGCCGACAGTTTTATATATTGCTCAACCTGTTCGCGCTGGTCACTGGTGGTTATCTGTCCGGCGAGATTGTGCTCGGGAGCTATTACCATGTAGTTAGCTCCGAACAGGGTGTCGGGTCTGGTTGTGAATACGGTAAGGTTCTCATCGAGGCCCTCGATCCGAAAGTCGACTTCAGCTCCCGTAGAGCGTCCGATCCAGTTTCTCTGCATTTCCTTTATTCCCTCGGGCCAGTTGAGGTCATCGATGCCTTTCAGCAATCGTTCGGCATAGAGTGGAATTCTGAGCATCCACTGCTTGAGGTATTTCTTTTGAACCTGGTTGCCGCATTTCTCGTGTGAGCCGTCGGTCAGAACCTCTTCATTTGCACACACTATCCTGCAGCTGGGGCAGTACCACACCTGGGCATTCTCGTAATAGGCGAGCCGCCTGGAGTCGATGTATTTCCTGATTTCCTTATCTCCCAGCAGCCTTATCTCCTCGGGTATTGTTAATTCCTTAACAGGTCTTCCTTTCTGGAGTTTCTCATCAAACCAGGTGTTGAAGAGCTGGATAAAGATCCACTGGGTCCATTTGAAATACTTCGGATCGGTTGTGTTGATCTCCCTGTCCCAGTCGTAGCTGAGCCCCAGTCCCTTAATCTGTCGCCGGAAGGTGTCGCAGTTTTTATTTGTTGTAACGGCAGGATGGGTACCTGTCTGAATAGCATATTGCTCAGCAGGAAGTCCGAAAGCATCCCATCCCATCGGGTGAAGGACATTGAAGCCTTTCATCCTTTTGAATCTTGAATATATGTCGGTGGCAGTGTATCCTTCGGGGTGGCCGACATGCAAACCGGCACCGGAAGGGTAAGGGAACATGTCGAGGATGTAGCATTTTTTTGGATTAGTCAGGTCTTCCGGTGTCTTAAATGTCTTGTTCTTGTCCCAGTACTGCTGCCATTTTTTCTCTATTTCTTTGAAATTGTAGTCCATTTTTGAATAAGTGTTTTCTTTTCCTCGTTCTTTGGGTTGCGAAATTAGAAAAACTTTGTCATTATTTGATTTACTTAGTTGTAAAACCGGTCGAATGGACTTATTTTTGCCGTGAATGAACGGTCCCGTAGTTCAATGGATAGAATGNNGAGTTCGAATCTCTCCGGGATCACAAAAAGGAAACAAGGGCTTCCTCATAAATAATGCCCGGTTCAGATTGCAGAACCTTCACCTTTTTCGGGTTCGCAATCGGACATGATTTTCAGAAACTTCCTGCGGCTCACAATCAGATCCGACAACTCCCTGAACATGTCAGGGTTAACCTGTTCTGCCATGGGAAGTACCCATTTCTCAGTCTGATCGAGATATTGACTTATTTTTTTATATGATTGGGTGTCTGTATGCAGATCGGTAAGATTTGATATCCTGTCGGCACATTTCAGGATTTTCGCCCTGACGGAACCATGTTCAAGAATATTCCTGAGATACTCTTCCTTTGGCATGTCACCGGGCCGTGTAACTTCTTTTACAAGCGCCAGCACATCATCAGCCTGTCCGTCGATAATTCGTATTTCGAACTCATTGGTATCGGGTACATCTTCGAGCAGGTCGTGAATGACTGCTGCCTTTAGGAGGATATAGTCATCGAAAAGTTTATAATCGAGAAGGATAGCCATTGTTGCCATCGCGTGACGGAACTGGTTTCCGCCGACGCCTCTTTGTTTTCCAATAAGTGCAGTGGCTTTAAGGATATATGGAGCAAGAACAAGGCTTCTCAGTTTTTCTGTTTCGGTCATATATCAGATATTTGCAGAGAGTAAAATTAAAACAAAAATATTTCACGCGAATAATTATTTATGGGCCGCGGGATATCTTTGAAAAATACCTGAAAAATCGGATCATAGGTCTCTCAGTATCCCTATCATTTCAGTAACCGCTTCAGCGTCTGCAACATCTCCGATAGGTGACAATCCGGCCAGCGCCCTTGCAGCGTTGAGGTCGTCGTCGGTAATGTAATCCTTGCCGATTGCAATAAGATAAAGGATTGCCGATTTCAGGGTATTTGCCTTTGTCCGGAATGAATGAGGACTCGACCTCGCAGGAAAGATATGGACGTACCTCGTCTCGTTATTGTTGTACTTGAGCGTCCACTGTGAAGTGTCGGACAGCGTTATTATCCTGAAATCGTTGTAACCGGTTCCGGTCCACGCCATGAAATCGTTCCGTGAAATAAGGCGATTGGTTTCAAGGTAGCCGGTGACCTCGGAAAAAATAGCCTCCTGTGTCAGGTTGCCCTTGTAAATGTCCATTACGCATGTTCCGATATGCTTTATTTCCCGCTTAAGCTCGTTCAGGCGCGGATCATTTATAGGCATGACCCTGGTGACAGTAAAATTTCTTATAAAAGGAAGATAGTGTTTGAGCGGATTAAAGAGCAGGGGCCGGGGAATGCGGATATCTGTTTCCATGGTTATGCCGGTTTGGACTGTTTCAAAGCCGCTTGCTGTCGTCAGATGCAAGGGATGTTTCCCTGAGGCTGCCGGCGGCAATTGATCCGTAATAAGATAGGCAAAAAACGGCAGACAACAAAATCCTTTTGAGTACGGCTGATTTTCGCGGGAATAATTTAACTTTAAAAATCCTAAATACCGCAAAACCTGAAGCCATGCCAAACACATCAAGGGAAAACTTTCTGTTAACAGTAAATCACAGGCAGCCCGGGAGGGTTGTTGTGGATTTTGGATCAGCCCCCGTAACAGGCATTCATGCCGTGGTTGTCGAAAAACTGAGAGACTATTACGGTCTTGAGAAGAAGCCGGTTAAGGTAATTGAACCGTACCAGATGCTTGGCGAAGTTGACGAAGATCTGGTCAAAGCCATGAAAGTCGACGTTATCGGTTTCGGCGGAGAAAAGAACATGTTCGGGATCCCGAACCGCGACTGGAAACTGCACAGGACTTTCTGGGGACAGGAAGTGCTGCTCCCGGGGGAGTTCAATTATACCTTCAATGAAAACGGGGACATGTTAATCCATCCCGAAGGCGACACCTCGGCGCCCCCGAGCGCAATGATGCCAAAAACCGGATATTTCTTCGATGCAATCGAGCGGCAGGGGCCTGTCGATGATTCGACCCTGAAAGCGGATGACAATCTTGAAGAATTCGGAAGGATTACGGCCCGTGATCTTGAATTCTGGGAGAAACAGATAAAGCAGGCTGAGGGATCCGGCAAGGCAGTGGTTGCGAATCTGGGAGGAACGGCCCTTGGTGATATTGCCCTGGTTCCGGCGGTCCAGCTGAAGGATCCGAAAGGAATAAGGGGAGTTGCCGAATGGTACATGTCGACACTGATACGTGAAGATCTTGTGAGGGAGGTATTTGACAGGCAGACTGATATTGCAGTGGAGAACCTGAAGGACTTTTACAGGGTGCTGGGCAACAGGATAGATGTTGTATATATATGCGGAGCCGATTTCGGTACCCAGAACTCAACATTTTGTTCACCTGAGGCTTTCGACAGGTTATGGGTTCCGTATTATAAAAAGATGAACGACTGGATCCATCAGAACACCGGCTGGAAGACATTCAAGCATTCGTGCGGATCGATAGTATCGCTTCTGGATCTTTTTATAAAGGCAGGATTTGATATAATAAACCCGGTACAGATCAATGCGGAAGGGATGGACACTGCGATGCTGAAACAAAGGTTTGG